>JAYGEH010000245.1:0-7978 GCA_046582475.1 Rhodospirillales bacterium
TTGGCGAGGCTCAGGAGCGCGCCCTTTTGGCTGGCATACCAGGCGCGCCCCGGCTTCGGCGCCCGCGCCAACTGCGAAGCCACCAGGATGATCGAGCCGCCGCCCGCCGCCGCCATTACCGGTATGGCATGTTTCAACAACAGGAACACGCCGGTGAGGTTGACGTCCAGGGAGCGCTTCCAGTCTTCGACGGATAATTCGGTAACCGGCAGGTAGGGCACATCCATGATGGCGCTGGTGACGACGGCCGAGACGCCGCCGAATTGGCTTTTCGCCGCATCCGCCAATTGCCGCGCGTGGGCTTCCTCCGCCGCGTCGCCGGCGACGCCGATCGCCGCGCCGCCGGCGCCGGTGATGGCGGCGACGGTTTCGTTCAGCGCCGCTGCGTTGATATCGGCGCAGACGAGGTTGGCGCCCTCGGCGGCGAAAGCGTGGCAGACGGCGCTGCCGATACCACCGGCGGCGCCGGTGACGATGGCGGTTTTGTTCTCTAGGCGCATGGGTTTTCTCCTCCAAAATCCCGATCCGATCGACGCCGCTCACCTCTAGAAGCCGCGGCCTTTGCAAGACTATAGCGCATTCATTATGGTGGAACCGAGGGCTCAATCCTGAGCCCGTGGGGCCGGAGATGACCGTCATATTCCAAGGAAAATTTGATCGGGACGCGATCAATGCGCGCTTGGCCGCCGAGCGTGCCGCGGGCCGCGTGGTTTATGACGCCCTTTGCGGAACCGGCATTACCGCCAAGATGGCGGCGCGTGGCGGCGCCGATATGGTGACCACCCACAGCCTTGCTTATTTCCGCATGCAGGGGCTGTCCTCCATGGCCGGCTACCTGCCCATCGGAGATGCCAATGCCATCACATTGGACCTTGGCGAACGGTCGCTGATAAATGTTGTGTCCGAGTGCCCGGTCATCGCCGGCATCCTGGGTGTCGATCCGACCCGCGACATGCGCCGCTTCGTCGATCGGCTGGTGGCCACCGGTTTTGACGGTATCATGAACTGCCCGACGGTGGCCCTGATCGACGGAAAATTCCGGAACGATCTGGAAGAAACCGGCCTGGGTTATGCCAAAGAAGTCGACGTGCTGGGTTATGCATCGTCCAGTGGCATTTTCACCAAGGCTTTCTGCACCTCGGCGGGGGAGGCGCTTGCCATGGCCGAGGCCGGTATCGACAACATCATCGTGCATTTTGGTAATTCCTCGGGCGGCACCATCGGCTCGCAAACGGTGATGGAAGATGAAGCCGCCATCCAGCGCGCCGCCGAAATTTTCGATGCCCTGGCCGCAAAGCATGGCGGTTTGATCGTGACCTGCCACGGCGGGTCGATCGAAACACCCGCCGATTTCGCCCGATTTTTGGAGGCCGAGCCGCGCCTCGACGGTTATGTGGGCGGTTCCTCCGCGGAGCGTTTCCCGATCGAGGAATCTGTACCCAAGGCGGCCGCATCCTTCAAAAGCGTCCGTGTGCCGGACGGGAGTTGACCGCACCATGGATGAAACCATCAGACCGGGCCTCCGCATCGCCGTCCTCGTCACCCTCGACTCCAAGGACGCCGCCGCCCGCTTCCTGTGCGAAGTTTTACAGGGTCTTGGGGCGGAAACCTGGCTGGTCGATCCGTCGCTGCGCCCTCATAATATCGAAGGCGCCGATCTTGGCGGCCGCGAATTGGCCGAACTCTCCGGCACCAACTGGGACGCCCTGGCCGAAATGGGGCGTTCAAAAGCCGCCGAGACCATGATCGCCGGCGCCACAAGGGCGCTGCTGGACAGGTATGAGGCCGGCGGCATCGATGGCGTAATCGGCGTTGGCGGGGCGAACGGCTCCACCGTCTTCTGTGCCATGATGCGCGCCCTGCCGCCGCTTTTCCCTAAGGTGATGATAACGCCGGTGGCGGCAACGGCGGCGGTGCAATGGTACGTGGCGGAAAGCGATATCGCCATGTTCCCGACCATCGGCGATGTCGTCCTCAACCGGGTGACGCGCGCGGTCATGGAAAACGCCGCCGGCGCCGTGGTCGGCATGGCCGAGGCCCATAAGGCGCGCGCCGGACGCGATGACGGCGCCCGGCCGTTGATTGGCGTCTCGTCCTTCGGCGGTCTGCAGAAATGTGTGGACCGGGTCACCGAGCACCTGGAGGGCGAAGGCTACGAGGTCATGCATTTCCACGCCTCGGGCCCCGGCGGCAAGGCGCTGGAAAAACTGGCGGCCCGGGGGCTCCTCGCCGGGGTGATCGACCTCACCACCTCGGAGCTGATCGACCTGCTGACCGGCGGGGTCTATTCGGCGGGCGATGGGCGTTTGCAATCGGCGGGCGCCGCTGGCCTGCCCCAGGTGGTGGCGCCCGGCGCCATCGATCACACCAACTGGTGGGTGGGCGAATGCCCCGAACGCTACCGGGACCGGGAGTTTTACCAATACAATGCGGAGAACCTGTTGATGCGCACCAATGCGGGCGAAATGAGCGCGCTCGGCGCGATGTTCGCCGAACGCCTGAATAGGGCCAAAGGCCCAGTCGCCGTCATGATCCCGTTGCAGGGCTTCAGCCAGCACGTGATCCGCAAGACCCACGATCTGGAAGGCAATGAGATCGGCGAATGGCGCCAGCCGGAAACCGATCGCTGTTTCACCGAGGCCGTGAAGGCCGGCCTCACCCATGGTACGGTCGAGGAATATGATTTGCATATCAACGATGATGAATTCGCCGATGCCTGCACCGGTAAACTGTTATCCATGATGGTGCGGCCATGACCGAGCCCATCCCGACCCGGCACCATGACTGTGAGGTGTTGATCGTTGGCGGCGGCGCGGCGGCGACCATGGCCGCCTTTGAATGCGCCGATGCTGGTGTCGCCGTAATCCAGGCCTCCAAGGGCCGCGCCACCTCGGGCACGACGACCGTGGCGCGGGGCGGATTCGCCGCCGCCATGGGCAAGGGCGACAGCCCGGAACAGCATCTCGCCGAGATTCTCGAGCAGGGCGGTGAGCTGATCGATGCCGAGCTGGCCGCCGTCTGGACCCGGGATATCATCGCCATCGTCCGCGAGCTACAATCCTGGGGCGCCGCGTTCGTCACCGGCGACGACGGCGGGTTGGATCTCAAATCCTTTCCCGGCCATACCCGGCCCCGCGCCGTCCATCATTATGACACCACCGGCAATATGTTGACCAAGGCGCTATCGGCCCGGCTGCGCGGCGATGGGCGCATTCTCAAACATTCGCTCACCGCAATTGTCGATTTGATCACCGAGGACGGCAGGGTGATCGGCGCCTGGGGCGTTGACTACGGCGCCGGCGAGATGGTGATCTACGCTGCCAAGCAAGTGATCCTGGCCACCGGCGGCGGCAGCGGGTTGTTCTACGTCAACGATAACCCGCCGCAGGTCACCGGCGACGGCTACGCCATGGGGTTCCGCGCCGGCTGCCCGCTGTTGGGCATCGAGATGATCGATTTCCAGGCCATGTGCTGCGCGCCGGAGGAATTGTTCGGCTTCGCCCCGCACCCCACCGGCTTCATCAATGCCGGCGCCGTCTTCCGCAACTCGGACGGCGAGGAATTTTTGAAACGCTACTATCCGGAAACGGCGGAACACAGCACGCGCAGCGAAGTGATTCTGGCCATGGCCCGTGAAATCCACGCCGGCCGGGCGGCGCTGACCGGCGGCATCTTCATGGATGCCACCAAGGTACCGATGGCGTTGATCGAAAAGCAGATTCCGCATGTCTATAAAACCTGCCTGCACCGGGGCATCGATATTACCAAAACGCCGTTGGAGGTGGCGCCCGGCAGCCACACCTGGCTCGGCGGGCTGAAGATCGATGCCGACGGCAAGACGCCGGTCGCCGGCCTCTGGGCGGCGGGCGAAACGGCGGGCGGCATCCATGGCGGCAACCGCATCGGCGGATCGGCGCTGTCGGCGTCCCTGGTGTTCGGGCGCCGCGCCGGCCGCGCCGCGGCAGCAGTCGCGGCGGCGGAAGACGCATCGCCGCCGGTGGCAATCCCGGCCGGGGATGCCGATTGGGTGGCCCAATTGATGGCCCGGCGCGGCGGACTGAATCAGGGCGAGGTACGGCTCAACTGCCGCATGCTGGCGCACCAGAATCTGGGGCCGATCCGCGATGCCAAGCGTTGCCGCGAGGCGGTCGCGGATTATGAAAAAATTGCCGCCGAAGATACCGCCCAAATGTGTCTTTCCGAAGAGGCGAGGGGATCGTCACGGGTCCTTGGGCAGGAGTTGGAGAGCGCCCTGGCAGTAAAAAACCTGGCCCTGTTGGGCCGCATTCTGGGTACTGCGGCGAGCGCCCGCGAGGAAAGCCGGGGCGCCCATTACCGCATTGATTTCCCGGCACCCGACGATACACACTGGCGCGTCGTAACGCGGCTCGAGGAGGGCCCGGACAACGCCATCCAGGTCCACTCCGATCCGGTGAAAACCAAATAGGTCGCTTCTACGGGTATTTCACAGGATAAAAATCCCGCCCCTACGAAATTCGCATGAATTCCCGCTATACCACCCCTGGTATGCCGCGCCCAAATGCGACACAAACCGCCAAAACGACCATGGGGGTGGTTGGGGGTTTGTGGGGGTTTATGGGGGTACGCGTGCCCAGGCCAATCGGGGATGGCCACGGGTTGTCCGATTGGCCGTCCGTCTTGGCACCTCGTCAAGCGAATTGCTCGGCCATTTGGGCGTCGAACTTGCCACCTCGTTATGTGATTCGTATGCCAATTGTCTCACGTAACCCGAGCTATCGCCCGGCGTGGGATCAGATATTCCTATTCACAATGTTCAAGAGCAGTACGTCTTATTTAGTTTGTTGTATGGGTGATGCAAGGGATTTGACCCCACAAATTACTTTCGGAGAGCAATCGCCGGCGTTAGTTGATTTGTTTGCCGATGCGTCCGGCGCGAATGGCCGCCGGCCACCGCCAAATCTGCCACCAGCGGGCCGAACCGGTGCTTGAGAAATATAGGATTTCCGCCCGGGCGACGAAATTTTTGAAGGGGATAAAGCCAAAATCAGTAAGAATGCGGCTGTCCATCGAGTTGTCCCGGTGATCACCTAGGGCGAAAAAATGACCGGCGGGAACAGTGAAGAGCTCGGTGTTGTCCAACGGTCCGTTGTCGGTCAATTCCAGGATCGCATAGGACCTGCCACCTGGAAGCGTTTCCATAAAGCGGGCGGTCCGTGTCTGAGAACCGCCAACAGCGACGCGCACGAAATCGCTTGTTTTTTCACGTTTGACCATTCCGCCATTGATGTAAAGGCGCCCATTTTTCATTTGAACTTGGTCGCCGAGCAGTCCGATGACGCGTTTAATGAAGTCGGTTTTGTTATCCGTGGGCAACTTGAATATCGCGACATCGCCTCGATTCGGCGGTCGTTCACTATAAGCGCTTTTGTCCGCCCACACATAATCTCCGGCCAGTAATGTCGGCATCATTGATCCAGCCGACATGGAGAATGCCGCTATCGGCAGATCGTTGACGGCGCCATTGTAAGGGAACGCACCGGCGAGAATTATAAGCAGGTAAACATACCAGCGGTTATAGCGATGCAATCTTGCCGCACCAATACGGCGCGCGCCGATAAAGGCATCGACAGCGGCATAAATCCAAATTGCAAAAAAACTAAAAGTCCGACGAAAAAAATCGCGAGTCCAGAAAACGAAAGTAGGTGCGGCCAACTCATGAATAGCAAGACAAATGCCAGAAATCCGATCAGGAAAATAACTCCCGCCCGCCAAGGACGGCCGTTGTAAAGCTGCCCTAATCCAATCGTCAGCAGGGACAGGATGGCGGCGATTATCGGACTCCTAATTTTAACTATTTCTGTCATCGCACTCATCACATGGAGTCAAGTCTCGAATTGTGAATTCTCCACTCCCACGTAATGCCCCGACTTGATCGAGGCATCCAGAGCGGCGCGTTAGGCCTTGCAAAAATTCCTGCAATAAGACCGGCATCCCTGGAACACCCGGTCTAAACATCAAGCCGGGTGATGACGCAAGGGGAGAGGCGCATATGCCACCGTATTTATTGGGGCGGTTTACGGGTTTTATATTCGACCGCGAACGCAAGTGACTCGCCATTTTGGCGTTTCTTTTCTAAAGCGGCTTTTGCCGCCGCCACGCGGGCGGCCTCTTCAGCCTCTAGCCTTCGATTCTCCTTACGGGCCAAGTTCTCCGCAAGAGTGATTTTTTCCATTTTGGCGCCTTTTTCTTCCCAATCTCACCTTTCTCCCAGAGTTCATTGTTTCGTTCAATAAGCGCCTGTTTTTCCGTTGCTGTCGTCCGATAGCCGTTGCGTCCCGCGACTCCCATCCATGCGCGGGGTACCAGAGAACTAGCGCCACTGTATGTGCCTCTTTTTGCCAACTCCTCCTCCTTAACGAACTCGTTGTTTGAAGGATCAGCCTATAATTATGTGATTTGGAGTTAATTCAATCTTTGGTAGTGGGTCAAGCTATTTCAGATGATGACGGTAAGGGGAGGGGCGTCTGCACGGAGAAGTAGGTTCCCAACCTTACTCCGCCACCGCTGCCATTTCGCTCCGCCCAACATCAAACTGCAACGCCGCCAGATGCGCATAGAGCGGGCTCGCGTCCAACAACTCCGCGTGCGTCCCGCTCGCCTCCAGCCGGCCGCCGTCGATCACCATGATCCGGTCGGCGCCGATGACCGTGGCCAATCGGTGAGCGATCACCAGCGTGGTGCGCCCGGCTTTCAGCTTTTCCAGCGCCGCCTGCACGAGACGCTCGCTTTCCGCGTCCAGGGCGCTGGTCGCTTCGTCCAATAAAAGCACCGCCGGATCGCGGAGCAAGGCCCGGGCCAGGGAGATGCGCTGGCGCTGGCCGCCGGACAGGCGCACGCCCTTTTCGCCCAAAAATGTGGCGAAGCCGTCCGGGAGCTGGTCGAGGAATTCCGCCGCTTCCGCCGCTTGCGCCGCCCGGCGCACCGCCGCGTCATCGGCCGCTGGGTTGCCGTAGCGGATGTTTTCGGCGCCGTCGGTGGAGAAGATCACCGGGTCCTGGGGGACAAGCGCGAATCTGGAACGTACCGCCTTGGTGTCGGCGAGGCGAACATCGATGCCGTCCAGGGTGACGGCGCCTTGGGTGGGATCGTAGAAGCGCAACAGAAGCTGGAAGACGGTGGATTTGCCGGCGCCGGACGGGCCCACCAGGGCCACGGTTTCGCCGGGCTCTACGACAAGCGAAAAATCGGTCAGCGCGGCGCGGTCCGGGCGCGACGGGTAGTGGAAGGTGACGGCCTCGAAAGCGACGCGGCCTTGCGCCTCGGGCAAGGCGACGGGAAACGCGGGGGACGCGATGCCGGGCTCGGTCTCCAAAAGCTCGATCAAGCGTTCGGTGGCGCCGGCGGCGCGCAGCAATTCGCCATACACTTCGGAGATAACGCCGACCGAAAAGGCGACGATGGTGGCGTAATAGATGAAGGCTGCTAATTCGCCCCCCGATATCTCGCCGGCCAGCATGTCGCGCCCGCCGATCCAGAGAATCACGCCGATGGCGCCGAACACCAGCAGGATCACCACCGAGGTCAGCATGGCGCGCATGCGGATGCGGGCGATGGCGGTGGCGAAGGCGGCGCTGACTTCGCCGAAAAAGCGGCGGCTGTCCTCTTCTTCGTGGGTGAAGGCCTGGACCGTGCGCATGGCGTTGATGGTTTCCTCGGCAAAGGCGCCCACGTCGGCGATGCGGTCCTGGCTGGCCCGGGACAATTTGCGCACCCGGCGCCCGAAGATCATGATCGGCGCCACCACCACCGGCACCACCAGCATGACCAGGCCGGTCAGAACCGGATTGGTGACGAACAGCATGATGACGCCGCCCACCAGGTTGAGGGCGTTGCGCAGCGCGATCGACGCCGACGAGCCGATCACCGTCTGCAACAATGTGGTGTCGGTGGTCAGGCGCGACAAGACCTCGCCGGTCTTGGTGGTTTCGAAAAAGCC
>JAYGEH010000532.1:0-2782 GCA_046582475.1 Rhodospirillales bacterium
GGATTATCTCTTAAATCTCTACACGCATCTAGCAACCGTTTGTATTCCTCTGGTGAAAACCATGGTCGAGGATTTACATTTCCAGTTTTGATCGTAGGCAGACTTGGAACAGCAATTATAATTCCTTCCTTTTCTGCCTCCTTTAATACTTTCCGTATGCAAACAATATATTTTTTGAGGGAGGATACAGACAAGTTCCGTTCTGTGCGTAATTCATCAATAAAAATATCTACTGAATTGTAGTCAATTTTTGCTATGTGAATATGGCCTAAGGTAGGGAGAATATCCTTATCCAACTTCAATTTATCATACTTGAACATATCTTGGTTTAGTTCTCCCCTGTTAATCTGCCTTTTCTGTCTGTCTTGGAATTTACGAGAATAGGTTTCAAAATTCTCAGCACCAATATCTGCAAACCTTCTTTTTTCCAGCAGTCTTTCTTCATACCAATTAATTGCAAATTCCTTTGCCTCATTCAATTTTTCGCATCTGGTAGATTTCTTTACACCAGAAGATGGACCACCACGAATATACATCCTCACATACCAGTATTTTGATGCTGGCATACGAAAGAGTTTAAGGGTTTCTGGATAACCTTTGATGGTGGTTATATCTGTGGGGTTATGTCTGGATTTTGAAGCCTTCATAACCTTATTATGTTGGTAGGATGTTGGTAGGTCAAGTGAATTAAATAAAGTGTTTGTAATCAACTACTTAATGAATCTACATAGGTTTCCGCGACCACCGTCTCGGGACGGGTGGTTATGACCGCGTTGCCCTTGGCCTCCAGGATTGATTTGGCTTGCATAACACCTCCTTTGCGGCGTGGTGAGGTGATTCCGCGTAAATGGGCCGGTCGGCGGCAACGTCATCCCCGATCCCAAAAACAGGCTCCACTACATGCCTATTATTAGAGCACAATTTGCTTCCAATTGCGAGACCGGCCCGGTCCCCAGGCCCTGAAATACGTCCGGCGGGTACCGGCACCGCGGCTCTGCTCACCAGCTGATCGTGCAAACCAATTCCGAAACCTCGACATTCTGTTTGGTTCCAGCCAAAGTGGCGGGTCGGATGGGTTCAGGACAAATTGGCGGGGGAGGAGGCTGATCATGAGCGGATTGACGCCGGATGCGGTGCTGACGCTTGCGGAATTGGCGCTTGGGCTCTTGGCCCGCGATGACGCCGGGCGCGGCGAAAACCATTATTTGTTCCAGGCGGATACGCCCAGGGGCAATTTCTGGGTCCGCCTGCTAGGCCCGGATATCCCGGCGGCGGTTCCCGATTCCCTCGCCGGGCCCGATCAGGTGTCCGCCAGCGTCGCCTTCCGGGCTGGCTACACCTTGTCCATCGATGCGCCGCGCCGGGTGCTGGAGTTGACCTGGTCGACCGGAGAGGACTTGCGCATCTTAGGTTTCAGCCGCGGCGATTGGGAATTGGAATTGGCGGCGCTGGCCGAGGTTGGGGCCGGGGCGGGCGGCGATGCAAAACCACCTTCGGGGGGCGCGCCCGCGGGAACCAGTTGGATGCGCATGCAGGGGGTCAACGACGCGCTTTTGAACCGGGTGCTGACCGACAACGGCTTGAGCGAAGTTCCGCTTTCCAAGATGCGCCCGGCCAAGATGCGCGCCCTCACCCAGCGGCCCCGCGAATTGGCGCCGGAGCGGGATGGTCCGGTCACCGCCGCTGAATCGCAAAAAAGCGCCGCCGAGCATGTGCGCATCATCGGCGCCAAGGCCGAAGAACTGGGCGTCACCAAGACCGGCATCACCGATCTCAGACCCGAATTTGTCCAGATCGGCAAGCAGGTGAGCCATAAGTGGGTGATCGGGCTGGTGAACGCGGAGCCCTACGCCAACGTTCTGGGCGGCGCGGCGGCGGTGGAATGGGGCGCCCATGATGCCTATCGGGCTTGCGCCGAAACCTCGACGGCGCTGGCCCAATTCATCCGCGAAGAGCTCGGCTATGCGGCGCTGGCACACCACAATGGCGGCTGTGAGGTGCAGGCGCTGCCGGCCCTTTATCACGCCGGGATCGGCGAATTAGGCCGCCACGGCAGCCTGATCAATCCCGAAATCGGCGCCTTTTGGCGGCCCGGGTTCGTGACCACCGACCTGCCGCTGGTTGGCGGCGCGCCGGTGGAATTCGGGGTTCAGGACTACTGCATGAAATGCCGCCTTTGCGATACCGCCTGCCCCGGCGACGCGGTTTCGCCGGCGGCGGATTACATCGTCACCGACGGCGTCAAGCGCTGGCTGATCGACAACGAGAAATGCTTCCCCTATTCGCGCCTGCTGGAAGAGTACTGCCATATCTGCGTCGACGTTTGCCCCTATATCCATAAAGAGAACGGCGATAAGGAAGCGAAAAACATTTTCAAGGAGTATTTGTCCTTGCGCAAAGCCGCCGGTGCCGACGCGCCCCGCTCAAAAGTTCCGGCGCCGCCTTCTTAAGTTGCGGAATCGACCGCCAGCCCATAGTCTCAGACCCGCCGCCAACCAAATTCTCCAATCAGGGACATCATCATGCCGCGATTTACGCCTTTGGATCATGATCAACCCGGCGCCGCCGGCGTGGCGTTAGGCCTGGCCAAGGACCGGCTTGGCTTCGTTCCCAACAGCCTCCGCATCATGGCGCGCAAACCGGAAATCATGGCAGCGTTCTCAAATCTGGCGCATGCGGTCTGGGCGCCCGGCAGCATTTCGGCTGAGCTCAAGGGCTTGATCGCCCATATCACCAGCCGCGCCGCCACCTGCGACTACTGCACCGCGCACACCGCCGGCAT
>JAYGEH010000542.1:0-15790 GCA_046582475.1 Rhodospirillales bacterium
TGGAAGGGAAGCACGCCCGGTGGTGTGGCTGGTCTTCAAAACCAGTGAAGGCCGTAAGACGGTCTTAGTGGGTTCGACTCCCACTCTCTTCCGCCATTTCAAATCTGGGAGCGCCGCCATGACCGATAAAATCCTGACCGAAGTGCAAGACGGCGTTGGCTGGCTGATCTTCAACAATCCGAAAAAACACAATGCCATTTCCCTGGATATGTCGACGCGCGGCGCCGAGGTGATGACCGAGTTTGCCAACCATGACGATGTCCGCGTGATCGTGTTGAAGGGAGCCGGCGGCAAGGCATTCGTGTCCGGCGCCGATATCTCGGAGTTCGAAAAACGCCGCTCCAACACCGGCAAAGCCGACGACTATGAACGCTCATCCACCGGCATGTTCGAGAATATCCGCGAAAGCCCGAAGCCGACGGTGGCCATGATCGAGGGCTATTGCATGGGCGGCGGCGTCGCCATTGCCTGCGCCTGCGATATCCGCATCTGTTCGCCCGATGCGGTTTTCGCCATTCCCGCCGCGCGCCTCGGCATCGGCTACCGGGCCAACTTCACCCGTTGGGTTCTGGAAGCGGTGGGGCCGTCGATGACCAAGGAAATCCTCTATACGGCGCGGCGCTATTCGGGCGCCGAAGCCGTCGCCATGGGCCTCGCCACCCGGGTCATCGAAAAAAATGTGCTCGAAACCTATGTGCGGGATTATGCCGCCACCATCGCCGGCAACGCGCCTTTGTCGGTGCGCGCCGCCAAGGGCATGGTGGCCGAAGTGGTGAAATCGCCCGGCGAATGGGACCAGGACGCCTGCAATGCGCTGGTCCGCGCCTGCGCCGAGAGCGATGATTTCAAGGAAGGCCGCACCGCCTTCATGGAAAAACGCCAGCCCGAATTCAAGGGGCGGTAGGGGACGAAAAATAGGCTACCGTTCGCGCAAGGCTTCGCCGCGGGCGTTGAGGAACGGATCCAGGAGATATTCCATCACCGTGCGCTCGCCGGTGTGGATCGAGGTCGAGACCTCCATCCCCGGAAACAGATCATAACGGACAGCGCCGCGCAGGAAATGATCGCGCTTGGTGGCGATGCCCACCCGGTAGAACGGGCGGCCATCGGCGTCGGTCAAGGTGTCGGGGCTGACCGCCACCACCTCGCCGATGAGGGTGTCAAAGCGCATGGCGTCGGTCGCGGTCAGCCGCACGGTGGCTTCCTGGCCGGCGCGGACGAAGCCGATATCCTGGGTCGCCAGGCGCGCCTCGATGATCAGCCGGTCGCCGCCGGGGACGATATCCAGGACCACGTCGCCCGGTTTGACGACACCGCCGACGGTCACCACGTGCAGGGTTTTGACAATCCCAGCGACCGGCGCGCGCAAGGTGGTGCGTTTCAAACTGTCTTCGAACTTGGCAAGGCGCGGGGTGAACTCGGCCAATTGGCGGCGCGCCGCGTCCAGGTCCTTGGCCGCCTCTTCGGAGAATTTGGAGCCGATGCCGGCGAGGTCCAAACGGCCTCGATGCGCGCCGATTTGGCGCGCTCGGCCGCCACCTTGTCCTGCGCGATGGCGCCTTGCAGGCGCGCGGTTTCCTTCAACAGCTCGATATGCCTGTAGCGGTTGGTCAAGGCATCTTTTAAGAGGTTCTCGGAAATTTTTACCTGCTCGCGCAGCAGCGTGAGCATATTTTCCGAGGCGCCGATGCGCGCCGAAATTTCGCGGCCGTCCTGCTTGCGCTGGTTGATGATGGCGCGCTGGCCGGCGCGGGCATCTTCGAGCCGCGCCCGGCGCTTGGCGAATAGTTGCATGGCGTCGCGCACCAGATCGGTCCGCATGGCGGCGGTCGCGGCATCGAATGTGGGCCGGTCGGCGCCTTGCTGTTCGGCGGTCAGGCGCGCGATCGCAATCGTTAAGCCGGCAATGCGGGTGCGAAGCTCGCTCACGTCGGCACCGCTGGCCGTTGATTCGAGGACGATCAGCGCCTGGCCGGCCTTAACGCTGTCGCCTTCGCGTACTTCAATGGCGCGCACGATGCCGCCTTCCAAATGCTGGATCGATTTCACCTGGCTGGACGGCACCACTTCGCCTTCGGCGACACTGACCACCGCCAGGGTGCCGCTCGAGGCCCAAATGCCGGTCCCGCCGATGAGGCCTAAGAACAGGATCAGGAACAGATGGCTGGCGAAGGTGGCGCCATCTTTCAGGGGCGGAAGTCCGGTATCGATGTTCATCCCGCCGCCTCCGTTTGCGCATCGCCAACCGCGCTTGCCACCATCTGGGGAACGGTGACCACACGCGGGCGCGGTTTGTGATTGAGATCGATCACGATTTGCGCCTGATTGATAACGTCGGGATCGTGGGAGAGGGCGATGATGGTACGACCGGCCTTGTGCAGCTCGCCGAGCACAACGGCGATGGTTTCGCGGCCCTTGGCGTCCAGCCCCTCGATCGGCTCGTCCAGCACCACAAGCCTGCTGTCCGCGGTCAGGGCCCGGGCCAGGGCCAAGCGGCGGCGGACGCCGAGGGCCAGATTGCGGCCGTTGGAAACGATCGGCGTATCGAAGCCGGCCGGCGTTTCATCGAGGAACGGCCTGAGGCCAGCGGCATCGATCACCCGGTTGAGCCCGGCATCGTCGATGTCCGGATTGAGCTGGCGCAGATTTTCGCCAATGGTCGCATTCAGAAAGCCCGGCTCCTGGGGAAGGTAAATCACTTGCGAGCGCCACCAGGCGGGGTGAACCTGGCGCAAATCCAAACCGTCGGCGAGGATTTGGCCACGGCTGGGTTCCAATAGCCCCATGACCAGGCGGGCTAGGGTCGATTTGCCGGTGCCGTTGGCGCCGGTTACCACGGCGACGGCACCGGCCGGAATGGTGATCGAGAGCGATTCGAACAATGGGCCGGCGGCGCCGTCATAGACGAAGCCGAGATCGCGAAATTCGATTGTGCCTTGGTAGTCGCGCTTGGCCGAGCCGGTTTCGGGCTCCCGCGGCAGTTTCATGAAGTCCCGCAATTGCCGCGCCGCCTGCTTGGCCTTTTGAAAACTTTCGCCCACCTGGACGAAGCGGGTCACCGGCTGCAGGGCGCGCGCCGACAGGATATTGGCGCCGATCAGCACGCCCACATCCATAGTACCGCCAACCACCATGATGGCGCCGGTAGCCATGATCGCGACGCTCATTAGCGCCACGGTGGAGGTGGTAAAGGATGCCATCAGCCCCTGGCGTCCGGTGATGCGCCGCGAAATGTCGTGGATGATGCGCGCCTGGGCGTGCCAGGCTTTCAACAGGAAGGCGCCGCCGTTGAAGGCGCGCAAGGTGTCTTTTTCACCGATGGCGCTGCCCACCAGGAGGTTGGATTTGCGCGTCTCCTCGATCAGCCTTTGGTTGCTGCCGCGGATGGTCAGCATGACCGCGAGCCCGGCGAAAAAGGCAAGGCCGGTAAACGCCGCCGCGATGATCGCCAGTACCGGTGAAAGAACCGCCAGCACGCCGAGAAACAGAAACGCAAAGGGCAGATCGAAGACGGCGGCCACATTGGTGGCGCTGTAGGCGGCGCGGATGGTATCGAGTCCGCTCATGAATTCCCGCTGCTGGCCCGGCGCCAAGCTGTCGAGGGCGCCCGATTTGGCGCTGACCAGCACGCCGAAGCCGGACACCGACAGCTTGTCGTCCTGGCCGGCGCTGACGCCGCGTGCCAACCGGTGGCGGATCTGACGGAAACCGAATTCGAGGGCGATGGCAATCAGCGCGCCGGTGGTCAGGGTCAGCAAGGTGGCATCGACGCCGTGCGCCACATAACGGTTCAGGACCTGGATCACGAATAGCGGCGGCGCCAGCGCCAACAGGTTGGCGAGCAGCGACGCGGCGACCAGCTCGGTGGTCAGGCCGGGCCGGATGGCGAGGCGGCGTAAAAGCTCAAGCATGGTCTATGCCTTACCGGTTTCGCCTGTTAGGGCGGGGGTTCGGGCCGAGGCGGGTTGGCGATACATCATGCGAAGTTGGCCGCCGCCAGGGTCGAGATATCGGTATTGTCGAGGGTCCCCACATCGGTGATTTCACTGCTGTCGATGGTGCCGTCGGCGCTGGTGTCGTCCCAATGCCAGAGGCTGATATCGTTGGCCGATGTCGAATCGTCGATGACGAAAAACAGATTGTCGCTGGCGCTTAAGGAACCGGTCATCGACGTGCCGCTGGAGCCCAGGAATGTCAGGAAGTTCGTAACCTGGGTTGAAAAGGCGGCGGTGCTGTCGACGCCCGTATAAAAGGCATCGTCAAAGACCACCACGCTGGTGCCGCTGGTGAGCGACGTATCGGTGCTTAGAATTTCGGCCAAGGTTGTGGCCGATGTGCTGGCGCCGGCGCCGTTGAAGCCGAGGCCAGCCACATCGAGCACGTCGCCGGACGCGCCGGCGGCGAAACCGGTTATAGTATCGGTGCCATTGAACGAAGCCGACGAAATATCGATGGTGTGGGTGCCGGTGCCGCCAAGGCTAAGCACATCGTCGTCGCCGCCGCCGGTTATAGTGACATCGCCGGCGCCGCTCAGGGTAATATCATCGCCGCCGCCGCCGGTCACGGTTTCGGTGTTTTGCACGCTAACGAAATTGCCAAAGGCGGCGAGTTGCAGGCTATCGGTGCCGGCGCCCAGATCGATGGAGGTGCCGCTCGCCAGGCTGGATTGCATGGTTATGGCGTCATTGCCACTCCCGCCGGTGACGGTTTCGACGCCATAAACGTCCGCCGTGACGCCGCTCGCGTCCAGGGTCAGCGTATCGCTGCCGGTTCCGCCGAACACCGTGGCGGTGCCCGATACGGTAATCCCGTCGTCACCGGAACCGGCAAAGATCAAATCGCCGTCGCTGCCGCCGCCGTTGATGGTGTCGTTGTCGGCGCCGCCGAAGATGATGTCGCCCGAGCTGGTACCGGTAATATTATCGGCGCCGGCGCCGGCAAAAATGATGCTGCCCAAAATGTCGCTGCCGATGGTGTGGCTGAGCGAGCCGTAGGTCATCGGCGAGGAGCCGACGACGGTGCCGGTGGCGAGGGTGATGGTATCGGCGCCGGTCGAACCGGCGGCAATATAACCGTAGCCGGTATCGGTGGAACTGAAGGCCAGGCGGACGCCGCTTAGGGCGCTATTCAATTCGGCGCTGGTCCCTGACGCGTCGGTCAGGCTGCCATCGCCGACGCCGGCATACAATTGCTCGACGCTGGTGAGGGTTATGTCGCCGCTGACCGAACCATCGGCGTTGGCATAGTCCGCGGTCATGGTGTTGGCGTTGAAAACGATCAGCATGCTGTTCAGGCTTTGGAAATTGATCTCGTCGGTGCCGAGGCCGCCGCTGACCGTGTCGGAGCCGCCGAGGGTCGAGCCCTGGACCATGGTGAACTGGGTGTTGCCGTCGCCGCCAACCAGGGAATCGTCACCGGTGGTGGCACTCAAAACCTCGGTGAACGCCGATATGGTCGCCGTTTGCGTGCTGTTGGGATCATCATTGCTGAGATGGATGACCGTCGGCTCATTATAATCATAGCTCGGCTGGTAATAATCGTAATTTGGCGACGGGTCGATGTTGAGATTATAGTCATATGTGGTCGTATATTGCAGACCGCCGGTATCGTAGGGTTGATAATCGCCGCTGCCGGAATCGGTTACCGGCTCGCCGTCGCCGGTCGTCTCGCCGGTTGCATCTTCGATCGGTTGCGCATCGCGGCCGATCCCGGACGATCCGTCGCCGCCGGTCTCGGAGCCTGGATCCAAATTTTCGCCGCTGCCTTCGATGTTCGACGCCAACGCGTCGGTGGCGCCGCCGCCGGTGGGATCGGTGTTGAAACCCTCGGCCAGGGTATCGGGAACTTCGGCGCCCGCCGCCTCGGCGGCCAGGGCCAGCGCTTGCTTGGGGCTGAAGCCGTCGGCGATGGCCTGCCGATAGGCGTCCTTGGCGGCATCAATGGTTTCCTGCGCCTGTGCCTCGGAAACGCCTTCCGCCATCATGCCTTCCATGGCTTGGCGCGCCGCCGCATCGAAGGCTTCTTGCACGGTGGCGCCGCCGGCAATGGCTTCCTGGAACGCTTCTTCGGGGGCGCCTTGCTCGCCGTTTTCGGCTAGCTGCTCTCCGGGCTCACCGTTCAATTCGCCTTCCGGGCCTTGTCCATCGGCAAAATCCAGATCGGAATCTTCCGGCGGTAGCGCGTCAATCTCGCCTTCACCTTCGAGGATTTCGGCTTCGAGATTTTCGCCCTCGCCATCAAGAGGCACTTCGCCTTCGGCCAATTGCTCGCCTTCGCCTTCCGGGTTTTCGGCCTCGCCTTCAAGATTTTCGCCTTTGCCCTCGGCCGGCACGTCGCCTTCGGCGGCGGCTTCTTCGCCCTCGCCCGGTTTGTCTTCGGCGGCGTTGTCCTGCTCAGCGGCCGGCATTGGCGGCAGGGATTTCAGAGCCTTCGCGAATTGCTTTTGAATTTGCGCGACCGGAACGATGACCGGGTTCGGCGGCGCTTGAAAAGCGCTGGACAGACTGGTGGTGGCGCCGGCCTGGTTGAGGACGATGGTGCCGGTGCTGTTGGAAACCGAGATTTCGCCGACAGAGCCGTCATCGTCGGGCAGCAGGGATATGGTGTTCTCTTCGCCCTCGGCCGCCGCGACACCGGCAATCTTGGTGCCGCGAATGCCGATTTGGGCGACCGGGGTGCGCAAAACCATGGCGTCGGGACCGACCTTGGCGATTTGGCCGCTGACGAACGAGAATACGCCCTGGACAATGGAAATAGTGGCGTGGCCGGTTTCGGAACTGGGATCGTAGGCGATCTCGTCTATGACCATGCGGCCGTTTCCGGCCAGCGACAGGGTGCTGTCATCGGCAAGCACGTTGCCCACGCTGCCGTTCTCGCCGGTTTCGATGACATCGCCGGAAAATACCGGCGCGCCCTGGCCGAGGCTAATCTTGATGCCGTCGGCGCGGGTCACTTCGACGCCGCCGTCGATGGTTTCGACGCGGCCGATGGGGTCGGCCGCCGCCG
Organism: Rhodospirillales bacterium; assembly: GCA_046582475.1. Classification (GTDB taxonomy): domain Bacteria; phylum Pseudomonadota; class Alphaproteobacteria; order Rhodospirillales; family UBA2165. The sequence continues at coordinate 7,006 of JAYGEH010000542.1, forward strand.
CCGGCGCCGCTTGCGCATACTGGGCGGGCGCCACCGGGCCGGCCAGCTTGGTGGCCAAGTCGCCCGATATAACCGCGCCGCCTCCTGTCATCAAATCGGCTGGCGTCTCGGCGGCAAAATAGCCGGGAATGAGGTGTTGCTGGCCATCCCGGCCGGTGAGCAGCAAATCCGGTCCCAGGCGTACATAGTCGGCCGTCAGAAGCAAGATTCCGCCCGGCACCATGATCGGCGCGCCGCCTGCCGTGGCCTGCGGGTTGGTCGCAACGGGGGTTTGAATCGCCTTATCCATGGTCAATTTCTCCGATTTTCCAGCCATCTGACAAATGGGGATTCGGCCTGCGAATTTCACCATTTATCGCGGCTGTTATGCGGAGAATTGTAATGGATAGGCAGGCAGGAAGTCTGTGACCAGAATCACCGCCGAGTTAATACATCGGGTTCGAGGCGGCCCATACTCTTGATAAGCGTATAGACACCGGCGGCGACGACGTTTTCGGCGGTTGCCGCGGCGCTGTTGGCATCGATCAGACTGGTCTCGGCATACAAGATGTCATTGAGGGTGCGGTTTCCCAATTGCCGTTCGCGGCGCGCCAACTCCAGGAATTCCGCGGCAAGGTTCGCCTGATTGCGGTCGAAATCCAGCTTTTCGCGCGCCGTTTCCAGAATATCCCAGGCATCGCGGACCTCCAGCTCAAGCTGGTCCCTGGAATCGCTGACCTTGCGCTCCTCCGCCGTTGCCGTTCCCTTGGCCGCCTTCAAGGTATTGATCGCCGTGAAGCCGAGGTTAAAGGGAAAGTTCATTTCGACCTTGCCGAGCAGTTCCTGCTGGTTGCCGACGGTGCCGCCCGCATCCTTTTTTATGACGGCTTCGCCAACCATGTTAACCACCGGGAAAAAGCCCGTGGCGCGCTGTGCATTGGCAACTTCCCTGTTGACCCGCGAGGCGGTTGCAGCCGATTTCAACCTGGGGTTTTCGCGCAACGCTGTATTGATGGCCTCGTCGACGCTGGCCGGCAGCAAGTCGATGGGCAATATCGGTTTTTCCAAGGCGCCGGGATCTTCCACATCGGATTGAAATACCCGCCGGTAGGCGTTCCGGGCCTTCTTAAGCTCTCCGGCCGCGTCGACCCGTTTCGATTGGGCGCCGGCCAACTGCTGCTTGGAATCGAGCACGTCCGTTGAAAGTCCGGCGCCGCGTTCGACCAAGGCGTCCTCGATCTCGGTCTGGCGTTTGATGCTGGCTTCCGACTGCAGCGCAAACATTAAAATTTCCGACCTGAGCCGAACGTTCAAATAGGCTTGCACCGCGAGCAATAAAATATCCTGGGTCTGCGCCTTCAAGGCGAGGCGCGAAGCCGAACGGGAGAGTTGGCTGGCGCGAATATCCGCGTTGGTCTTGCCGAAATCCCACAGCAATTGGGTCACCGAAAAATCCGCTTCCCGGGTCGCCAGATCGGTATCGTCGGTTTCCGCCGGCTTGTTTTGTGCTTCGAAACCGTAATGGGCGGTCACATCCAATTGCGGAAACCAAGCGCCTCGGGATTCCTTGACTTTTTGGCTCGCAGCTTCCAGTTCCGCCTGGCTGGCTTTGATCAGGTTATGGGATTCCAGCAGCTCGGGAATCAACTCGCCGAGGCTATGTGCCTGCACCGGCAACGGCGCAAACATCAATACCCCAAGCAATATTGGACCGAACCCACGCAATATGCGCACGGATAGCACCCCCAAGTCCCCTCGCAATTTCATTCCCAGTATTTTAACACCAAGTGTATTCAGAAAAAACCTACATTGAGTGTGTTAACGGCTGAATAACACAAAAAATTCCCGGCACAATTTCGAATCCTGATTCCATATTCGATACCACACCTTTGATACTAGTTCAATGAACCGCTTATAATTATTGCTGTCGCCGGGATTTATTCACCGGCGAAAAGCCGCCGTTGATGCCACCAAAGCCGTTCTGCCACCGGCAAATTATCGATACCGGCAGGGGTTGCAATATAGGGAGACCATCGATGGCTCGCGTCGGCGCCCGGGGTTTATTGGGTGCTGAGATCAGGCCCCTGAATTTTACCGCGGAACAAAATAGCGGCGGCGATGAAACTTCCGGCGGCGGCGGCGGCGGACATGGCAAAAAAGGCCTGGCCGGCAAATTGCCCGTAAAGCAATCCGGAAAAAAATGAAGCGATGCCCATGGCGATGCCGGCGACAAAGGCGGCGTAAATGCTTTGCGCGCTTGCCGAATGGCTGGGGGCGACGGTCTCGGTTATGAAGTGCATGGCGCCCAGATGGGTGGCGCCAAACGTAAATGCATGCAGGCTTTGCACGATAACGATCCAATAGATGTCATCGCCGATACCCATAACCGCCCAACGGATCACGCCCGCGACGCCGCCCATGAGGATCAATCCGACGGCGCCAATGCGGCGCAACAAAACGGCGCCAAATGCAAACAGGATAATTTCCGCGAAGACACCCTCGGCCCAAAACAGGCCGATCATGCCGTCCGAATAACCGGCGCTTCGCCAATGGATGGTGCCGAAGCCGTACAAAACCGCGTGGCTGGCCTGGATCAGCCCGGCGGCAAACAGAAAAACCATGAACCGGACGTTGCGGATGACCGGCCAGAGCGCCAGCCGGTGCGGCCCCGATCCTGGCGCCTTGTAGCCCGGCAGGATCAGGCAGGAGATAAAGGTGATCACAATCCCCGCCAAGGCGGCGGCATAGATCAAATCGGCGCCGCGTCCGGTCAATATCCAGCCGAGGCCGATCGACGCACCGATAAAGGCGATGGAACCCCAGAGGCGGATGCGCCCGTAATCCAGCCCGGCGGCGCCGACGCCGAGCATGGTCAGGCTTTCCGCCAAGGGCTGGGTCGCCGACCAAAAGGTGAAGAAAAACAGTGTCACCAGGAGGATCGGCCAAAAGCCATGGGCGCCTTGGAAAAACAGGAAAGCGATAACCGCCAGCCCGGAAAGCAACCCCATCAGGCGCTTGCGCTCGCCGCCCCGGTCGGCGGCTTGGGCGATCAGCGGATTGGTCAGCACCCGGAGCCCGGTGGCGGCGGCGATAAGGAAGCCGATTTCCGGCGCGCTCAATCCCCGCGCCGACAGCCACACCGGCCAAAAAGGCAGGAACACGCCGACCGCGCCGAAATAGGACGCATAGTAAAAGGCAAGCCTTAAAGCGGGTGTGCGGGGTTGCATGGCTTATCCCAGGCAGTTCCCACCGGCGGCCTAATAACCGATGGCCATGCCATCCTTCCTGGGCTCGGACGCGCCGCGCAGCACGCCTTGCTGCCAATCGATCCAGATGGCTTGGCCGCCGCCGATCGGCCGGCCCGGGATATAGGTCTGGTGTCCCAGCGCCTCAAGCCCGGCGCGCACCGCTTCGGGCAGGCCGCTTTCCACCTGAACCCTTTGCTCGGGATCATCCGCATCGGGAAATACGCGGGTCATGTCGAGGGCTTCCTGCAAGTCCATGTCCCAGTCCAGCAAGTTGGTCAAAAGATGGGCGTGCCCGCAGGCCTGGTACTGGCCGCCCATCATGCCGAACGGCATTTGCGTCTGGCCATCCTTGACCAGCATGCCGGGGATGATGGTGTGCAGGGGCCGCTTGTTCGGCGCGATGCAATTGGGGTGGCCGGGATCGATGACGAAACCCTGGCCGCGGTTTTGCAGGATGATGCCGCTTTCCGGCGCCACCTGGCCGGACCCGAACGGCGCGAACAAGGAGTTGATGAAACTGACGGCGTTGCGGTCTTTGTCGACCACCGACAGGTAAACTGTATCGTCATGGCTGGGCAGGTCCGAGGGCGGCAAACCATTCAATCGCCGGGCCGGATCGATGCGCGCCCGCTCGGCGTCCGCATGCTCCGCCGACAGCCACGCCTCCACCGGTATTTCGGAAAAATCGGGATCGCCGAGGGCCTTGGCCCGGTTGCGGTAGGCGAGGCGGGCAGTTTCGATTTCCAGATGCAGACGTTCCGTCGAAACCGGGTCCATCGATGCCAGATCAAACCCCGAGAGGATATTGAGTATCTCCAGGGCGATGATGCCCTGGCCGTTGGGCGGGCATTCATAGACATCGTAGCCCCGGTAATTGGTCTTGATCGGCGTCACATATTCGCCTTTCGCACCCGCAAAATCGTCCATCGTGTGCAGCCCGCCCCTGGATTTCAGGAAATTCACCATGTCTTCGGCGATGGCGCCTTCGTAAAAACCGGCGCGGCCTTTCTTGGCAATGGTTTGCAGCGATTTCGCCAGTAGTGGCAGCTTGACCAGCGATCCCAGCGCCGGCGCGCGACCGTCTTTCAAATAGTATTTGGCGGCGGTGGGATCGGCGGCCAGCAAGCCAACGTTCAATTCCCAATCGGTCTGGCTGCGATGGCCGATGGGATAGCCGTCGCGGGCGAAGCGGATGGCCGGCTGCAATACGGCATCAAAACTCATGGTGCCGTGGTCTTCGAGCAAGCGCACCCAGGCATCGACGGCGCCGGGTATGGTAACCGCGTGCGGCGTCTGCCGCTCAATGGTGCGGATGCCGTTTTCCAGATACCATTCCGGCGTCGCCGCCGCCGGTGCGCGCCCCGATCCATTGAAGGCGATGACGCCGTCGCCCTTTGGCGAATAGAGGCAAAAACAATCGCCGCCGATGCCGGTCGATTGCGGCTCGACCACGCACTGCACGGCGACGGCGGCGATGGCCGCATCCATGGCATTGCCACCCGATTGCAAAATCTCGATGGCGGTGATCGACGACAAGGGCTGCGAGGTGGCGGCCATGCCGTTGGTGGTGAATACGGTTGATCGTCCGGGCTGATCGAGCGGGCGCATGTAATATCCTCTTGATATCGGGTTATGATATTGTCTTTGCTTTATTGGCGCCGGAAATTTATATCGCGCCTTCAGGGCGAGGTCACGCATCGCCGCGTAAACGGATAGGGAGGGTTCGGTGGATTTGGGAATTCGAGGCAAGAAGGCATTGGTGCTCGGCGCATCGCAGGGCATGGGCGCGGCCATCGCCCGGGCCCTGGCACGCGAAGGCTGCGATCTGGTGCTCGGCGCGCGGGGCGAAGAAGCGCTCACCGAACTGGCCGCTGCGCTGAAATCCGAGCACGGCGTTTCCGCCGAGACTTATGCCATCGATCTTTCCGACGCCGACGCCGTGGAAAAACTCTGCGCCCATATCGGCAACCACATGCAGCCCGAAATCCTGCTCAACAACACCGGCGGTCCGCCGCCGAGCGGCGCCATCGGCGTTGCCACCGATGTTTGGCAGCGGGCGTTTCAAAGCCTGTTCCTGAGTACCGTCCGCATCACCGAAGCCGCCGTCGTCGGCATGCGGGCGCGCGGCTGGGGGCGGGTCCTGACCATCGCCTCATCGGGGGTTCAGCAACCGATCCCAAACTTGGCAGTATCCAACTCGCTGCGCCCGTCGGTGATCGGTTTTTCCAAATCCCTCTCCAACGAAGTTGCCAGTGACGGCGTCACCGTAAACGTCATCCTGCCGGGCCGCATCGCGACCAACCGCATGGAGCAAATCCAAATCGCCAACGCCGAGCGCCAGGGCTTGCCGGAGCCGGAAGTGCGCGCCGCGTTGATCCGGGAAATTCCCGCTGGGCGCTTCGGCACGGCGGAGGAATTCGCCGACGTCGCCGCGTTCCTTGTGAGTGCACCGGCCAGCTACATCACCGGCTCATCGATCCGCGTCGACGGCGGCGCGATCAAAGGCATATGAATTTCGCAGGCCCCAGATGAGATGCTCGAACTGCCAGGCCGAGAACGCCGAGCACAATAAATTTTGCGGCCAATGCGGGACGCAACTGCCCGAGGGCTGCCCCAACTGCGGCGCCGAAAATCCGGATGGCAATAAGTTTTGCGGCCAATGTGGCACCGCGTTGGGCGGTGTGACCGATACCGTACCGGAAGCGCCGCGGCCGCAGGCCGAACAGGAAGCGGAACGCCGCCACCTCACGGTCATGTTCTGTGATCTGGCCGGCTCGGCCGCGCTTTCGGAACAGCTCGATCCCGAAGACTTGAAAGACGTGATCGCCGAATTTCAAAAATTGTGCGCCCGCGAGATCGAAACCTTCGGTGGTTACATCGCCCGCTATATGGGTGACGGCATTCTCGTTTATTTCGGATATCCGACGGCGCACGAGAATGATCCGGAAAGATCAGTGCGCGCCGGGCTCAATATCGTGACCGGCATCTCCGCCCTGGAGCCGCTCCCAAATTTAAGTCTGCAGGTGCGCGTCGGCATCGCAACGGGAAGCGTGGTCGCCGGTGAAATAATCGGCGAGGGGGCGTCCGAGGAGCATGCCGTGCTTGGCGTGACACCCAACCTTGCCGCCCGGCTGCAATCGCTGGCGCCGCCGGACTCGGTTGTTATCTCCGGCGCGACGCAGCGGCTTTGCGGGGGTTTTTTGAGTTCGACGATCTCGGGCCGCAACAGCTCAAGGGCATCGCCGAGCCGCAACAGGCGTGGCGGGTGATCGGCGAAAATGTCTCCGCGAGTCGTTTCGAGGCAGCCTCCCGCCAAGGTCTTACGCCGCTGGTCGGGCGCGGCGAGGAGATCGCCTTTCTGCAAAACCGCTGGCGACAATCCGTCGCCGGCGAAGGGCCGGTGGTGATTTTGTCGGACGAAGCCGGCGTCGGCAAATCCCGGATTGTCGAAGGCTTCCGCCAGGATATGGCGGGCGTCGATCACGGCATTATATATCTTGCCTGCTCGCCTTTCCACGCCAACACCGCGCTCTATCCGGTTATCGAGTGCCTCGAACGGTTGCTTGGGATTGAGAAGAACGACGACGACGGAGCGCGCGCGGCCAAGCTCGATGAATTCGTCGGCGGCCTCGAATTGGACCCGGCGGAAATCACACCCTATATCGGAGGGCTGTTGTTCGAGCCCATCGACGAACGCCACGCCGCCCCCGACAGCAGCCCCGAGGAGCGCAAGCGCCACCTGTTTGAGGCGCTGTTGAGCCTATTGGCGGTGCAGGCCGGCCGGCGCCCGTTCTTGATGATTGCCGAGGACATTCACTGGATCGATCCCTCAACGGAAGAATTCCTGGGCGCCCTGATCGACCGGATCCGCGACTTGAAGATGCTCCTTCTCATGGCGAGCCGCCCGGAATACGCCGTGTCCTGGTCCGGCCAGCCGCACGTCACGACATTGGCGTTGAACCGGCTCGGGCGTGCCGACAGCGCAGAAATTATCAACGGGGTTACCGGCGGCAAGACGCTGCCGAGCGAAGTGATCGAGCAATTCGTCTTGAAGACCGACGGCGTTCCCTTGTTTGTGGAAGAGCTGACCAAAACGGTGCTCGATTCCGGTCTGGTCGTGGAGGCGGACGGTCAATTCATATTGGACGGCCCACTGACCGCACTGGCGATACCCGAATCCCTTCGGGATTCGCTCATGGCCCGGCTCGACCGGTTGTCGCCGGTGAAAGAGGTGGCGCAATTGGCTTCGGTCATCGGACGTGCCTTCGACGAGGATTTGCTGTCCGCCATTTCATCCCAGCCGGCGGAAGAGCTGCGCGCCGCCCTTGCCACCTTGGTCGAGGCGGAAATGATCTACCGGCGCAGTTTGCCGCCCGCCGCGCGCTATGAGTTCAAGCATGCGTTGGTCCAGGAGGTTGCGTACGAATCGCTCCTAAAAAGCACCCGCCAGACGTTCCACAAACGCGTTGCCGAAACCTTGGAAAGTCAATTTTCGGCGAAGGCCGCCGCCGAGCCGGAGATCATGGGCCACCACTTCAGCGAAGCCGGCATGGCGGGGCGCGCCATACATTATTGGCGGCAAGCGGCGGCGCGCGCCTTGCAGAGCTGGGCCAGCGCCGAAGCGGTCAATCACCTGCTTAAAAGTCTGGAACTTCTGGACGGGCTCGATACCGACCTTGAGCCGGCCGTCGATGAGGTTCAGATGCTGATCGATCTGGTCTCGGCATTGCGGATTTTGGACCGCTATGACGAGGCGCTGAAATATTTGGATCGCGCGGAAAGCGCCGCCGGGGCCGATGACCAGATCGAGCAATTGTCGCTGATCCACTATTACCGGGGAAACATATATTTCCCCCTCGGCAATATTGACGGCTGCCTGGAGCAGCACCAGCGGGCGCGCGACTTGGCAAACCGGGCGAACTCGCCGGAAAAGGAAGCGCGCGCCTTGAGCGGGCTCGGCGACGCCTATTATTTGCGCGGGCAAATGATCACCGCCAACAAGATGTTCGATGAATGCGTTTCGATTATCCGCGCGCATGGTCCATCGAATATTGAACCGGTCAATCTTTCCATGCGCGGCCATACGGCGCTCTACATGGATCGTATCGAAGAGGGATTGAAGGATGTCCAGGAGGCCGCCGAGCGGGCTGCCGAGGCCGGCAACCGCCGCGCCGAGATGGTGGCGCGGGGCAGCTGTGCCGGCAAATTATTGTTCGACAGCCATGACTATGCCGGCGCCAAAAAGAGTTGCGGGCGGGCCCTCGATCTGGCGCGCCAGCTGGGCGCGCGCCGCTTCGAGCCGATCAATCAGGTGCTGATCGCCAAGGTGGCGCTGATCGAAGGCGACCGCGCCGAAGCGGTGCGGGTAGCCAGCGAAGCGGTGCAGACCTGCCGCGATACCGGGTTCAATTTCGCCGGGCCCATGGCGCTCGGCGCGCTGGCGGTGGTGACCGATGATCCCGAGGTTCGCGAGGCCGCGCTCAAAGAGGGCATGGCATCCTTGAACCAGGATTGCGTCAGCCATAATTTTTTTGGTTCTACCGGGACGCCATGGAGGT
>JAYGEH010000571.1:0-6204 GCA_046582475.1 Rhodospirillales bacterium
CGCGCCACGGCTTTTTCGTCGGCGGCGTCGGCGCCGAGCCCATAGACCGTCTCGGTGGGAAAGGCGATGAGTTCACCGGCGCGCAAAGCCCCGGCGGCTTGTTCCAGGCCCGGCCCGTCGGGCCGCAAAAGGACGGGTGGCGGCGCCATCAGGACCTAGGTCATGGACTCATAAATGGCGGCGAGCTGTGATCGGCAAATAGCCTGTTTCGGCAGGAGGGTGCCCGATAGCGGGGCCTTCGCCCCGGTGAGGGCGCCGGACGCACCGAAACGGGCTATTTGCCGACCCCTCTTGGGGCGCGGTTCTTTTGCCCCCTGGACTACGTCCCGTCGTCGGTTATGATGCTTTGGCATCACTCCCTCCTAGCTCCTTGCCAGGAAACAAAATAACGCACGTCACAGTCGTCGCCATTTATGAGTCCATGACCTAAAGCGGTTCCTGACCGGTTGCCGATATCCGGTTTCACCGCATTGTCCGCATGCCCTGGCCGCAATCTTTTATCGGCGATAATTTTCCGGCCTTGCGCGCCATTACCATGGTCAGCGCTGTTAAACGCCGTATAATATTGAAACCAGGGGGTTCCAAATGAGTGACATTCAAGGATTGATCCAGGATCTGGTGGCCGCCAACCGTATTCTTGCTGCCGAGGGCCTCTGTGATGCCTATGGCCATATCAGCGTCCGTAATCCGGACAATCGGGAAACCTATTTTTTGTCGCGCTCGCGCAGCCCCGAACTGGTGGTCGAAAGCGATATCCTGGAGTTCAATCTGGACAATTCCCCGACCCGGGAAACCCAGCTGCCGATCTATATCGAGCGCCCCATCCACGGCGCCGTTTTCGAAGCCCGGCCGGACGTCATGTCGGTGATCCATAATCATTGCCACGAGGTCCTGCCGTTCGCCATAACCGGAACGCCCATGCGCCCGGCCATCCACAACGCCAAGCGCCTCGGCGAAACCGCGCCGGTGTGGGATATCCGCGATAAATTCGGCGACACCGATTTGCTGGTCACCACCAACGAACAGGGTCACGATCTGGCGGCCACGTTGGGGAGTGCAAAATCGGCGATCATGCGCGGCCACGGCTGCACGGTAACCGGCGACAATATCCCCGACGCGGTGCAGACCGCCATCGCCATGAAAAACAACGCCCAGGCCATCGTCCGCGCCCTGCCCTTGGGCGATATCATTTACCTGACCCCGGGCGAGATCAAGGCATCGATGGCAGGCGCAGCCAATTTGCGCGGCCACGACCGGGCCTGGGAATATTTGCTGCGCCGGGCCGGGATGTCGGACTAGAACACGATGACCAAGCCGCCGGGAATCATCATCACCCGCAAGGGCGCGCATCTGGGCGCCGAAGTTCGCGGCGTTGATTTTTCCAAGCCGCTAGCCAAAAAAAACCGGCAAGCCATTGCCGATGCGCTGGCGAAGCATGAAGTTCTGGTGTTCCCCGAAATCGATATCACGGTGCAGGAGCAGGCCGCGTTCGGCAAACAGTTCGGCGAATTATCGGTGCACCCGTTTTCGCCCCACGACGCCCAAATGCCGGAACTGATCATCCTCGATAACGACGGCAAGCATCCGCCCTTGGCCACCGACATCTGGCATTCGGACGAAACCTTCCGCGAAGAGCCGCCCATGGCCACCATCTTGCGCGCCCGCATCGTGCCGGACGTGGGCGGCGATACGGTCTTCGCCTCGATGACCGCCGCCTTTGAGGGCTTGAGCGAGCGCTGGCAATGTTTCCTCACCGGGCTCGAAGCGGTGCATGATTTCAAGCCGTTCCGGCGCCTGTATTCGGGCGATCCGGCCAGCCGCGGCAAGCTCCATGACATGGAGGAAGCGTTTCCCAATCCGGTCCATCCCGTGGTCCGCTTGCACCCCGTCACCGGCAAGAAGGTGATTTTCGTCAGCCCCCAATTCACCCAGCACATCACGGGCATGACCGAAAGCGAAAGCAGCGCGATCCTGGATATGCTGTACCGGTTGGCCGAGGTTCCCGAATATCAGTTCCGCGTCACCTGGAAGCCGGGCACCATGGTGTTCTGGGACAACCGTTCGGTCCAGCATTACGCCGCCCGGGATTACCTGCCGCACCGGCGGCGCATGGAGCGGGTGACGCTCAAGGGTGGTAAGGTGCTCGGCGCCGCCGATGCGATGAACGGTCTGGTCTCTGCGGACGGTGACCTTGGCGCGGGTGCCAACAAAAAGCCCGAAGCCCGCCAGCAAGCCGATCTGGACAGCTACCGGGGCACAAATTAGGCGCGCCGCACTTCTAACCCCGGCGCCTGGGTGCTAAGCTGGGCGCCGAGGGGAAAACGTCATGGCAGAACCGGAAAATCAGGCCGAACGCGAAGCCTACTACGCCAAAATCGACAAGACCGATCTGTCGCCACTGTGGACAACCACCCTGGTGCCGGCCAGACCTAAGGATTTCGTCCGCTCGGTGCCCCATCTCTGGGACTTCGATAACCAGCTGTGCCCGCTATTGACCGAAGCCGGCGGGCTGATCACCGCCCACGAAGCCAACCGCCGGGTGCTGTCATTGGAAAATCCCGGGCTCGACAAGCCGCCGCGTATTCTGGAAAGCCTCTATGCGGGTCTGCAGATGATCCTGCCCGGCGAGATCGCGCCGGCCCACATGCACACGCCGTCGGCCTTGCGCTTCATCCTCAAGGGCAAGGGCGCCTGGACAGCCGTTTCGGGCGAGAAATCCTTCATGGAGCCGGGCGATTTCCTGATCACCCCATCGATGACCTGGCACGATCACGGCCACGACGGCGAAGACCCGTTTTTCTGGATGGACGGGCTGGATATTCCCATGGTGGCCACCTTCGGTGCGATGTTTTTCGTGCCCTACCCGGAAGAGCGGGCGCCGGAAAGCCGCCGGCCCGGCGACAGCAGCGCCCGCTACGGCGCCAATATGCGGCCCGTCGGCGAGAGCTGGGATAAACCGGAATCGCCCATATTCTGCTACCCCTACGCCCGCTCCCGCGAGGCCTTGGAGGAATTGCGCAAGAACGGCGAATGGGACCCATACAACGGCATCAAGCTGGAATATATCGATCCGACCACCGGCGGCAGCGCCATGCCGACCATGTCCACTTTCCTGCAGTTGCTGCCCAAGGGCTTCAAGACCGAGGCGTACCAGACCACCGAAAACACCGTCTATTCGCCGGTGGAGGGAACCGGGCGCGTCATCGCCGGCGAGCCCGGCGAGGAAATAATCCTGGATTGGAAGCCGCGGGACATTTTCGCCATTCCCTGCTGGGTGCCCTACCGGCTGGAGGCGGACTCGGATGCGACCCTGTTCTCCTACACCGACCGCACGGCCCAGCAAAAGCTCGGCCTGTGGCGCGAAATGCGCGGCAACGCCTGAGCCCAAGTAACGGAGCCCGTCATGGAATTTGGATATTTCACCCTTTCGGACAACCGTTATCCCGACAACCCGCGCACCGCGGAGCAGTTCCTGCTGGAAATCCGCGGCCAGGCCCTCTATGCGGAACAGCTGGGCATGCATTCGGTCTGGATCGGCGAGCATCATTTCAACCGGCGCGGCTGCGTGCCGGTGCCGGGCCTGACCCTGGCCAATATCGCCGCCTCCACGTCGCGCATCCGCCTCGGCCCGGCGGTGGTGGTCTTGAACATCCACCACCCGATCCAAGTCGCCGAGGAATGGGGGGCGCTGGATCAGCTATCGGGCGGGCGCGTCGATTTCGCCTGCGGCCGGGGCTACGATGCCCACGAATTCGCCCCCTTCGGCGTCGATTTCCAGGCCTCGGCCGAGCAATTCACCGAAGCCGTCGAGCTTTTGTGCAAATGCTGGACCGAGACCGAGCCGTTCACCTACCAGGGCGAATTCTACCAGGTCCCCGAACCGATCATTGTCGATCCGAAACCGCTGCAAAAGCCGTTCCGCCCCTATATGGGCTCGTTCTCGTCCTTCTCCATGGAGATCGCCGCCGATCTGGATTGGAACCTCCTGCAGGCGCCGTTCGCCGCGACCATGGTGTTCGGCGGGCTCGAGCAGGCGGTCCAGGCCTACCGGGATATCTGCGAAAAGAAGGAGAAAAAGGCGCGCAAGGTGAAGTGCAGCTACTTCATCCATATCGGCGAAAGCGATGGAGACAAGGATTATGCCCTCGACAGGCTGATCGATTATTTCACCCTATCGGGTTTGCGAAAAAAAACGTCGCAAGGCGGCGCCGGACCGCTGCCGCCCACCATGCAATATTACAGGGAAATCGGCAAAGTACTGGCCGAACCGACAAAGGATAAATTCGACCACAACTCGATCCTTTTGGGCGGGCCGCAAGAGATTATCGAACAATTGAAGCGGGTCGAGGGCTACGGCATCGACGAGGTCATTCTGTATTTCAATCTGGGCGCCAAGCCGGACGCCATGGTGCGCGACCAGATGCAGCGCTTCATGGAAGAGGTGGCGCCGGCCTTCGACGGCGCCCACCGGACGCTGAACGCGGCCCAATAATCCTCTAATCCAGGGAACAGCGCCCATGAACGAACGTATTGGCGAGCCGGTCCGGCGCAAGGAAGACGCCCGCCTGATCATCGGCAAGGGCACCTATTCGGACGACTTCAACCAGCCCGGCCAGCTCTATGCGCAGGTGGTGCGGAGCCCCCACGCGCACGCCCATATCCGCGGCATCGATAGCGCCGAAGCGGCATCGATGCCCGGCGTCGTTGCCGTTTTCACCGGCACCCATATGCAAGCCGACGGGCTCAAAGCCATTCCCCATGTGCCGCTGCCTTTGTCGGGCCTCGACATTTCGCTGGTCAACCGGGACGGCTCGGAGGCCCAGCTGGCGCCTCAGTTGGTGCTGCCCACCGACCGGGTCCGATATGTGGGCCAGGCGGTCGCCATGGTGGTCGGCGAGACCGTGGCCGCCGCCAAGGACGGCGCCGAGCGGGTCCAAGTCGATTACGAGGCCCTGCCCGCCGTCACCGTCACCATGGACGCGTTGGAAGCGGATGTGCCGATTCTTTACGATGAATGGAGCTCAAATTTATGCATCGATGCGGATGTGGGCGACAGCCAGGCCGCCGACGCCGCCTTCGAAGGCGCCGCCCATGTGGTCACCTTCGAGACCTGGATCGCCCGCGTTACCGGCGTTCCCATGGAGCCGCGCGCCGCCGTCGGCGTCTATGACCGGGAAAGCGGGCGCTATACCCTTTATGCTGGCGGCGGCGCCGTCGTCCGCCCGAAGATGGAATTGGCTGAAATTTTGGGCATCGATCCCGAAATGGTGCGCGTCGTCGCCAAGGATGTGGGCGGCAATTTCGGCACCCGCAATTCCTTTTTCCCGGAATTCGCCATGGTGCCCTGGGCGGCGAAAAAGCTGGGACGACCGGTAAAATGGACCGCCGAGCGTTCGGAATCCTTCCTGTCCGACTATCAGGGCCGGGACCTCCATGTGACGGCCGAGCTGGCCCTCGATGCGGACGGCAACTTTTTGGGGCTGCGCGGTTCCAACGTCTCCAACATCGGCGCCCACACCGTTTCGGTGGTGCCGCTGACCAAGGGCGTCGAGATCATGACCGGCGTCTACCATATTCCGGCGGCCTATTTCCGGGCGCGCGGCGTGCATTCCAACACGCCGCCGACCAATCCCAACCGCTCCGCCGGGCGGCCCGAGGTGATTTTCGTGATGGAACGGCTGGTCGATCTGGCGGCGAGGCAATGCGGCTTCGATCCGATCGCGCTGCGCCGCCGCAACATGATCCGGCCGGGTGAGATGCCCTACGCCAACGCCCTCGGCATGACCTACGATTCCGGCACCTACGAGGCGGCCATGGACCAATGTTTGGGGATTTCCGATCTGGATGGATTCCCGGCGCGCAAAGCGGACTCGGCTGAACGCGGCCTGCTGAGGGGCCTCGGCATCTCCGCTTATATGGAAACCTCCACCGGCGCGCCCCGCGAACGCACCGAAATGACCGTGCGTCCCGAAGGCCGAATCGACGTGGTCATCGGCACCTTGTCCGCCGGCCAGGGCCACGAGACCAGCTTCGCCCAGCTGCTCACCGAATGGCTGGACGTGCCTTTGGGAACGGTCAATCTGATCACCGGCGACACCGATATCGTGGCCGTCGGCGGCGGCTCCCATTCGGGGCGCTCCATGCGCCTCGCCGGCGTGGTGATGGGCATGGCCACCGATATCATCATCGAAAAAGGCAAGCGCA
>JAYGEH010000574.1:0-4326 GCA_046582475.1 Rhodospirillales bacterium
CGGGCAGATATCGCACTGCACCCGGCCATCGTCGAGGGTGTGCCAATAGCGCCCCTTGAAGGCGCCCGGATAAACTTCCGCGTCCATGGGGTGAGTATAGCATGAAGATTGTGACGACGGCGCTCCAAATATAGGCACTGACACAATGCATATCGCGCAGAATGCGAACGCCCGATACCAGTCGGAAAATTCGAAAAATACCTTCCGTATAAATATTCTATAATTAACTATCAGGTATCGGTAGATTTAGGCCTATAATATTCCCTATTATCGGGTATAAAATTAGGGCTGGTTGCGAAACAATATGGTGTGATCAAGATTCAATGTCAGAAACAATAAAATTACAAATCTTCGCCATAATATACTGGGGAATTAAATATGCGTTCTCCAATATTCGCCTGATCCTTCGATGTGGTGCTATCAGTTTGCCAGTTATGTTCCTAAGTTTTATGTCGATATCGGTCTATACCTTGATTACCGAAAACGCTCCTTCAGATTTAATTATAAGTCCGATTGCCATTTTAGCCGGGTCACATTTTGCGGTCGCATGGCATCGAGCCATTCTGTTGAACGAAAAACACCCAAAAATTATACGATTTGGACGCGCCGAAATTTACTACGCGCTTTTCCTTTTGGCTCTTAACTTTGGGTGGGCTGGAATTGACGCTTTAAATAAATTGCCCGGACAGGAAGACTTGAATGCGTTGGGCCATGGGGCGGGCGATATGGCGGTAATTTTATTTTGCCTGGCGCTCTCGGCGTTATTGATTGTAACAAACTTTCTCGCATTTGCATTTTTGCCATCGATCGCCGTTCGCGATACCCGTTTTTCATTGGCCAGGGTTTGGCACACTACCAAGGGATTTCGCATCAGATACATTTTGGTAATTATTTTTATCGTTCTTATTTTTGGGTTCATAATGGTCGGCGCTATTAAGATAGAAGGTGAGTTTCTTGGCTGGTCGCTTAGATTAATCCATTTTAATTTTACCGAAGCTAGAGAATATGGTCCCGATTTTTTCTATTTTTTGGCCGTCGATACTTTAGCTTTCATACCCCTTACAACGTTGTTGTTTATAATTTCTGCCGCGGTGATGGGCTCTATGTCGATAACCTACGCCAACTTCGTTCGGCTAGCCGTAAAGTCTGACTTTGCCTATCGTCCGCCCAGACAACTTAATCAAAATTTCGCGATATGACCTCTATAACGAAAACCTTGGTTTTCTATATAGATGATTAGAATGAGGCTCCCCAATGTCCACGGGGCGATGTAGCACGATATTGCCCTGTCCAACGGCCCGGCGTATCCTTAGAATGATAAACAACAGGAAATCATTTGCGCAAAGATTTTGGCCATGGCCCTTGTAACCGCGAGAACATTTTCCAAGGTCCGCCCGCCTGCCGTGGCCGGCACCTTCTATCCCGGCGATGCGGCGGAGCTGCAAGCCTCGGTGCGCCAGTATCTGGAGCGGGCCAAGACCGAGATCGGCGTCACCGACGGCCCGGCGCCGAAAGCCATCATCGCGCCCCACGCCGGCTATGTTTATTCCGGGCTGACCGCGGCGGCCGCCTATAACGCCTTGGCGCCGGCACGCGGCATTATCCGCCGAGTGGTGTTGCTGGGCCCTTGCCACCGGGTGGCGGTGCGCGGCCTGGCGCTGCCGTCGGCGGACAGCTTTGCGACGCCGCTTGGAAATATCCCCGTGGACCAGGCGGCGGCCAGGCAGATCGCATCCCTGCCCCAGGTCAGCGTGTTCGATGACACCCACAAGGACGATCACGCCCTCGAGGTGCATCTGCCGTTTTTGCAGGTGGTGCTGGAAAAATTCACCATCGTGCCGCTGATCGTCGGCCAGGCCACGTCGGAAGACGTGGCCGAGGTTTTGGAGGCGCTTTGGGGCGGGCCGGAAACGCTGATCCTGATTTCGTCGGATTTGAGCCATTACCTGCCCTACGCCGAGGCGCAAAAAAGCGACGACGAGGCGCGCCGCGCCATCGAGCGGCTGGACGGCGTCGGGCTTGGCGACGAACAGGCCTGCGGGCGCCATTCGATCCGCCCGCTGCTAACCCTGGCGCGGCAAAAGGGCTTAAAAGTTCGCACCGTCGATGTGCGCAATTCCGGCGATACGGCGGGCACCAAGGACAAGGTGGTGGGCTACGGATCCTGGCTGTTCACCGAGAGCGAAAAGCCCCCGAAAGAAGACGAAGACCAATTCGGCAACGCCACCCGGGCGATGCTGGACGCCCACGGCGCCAGCCTCTTGAAGCTGGGCGCCCGGACCATCCTCAACCATCTGGGCGGCCAAAAACAAATGCGCCTGGATATGAAAGACTTCCCCGAACCCTTGCACGGCAACGGTGCCTGCTTCGTCACCCTCAACAAGGACGGCAAGCTGCGGGGGTGCATCGGCACGATCCAGGCCCACCGGCCGCTAATAACCGATGCCGCCGAAAACGCCGGGCGCGCCGCCTTCCGCGACCAGCGCTTCAAACCCCTGGCCGCCGAGGAGCTGACCGAGCACTTGATTACCATGCATATTTCGGTGCTCAGCCCGCAGGTGGCCATGACGTTTAGCGGCGAGGCCGATCTGGTGGCCCAATTGCGGCCCGGCCGCGACGGGGTTGTGCTGCAGGACCAGGGCAAGCGCGGCGTCTTCCTGCCGACGGTCTGGGAGCAACTGCCCGAGCGCCAGGAATTCTTCACCCATTTGAAACGCAAGGCGGGCCTTGCGGACGACCATTGGTCGGACAGCATGCAGGCATGGCGCTATGTGACCGAGGGGGTTGCCTCGGAAGACCTGGAAGACGCGGACCAATTTTGGGCCCCGTCATAAGGGCTGCAATGGCCCAAATAATCTGCTAACAGTCTGCGCCGGAATTCAAATCTATCCTGTTGGGGAGGCGCCTAAAAATGGCGATCAATATCCGCCGTGTCGTCACCGACCATGATGCCGACGGCAAGGCGATCATCAGCTTCGATGGCGTCATGGATAATGTGGAGATCCTGCGCTCGGGCAATTCGAACAGCGTTCTCTGGATGACCGAAGATACCCCCGCCGAGATCGAGGGCGGCGACGATCCGGCCTACGCCAGCCTCGATATCGAACCCCCCGAACGCGGCTCGATCTTCCGCATCATCGAATTGATGCCCGGCAAGGAAGCCTACATGCACCGCACCGATACCATCGATTACGCTATTGTGCTCGCCGGCGAATGCGTCATGGAACTGGACGATGATACCGAGGTAACGCTCTTTACCGGCGATGTTCTGGTGCAGCGCGCCACCTGGCACGGCTGGGCCAACCGTTCCGACGCGCCCTGCCGGATCGCCTTTGTGCTGATCGGCGCCGAGACGCCGTCCAACGACATCCATGTTGAAAAATAAGGCGGCGTGATGAACCCGTTCGAGCTGACCCCCGATTTGATCGAGGCGGTGCGCCGCGTCGCCCGCGAGGCGGGCGCCACCATCATGGAAATATACAATTCCAAATTCGCCGTCCGCGCCAAGCAAGACCGAACGCCGGTCACCGAGGCCGACGAGAAATCCGAGGATCATATCCAAAAATCGCTGGCCCAATTGACCCCCGATATTCCGTTTATCGGCGAGGAAATCTATGCCGCCGGCCACCGCGCCGATATTTCGGGCGGCCTTTTCTGGCTGGTGGATGCCTTGGACGGCACCAAGGAGTTCGTCAAAAGGCTGGATGAGTTCACCGTCAATATTGCCCTTGTCGAAAACGGCCTGCCAAAGTTCGGCGTCGTCTACGCGCCGGCCAAGGATCAAATGTATTGGGGCGGCCCGCCCGGCGCCTTCGCACAAAGCAAGGACACGCCGGCCCACGCGATCACCGCGCGGGCGCCCGCCGCCGACGGCATGGTCGCGGTTACCTCGCGCTCGCACCGGGGCGCCGAAGACGATTTCTTGAGCGCCTATAACGTGAAGGGCAGAATCCAAAGCGGCTCGTCGCTCAAATTTTGCCTGATCGCGGCGGGCGAGGCGGATATCTATCCGCGCCTGGCGGGCACTTCCGAATGGGACACCGCCGCCGCCCATGCGGTCCTGACGGCGGCCGGCGGCAGCGTCAAATCCCTGGACGGTGTCGATCTGCTCTATGGCAAGGATGATATTCTCAATCCCCACTTCATCGCCCTCGGATGCCCGGTAGACTAGGCCCTGATGGCGCGGCCACCCGTCCTTTTGCGGCCCGACGGGCCGGGCCTGGAACAAGCCGCCGGGGCTTTGCGCGCCGGTGAACTCATCGCCTTTCCCACCGAGACGGTCTATGGGCTCGGCGCCGACGCCGCCGACGAAAAAGCCGTGGCGCG
>JAYGEH010000035.1:0-2622 GCA_046582475.1 Rhodospirillales bacterium
ATCCGGTGCATGGAGTTGTTCATGTACCCCTTCGGGTTCCAGGCGATGGCGAAGGGCTGTGCGCGGCCCTGGTCGTCCATGGCCCGGGCCCAGATCTCGTAGTAGCCCTTTTGCGGCAGCTTCACCGTCTGTGAAAAATTCTGCCACGCGTACGGGTTGGCTGGCGAGTCTAGCTTGGCCCGCGTCCAGGTAACGCCGAAGTCGATCGAGAGATCCAACGCCTTGACCGTGTTGTCACCGGCCCAAGCGTGGCCGTGCACCCGCACTGACCGCTCGCCCTTGGGCAGCTTAACGCCGCTCTCGGGCGAGGTAATCAGCGACTTGACCACCATCGACTCGATGAACACCATGGTCTTCTTATCAACCTTGGTGCCGGCGGCGACCGGGTGCGGCGGCAGCCGATAGGCGGCGCCGGTCATCTTCGTTCCGTCGTGGACCACGTCGCGGAGCTGCATGCGGTTAAACCACTTGTGCGAGAACGACCCCGGCCAGCCCGGGATGTGAAGCCGCAAGGGCGCCCCGTTCATGGGATGGATCGGTTCTCCGTTCATGGCGAAGGCGATGAGGTTGTTGGCATCCATCCCCTTCTTGATCGGCACGCCGCGTGAGATCGGCAGCTTGCCGGGCTTGCCGGAAAGGTGGGTGTCGGCCCCGTAATGGGCGGTGTAGATGGCCTGCTTCTTGACCCCCGCCGCCTTCAGCACGTCGATCAGGCGGACGCCGGTCCACTCGGCGCAGGCGACGGCGCCCAACGTCCATTGGTTGCCCTTGGCTTTCGGGTCGAAGAAGGCGCGGCCGTTGCCGCCGCACTCAATGCAGATCTTGCGGGTGACGACCTCGAACTTGCTCTTGAGATCCGCGATCGAAAGCTTCAGCGGATTGTTGACGAAGCCGTCGATGGTCAGCATCCAGTTATCCGGGTTTATATCCTCAGGTGGGATGCCATTGTTGCGGATGAAATGCCGTGCTGTCGGTGTCACGTCGTCATCGAGATTATGCGGCGGCGTCTCGGCGTTGACCGGACGGTCGTTCAGGATCGTGATCCCATTCTTGCCCTTGATCTTCATTCCGGTCGCGGCGATCGCCTCGGGAATGAAGCCCGACGGCATATTGCGGTGGAACGGGATGGCGGCGCCGATCAGCGCCCCCATGGTCGCCAGGCCGGCCCCTTTCAGGAACCCGCGCCGGTCCTTGTGGGGCACGCGCCCGAATACCAACTCGTCGGCAAGTTCCGGGTCCTCGACGTAGAGATCGAAAAGGTCGATTTCCTTTTCGGCGGAAAGTGGAGTGTCTTTTGGCATGATGCTCCCCCGTTGAAATGTTTATTTGCCAGCCGCTTCGGGCGGCCGATCCTCAACAGGAAGAAACGGACCAACGGGTTTTTTTATTCCGCCATCGCCGAGATTTCTTGGGGTTGGCTCAAACCAACGATCGGTCAGGCGAGACAGGGGGCGCTTTTGTCGCGGCTCTCGCGCAACGCCATGCGTATCTGTTCGTCGAACGGGACGTGCTGGCGGCTGGTGTGGCGGACGCTTTCGGCGAGCAGCCGAAAGCGCCCCGTGTCCATGCCATCGGACATGATGACGTAGCCCAAGGAGCTGGCCCGTCAGCCATAGGCTTCGTTCTTGCCATCGCGGAAGGAACTAAGCGCCTCGCTGAGCGCATCCAGGGACGGAAACACCAAGAGACTGATCTTGCAGCCGCGGGTGCCGCGGTAGCCGGCCAGCAACGCCTGCCGCCCTGCCGTCAACGGTCCCGCGGTCACGTGGACGAGGGTAAGCCTGGACGCCGACAGTTTGGGTACATAGGCGCCCGGTACTGCGTCAACGAATTTAGCGAGAAGCAAGGAAGCGCGGGTTTGCGCCGTTACGCCCTCGATCGACCAACCGCGGTGCATCTGCCAAGCGCGTGCCAGCCACTCCGATCCCAGGTCGCGGTCAAAGCCCGACACCAACACCGATCCGGCGACGAACAGAGCGAACCCGATGCTGGCGGCAATGGCCACAGCGCGGCCACCGGTCGACGGCTGCGCGGGAACCGACAAGGGCAGCGCCTCGATACTTTCGGCCACCGAGGATCGCAGACGGCTAAGCGCCGCAACCTCCCGTGCCAGCGACGGATCGTCGGCGACCGCTCGGGCAACCTCAGCGGCGGCGGTCGTATCGAGTTCGCCGTCGACGTAGGTGTTCAGCATATCGAAGGTGATTCGGCGGTCGCTCATCGTATTCCCTTTTTCTTTTTAACCGGCAACTCATGGACGTTGCTGGTCCCTATGGCCTCCAGAAGCATCCGCCGGGCTCGGCTGATGCGACTCATAACGGTGCCGACGGGCACATCCAGCAAATACGCCGTCTCGGCGTAACTCAGACCCACGATGTCGATTAGGGCGATGATCTCCCGCTGATTTCGCGGCAGTTTCGCCATCTCGAGCTTTACGGTCAAGACAGTGATAAAACGTTCGTCCCCTCGCCAAAATTCCATCTCCGGGTGAAAATTTGTCTCTTCCTTGACCGACACGGCCGTCTTTTCACGCCTGATGCCGTCGAGAAAGAGGTTTTTCAGGATCCGGAACAGCCACGCCCGATAGGCCGGTTCGTCGCCGGGGATGTTCCTGGCCGCAAG
>JAYGEH010000045.1:0-1602 GCA_046582475.1 Rhodospirillales bacterium
GAGGGCATGGCATCCTTGAACCAGGATTGTGTCAGCCATAATTTTCTTTGGTTCTACCGGGACGCCATGGAGGTGGCGGTGAGGGCCAAAGATTGGCCCGCCGTGGAACGCTATGCAAATGCCGCCGAGGCCTATACGGCGAACGAGCCGCTGCCATGGATGGACCGGATTATCGCCGCCGCCCGCGCCGCCGCCGGCGGGTGATTATTGCCCCATTAACCAAGCTCTAAACATTTTCAGTTAGCGTCGCCTTATCAATTGCAAAGGCGGTGTCTGATGAAAATCGCAATCACGCTGGCGATCGCCATGGTTGCCCTTGGCGCGTGTTCCAGCTTCAAAAAAGGCAAAGTTGTGCAAAGCTCGGACAGGGAGATTCGCATCGCCATTTCCTATGATGCGGCCAACCAGGGTGTCGATACATTCCGCCAGGCGAGCGAACATTGCGCCGATGATGATCATGTGGCGGTCTGGTATGGCCACGACAAGGACGGCCATCTGGTGTATCGCTGCGAATAAGCGGCGCGGGCAGCGGTGATCCAGGACGCCGACGGACCCTGAGGTATCGCGGAAGGCGATCAGCTTTTCGCCGAGCAACACAAAGCGCACCGGATCGCCATCGCTGGCCAGTTCCGATGATTTGAGCGCCGGCAGCCAATGCCGGCAGCCAATAGTGCCGCATCAAGGCGCCCATGGGTGTGCCGGGCCCGACCCGGGTCAAAATCTCGCTGTCGCGTTTTGCGGTCATTCCGCCGCGTCCCGGGCCGGGCTTGCGAGCATTTCGGCGACCATCTCATTGGCCTTGACGACGCCCTTGTCGTGGACGTAAGGAACCGCCGCCGCGTCCGGCCTGGTCGCCCACATCTGCTGCTGCTGTTCGACCATCCAGCGGTCTTCTTCGAAGGCGCCGGCGTTCTGGGCGACCGTGTAGGCGGTCAATTCCTCGTTGCCGATGTCGAAGTTGCGCAGGATCGCCCAATGGTATTGGCTGGTGGTGCGGGTTTCGGGGGTGATCGCGTTGAGGATGCGCAATTCAACCCGCTTGTCTTCGCTGGCGCTTGCCGCCGAATGCACGCCCACATTGATCACCACGTTGTTGGGCGGCAGGAATTCCACGTTCTGCCAGTGGGTCACGTTTTCCGTAAAACCGCCGAGCCCGGTTAAAAACAGGGATGTCTTTTCGATGTTCTCCATGGTGCGGCGGATATTCAGGCGCCCCGGGTTTTCCTCGACGGAGATCGGAAATTCGGTCACCGAGTCGTTGGACAGGGTTGCTTTGTGCAAAAACTTGGCGTGGGTGAGATCCAAGAGGTTGTCGCGGATTAAATTGTAAGACGCCTTCACTACCAAGGTCTCGCCGCCGCCGGTCCACTCCGGATCGTCGAGATAGTGGAAATCGGGTAGAGCATCTTCGTTGGCGCTTTCGGCATCGCCCATCCAGACGAATACCCAGCCCCATTTATCCACCACCGGATAGGATTTGACGCAGATATTTTTGGGCGTACGGCTGACCCCGGGCACGGCGACGCAGGCGCCGTCGGCGCCGAAGGTGAAGCCATGATAGCCGCAGACGATCGTGTCGCCGTCCAGCTTGCCCGCCGACAG
>JAYGEH010000056.1:0-32265 GCA_046582475.1 Rhodospirillales bacterium
GCGTTCAGAAAAGCCATGGTCAAAATGTCTGAAATGGAAATCCGCGACTATATGATGGCTCTATTCAAACCAAACAATCCTCGGAAACCGTTGATAGAGTTGGTGTTTTGAAAAGAGTCGGGTACTGTGCCCGCTTGGTAAAGAAACAAGTATTGTTTTCCACCAGACCGTCAAAATTTCGCTCTTTACTTGATTTAGCCAATCCGCGGATACGTTGGTTCGTTTTGGCGATTTTCCGTTCAGTTGCCTCATTCTTCTTCACGATTCCGCCTTCATTGATTAAAACTCGGAATTTGTTGGCGTGTCCCGGCTTCTTGAATTCTTCGATCGTGTCCGCGCCAAATGGCTTCATATCCGGTAAAATTACTTGCATCCCCGCACCGTCTTGTTTGCCTCCCTTCCAGTTTGGGCGATAGTCCATATAGGCCTTTGGAATGCGGAGATGCTTATCGCCGACTTCAAGGTGGATTGGCTCCAGGCTCATGGTCCGGCCGCCGGCAAATATCGGGTGGTCCTGGAGTTGAATAATCCCCCAGATAAACTAGCCGAACACCGCCAATAGGAAAACACCGACAATACCGGCGGTCCAAATGATTGTTCGTGATAAGAATCTGGTTATACCAATGGTGCCCATGATCCTGTTTTCGAAACTAACTTTGATACTCAGTCAACGGTGTGTTTGCTTATCCCACTAACTATTCCAGCGTCCGCACTTTGTGCGCGTCTTTATTTGCCGATGGGGTCAACGTCTTGACCTCCTGGTCCGGAAAAACCTGTTCGTGGAGGTTGGCGAGAATTTGATCGGCCCCGCCGATAGGCCAGGGGCAATTGTGCAAGCGAAGTTTTCATGGCTCCTGTTTACCATACTGGAATCAACGGGACACCAATTAAGCCAAGGAAATCAATTAAGCCGGGCACATGGCTTGATTCCCCGCTTCCCCGCCGGAACGCGCATAAAATATGTCCGAGCTAGGTCGGCGTCCGCATAACACAGACCGATACAATCGCGCTCCCGCCGATAAGCATTATCACCGGAAATTGTGCCTTCTGCCGGGTTTCCCGGGGCTCGGGCTTGGGGTAAACTGCGGCGTGATCCGGGCGGCGATGTAGCCATAATGGTGCCACATTGGCGCGCCAGATTGCGAGGCTCCATCAACCTACGCCGGCCCAAATTCCTTCGAAAGCTAGACACCGAATATGCTGCGCACATTCATCCTCTTCATGAGCGTGATTTTTATCGCGGTTTTCGCGGCGGCCGGCGGCGGCCTTTACCTGTTTTACCGCTATGGCCAGGGGCTGCCCGATTACACCCAGCTCGCCGACTATGAGCCCCCCGTGATGACCCGCGTGCATGCCGGCGATGGCCGCCTTTTAGCCGAATATGCGCGCCAAAGGCGGGTGTTCATCCCGGTCACCGCCATGCCCAAGCTGGTTCGCCAGGCCTTCCTGTCGGCGGAAGACAAAAATTTCTTTCTGCACCCGGGCATCGATCCCCTTGGCGTCGCCCGCGCGGTTCTCACCAATATCAAGAATATTGCCTCAGGGAAGCGGCTGGTGGGCGCCTCGACCATCACCCAACAGGTGGCCAAAAACTTTCTGCTTACCAACGATGTCACCATCGAGCGCAAAATCAAGGAGGCGATCCTCGCCTTCAGGATCGAGCGGGCCCTATCCAAGCAGCGCATATTGGAGCTTTACCTCAACGAAATATATTTGGGCTTCGGGTCCTACGGGGTGGCCGCGGCCGCGTTGAACTATTTCAACAAATCCCTCGATCAGTTGACCATCGCGGACGCCGCGTTTCTGGCGGCGCTGCCCAAGGCGCCCAACAACTACAACCCCATCAAGCGTCCGAAAGCCGCCTTGGGCCGTCGCGACTGGGTGGTCGGACGGATGTTGGAAGACGGCGTCATAACCCAAGACCAGGCGCAATTTGCGCGCGCGCGGCTGATCGCGATCTCCAGGCGCGACGCGGCGGAATTCGTGCAGGGCGACTATTTCGCCGAGGAAGTGCGCCGCGAATTGGTCAGCCGCTATGGCGAGGACCAGCTCTACGATGGCGGGCTGTCGGTGCGCACCACGCTGGATCCAAAATATCAGGCGATCGCCGATCGGGTGTTGAAGAGGGGTCTTATCGCCTATGACCGGCGCCACGGCTGGCGCGGTCCGATCACCAATATCCCCCCTGGCCAGGCCTGGTACGGCGCCTTGTCGGGCCTCGAGCCGCCCAAAGGCAAGGGCACCTGGCGCCTGGCCATCGTGCGCACCATCACCGCCGCTGCCGCCCATATCGGGCTCGATGACGGCTCCACCGGGTTCATCCCGCTGGCCGAAATGACATGGGCGCGCAAATGGCTCAAGGGCGAGCGCCTCGGTGCCCGCGTCAAGCGCGCCGATCAGGTTCTGGACCAGGGCGACGTCATATTGGTGGAAGGCGTGCACCAGGACAAAAAAGGCCGGGTTTATCCGCCGGAAACCTATGGGCTTCGCCAAATCCCCGAAATTGAAGGCGCGCTGGTGGCCCTGGACCCGCACACCGGGCGCGTCCTGGCCATGTCGGGCGGCTATTATTTCGAAAAAAGCCAGTTCAACCGGGCGGTCCAGGCGCTGCGCCAGCCGGGCTCCGCGTTCAAACCGTTCGTGTACCTCGCCGCCCTCGACAAGGGCTATACGCCCTCGACGCTGATCCTCGATGCGCCGTTCGTGATCGATCAGGGCCCAAACCTGCCGAAATGGCGGCCGGCCAACTACACCAACAAATTTTACGGGCCCAGCACCATGCGCCTCGGCATCGAGAAATCGCGCAACCTGATGACCGTGCGCCTGGCCCAGACCATCGGTATCGAGGCGATCGCCGCTTCGGCCAAGCGTTTCGGCGTCAACGCCAACCTGCCGCACCAGCTGTCCATGGCCTTGGGCGCCGGCGAAACCACATTGTTAAGGCTCACCGCCGGTTACGCCATGTTCGTCAATGGCGGCAAATTCATCCGGCCGACCTTGATCGATCGGGTTCAGGACCGGCACGGCAAGACAATTTTCAAACACGACACCCGCCTCTGCCCCAAATGCCAGGCCGATAGCTGGCTCGGCCAGAAGGTGCCCAAGGGGCTCGACGCGCGCAAGAAAGTGACTGATCCGGCCAGCGCCTATCAGATTGTTTCCATGCTGAGGGGCGTCGTCGAGCGCGGCACCGGGCGGCGCATCAAGTCCGTCGGCAAACCCATCGCCGGCAAAACCGGCACCACCAACAAGGCGCGCGACGCCTGGTTCATCGGCTTTACGCCCGATTTGGCGCTGGGCGTTTTCGCCGGCTTCGATCAGCCCCGTAGCTTAGGGCGGCGGGAACAAGGCGCTTCCGTCGCCGCGCCGGTGTTTCGCGATTTCATGGCCGCGGCGCTCAAAGACAAACCGGCGATTCCGTTCCGCGTGCCGACCGGCATCCATCTGGTGCGCGTCGACAGCGTGACCGGCCGCCCGGCGCGGCCCGGCGACAAGAATATCATTCTCGAAGCCTTCAAGCCGGGCACCATCCCGACCGGCGGCGAGAGCGTGCTCGAAGGCATATCGGAAACCCCGGTTGCCGCCCCGGCGACCGGCACCGGCGGGCTTTACTGACGCGGCAACCGGATTATCCCAAATATTATCTGGGGCTTGCGGCGCACCGGCCGAGCCAGTAAAAGGCCAGCCAACCCGTTACTTCTGGAACATCTATCATAATGCGTGCCGAATTCGAACAGCTGGTTACCTCCGTCAAGCAGTCCGTCGAGCTGTTGAGGAGGCGCCTTTGACTATGATGCCGCGCGCATCAAACTTGACGAGCTGAATGCGCTTGCCGAGGAACCCAGCCTTTGGGACGACCCGGCCAACGCGCAGGCGGTCATGCGCCAGCGCAACCGGCTCGAAAATGGCATCAAGGCGGTCGATGACATCGAGCGCGATCTCGCCGACAATGTGGAATTGATCGAACTTGGCGAGGCCGAGGATGATGCGGGCGTCGTCGATGAAGCGGAGGCGGCCTTGCGCCGGCTGGCAGCCCAGGTGGATGCGGCGCGCCTGCAGGCTTTGTTGTCGGGCGAGGTGGACGGCAACGATTGCTATCTGGAAATTCACGCCGGCGCCGGCGGCACCGAGGCGCAGGACTGGGCCCAGATATTGGAGCGCATGTATGCCCGCTGGGCGGAAAAGCACGGCTACAAGTTCGAATGGCTGGAACAAAGCAGCGGCGAGGAGGCCGGCATCAAGTCCTGCACCGTCAAGGTGCTGGGCGAAGATTCCTACGGCTGGCTGAAAACCGAAAGCGGCGTCCACCGGCTGGTGCGCATATCGCCCTTCGATGCCAGCCAGCGGCGCCATACCAGTTTCGCCTCGGTCTGGGTCTATCCGGTTATCGACGACAATATCGAGATCGAGATCGTCGATAAGGATCTGCGCATCGACACCTACCGGGCATCCGGCGCCGGCGGCCAGCATGTCAACAAAACCGATTCGGCCGTGCGCATCACCCATCTTCCCACCGGCATCGTCGTCCAGTGCCAGAACGACCGCTCCCAGCACCGCAACCGGGCGGCGGCCTATTCCATGCTGCGCGCCCGCCTCTATGAGGCGGAAATGCAAAAGCGCGAAGCAAACGCGCAAGCCGAACACGACGCCAAAACCGATATCGGCTGGGGGCACCAGATTCGCTCTTACGTTTTGCAGCCCTATCAGATGGTCAAGGATTTGCGCACCGGCGTCGAAACCTCGAACACCCAGGCGGTGCTCGACGGCGAGTTGGATATGTTCATGGCCGCCATGCTGGCCGCGCGCATCGAGGACGGCGAAGCGGTCTAATCGGCCGGCTTTGCCAGCGGCTCGTACCAGGCCGGATCGAAGCCGGCGGCGCTGCGGGCAGCCGTGGCGAACGGCGGTTTCAGGGCGCCCTTGAAACGCGCCCGCACCAAACGCTGATAGGTGGATTTGGGCTCCAAGTCGCGCGCCGCGCACATATATTCAAACCAGCGCACGCCGGCCGCCACGTGCGGAATTTCTTCTGCCGCGATGGTTTTAAGAATTGCCGCGGCGTCCCGGTCGCCGGCCCCGGTCAATTTTGCGATCGCCGCCGGTGTCGTGTCCAGGCCGCGCGCTTCCAGCACCAACGGCACCAGCGCCAGGCGCGCCAATATGTCATCGCTGGTCTGGGCAGCCGCTTCCCACAAACCGTCGTGGGCCGGCAGATCGCCATAGGCGGCGCCGCCCCGCTGCAGATAATCGGCCAACAGGGTGAAGTGCCGGGCTTCGTCCGCGGCGACGCCCACCCAGTCGGCGTAGAAGGCGTCCGGCAATTCCACAGCGGTGAAGCGGGCCACCATATCCCAGGCAAGATCGATGGCATTCAACTCGATATGGGCGATGGCGTGGATGAACGCGATACGTCCCTCGGGCGTGCCGAAGCGCCGCCGCTTCATGTCGCCGGGCCGGCCGAGCTCGGGCCGGAGCGGTCGGGCCGGGCGGTCCGGCGGGCGGCAGGTGCCGATCTCCGATAAATTCCCGGCCGCATAATCCTTCGCGTAGATTTCGCTCAAATCAACTTTCCGCGCCGGATCGGCCGCGTTCAAGACATTGCAGGCAGCCTCGCTCAGGCACCCCGGCGATTGCAAAGGCATCAGGTCATGCCTCCGATGCGCCGATAATCTTGCCGAAGAGGGCGAACACCTGATCCGAGGTTTCTTCCATGAGGGCTTCCAGGGATTGGAAATCGGGCGTGCCGGCGGTGCGCGCAAGCGCTTGTTTCAGTGCCTCGGGCATGTCGCGCCCGGTTCCGATGGCGCCGGACATGGTCAGGCGCAGCATGCCTTGGATCGATTGCCAGAGCAACAGAGCGGCGCGCAGCGACGCGCCGTCGGCGGGCTCGATGCGGCCGTCAACTTCGAGCCGGGTCAGCGCATCGAGCGTATTGGTGGACAGCACAAACGGCGATCGATGGGCATGGAGGAGTTGCAGATACTGCACGATGAACTCGATATCGATGAGCCCGCCGCGGATATGTTTCACCTCCCAAATATTGCGGGTGCGGTGTTCCTTATCGATCCTGTTGCGCATTTCGGCGATGTCGGAAACCAGTTTTTCGGGATCCCGTTCGGCCCGCAGCGCCCGTTCGGTGACCGCCATGATTTTCGCGGTGAGCGCTTTGTCACCGCACAACACGCGCGCCCGCGCCAACGCCATATGCTCCCACGTCCAGGCGCTTTCCTGGTGATATTTGGTGAAGGCATTCAGGTGCGATGCAATCGGCCCGGCATTGCCCGAGGGGCGAAGGCGCATATCGACTTCGTAGAGCTTGCCCTCGGCGGTCGGCGCCGTGATCGCGTTGATCAGGCGCTGGCAAAGCCGGGCAAAATACCGGGACGGGTCAAGCGGGGCCGGGCCCCCCGATTGGGCGGCGCCCTCGGTGTGATCGTAGATGAAGATCAGATCCATATCCGAAGCCGGCGTCATTTCGCGCCCGCCCAGCTTGCCCAAGGCGACGATGGCCCACTGATTGCCGGGGATGATCCCGTGCTTGGCGGCAAATTCCTCGGCGACTTTTTGCGAAAGATGGGTGATCACCGTTTCGGCGATGTTGCTTAGGGAGTGCCCGGCGCTGTCCCAATCGATGAGCTGGCGCAAGCTTTGCACGCCCACCTGAAGTTTGGCATCGTTGGCCCAGCGCCGGCAAATATCGAGCACGTCTTCGAAATCCCCGGCGCCGTCCAGAGCCGCGATGAGGGTCTCGCTCATGACCGCGGCCGGCGGCGGCGGCTCATAAAAATCCGGTGACAGAACGCTTTCCAGGGCCGCCGGGTTGCGTTCCAAATGTTCGGCCAGCTTGGGCGCGCCGCCCATAATCTCGGCGACCAGCTGCAGCAAAAGCGGGTTGGCGTGAAACATCGAAAAAAGCTGAACGCCGCCGGGAAGGCGCGCCACGAAATCATCGAAGCGGCCAAACGCGCCGTCCGGGTCCGGGGTGCCGGCAAAGGCGCCTAAGATCGCCGGCATCAGTTCGGTCAGGATCTGGCGGGCACGCTCGGTGCGCGTCGCGCGGCTCCGGCCCCGGTGCCAGCCCCGAATGCGCGACGCGATTGTATGCGGCTCCCGGTAACCCAGCTTGGCCAGCGTCTTCAAGGTGTCGGGATCGTCTTCCGAGCCGGTGAAGCTCAAATTTCCCGGAATCTCGCTGCCGCCGGAAAGGTCCGGCGCCCCTTCGAACAGCGCCGCGTAATGTCCTTCCACCCGGCGCAGATGAAACAAGATGTCGGTGCGGAACGATTGGCTGTCGCCGTACCCTAAAAACACCGCCAGCGCCGCCATGGCGTCGTCACTTTTCGGCAGGGCGTGGGTTTGCTGGTCATCGATCATCTGCAGGCGATGCTCGACGCGCCGCAGAAACCAATAGGTTTCGGTCAGCTCGGCGGCCGTACTCTGTGTGATCAGGGCCGCGTCGGCGAGCAGCGCCAGGGCGCGGC
This sequence comes from Rhodospirillales bacterium, assembly GCA_046582475.1. Classification (GTDB taxonomy): domain Bacteria; phylum Pseudomonadota; class Alphaproteobacteria; order Rhodospirillales; family UBA2165. The sequence goes on from JAYGEH010000056.1 coordinate 7,482, forward strand.
AGGTGGACCTGGTGCGCAAGACTGGATTGCGCCCCCCCCAAATAAGCTGCTGGGTCTGGGCGAAAAATTCCACTTCGCGGATGCCGCCGCGGCCGATCTTGATGTCATGGCCCTCGATGGCGATCTCGCCGCCGCCCCGGTGCGCGTTGATCTGGCGCTTGATGGAATGAATGTCGCGGATCGACGCAAAGTCCAGATTCTTCCGCCATATAAAGGGCAACAGCTTTTTGCGGAACCTTGCCCCGGCTTCGCGATCGCCGGCGATCTGGCGCGCCTTGATCATCGCCGCGCGTTCCCAGTTCTGGCCGACGCTTTCGTAGTAGGCCTCGGCGGCCAGGACCGAGATTGCTGGCGGCGTCGAAGACGGATCGGGGCGCAGGCGGATATCGGTGCGGAAAACGTAGCCGTCTTCGGTCCGCTCGGTGAGGATATTGACCAGATCACGCGCCAGGCGCGCGAAGTTTTGCTGCAACCGGCCCGGCTGGCTGGTCGCCACCGCATCGGGATCGAAGAGGATGATCAGATCGATGTCGCTGGAATAATTAAGCTCCCTGGCACCCAGCTTGCCGAGCGCCAGAACGATCAGTCCCGATGCCGCCGCCGGATCGCCCTTGGTCCCGGTGCAGCCCGGGAGCGCGATGGCACCGCTGCCGGCCAATCGGGCCAGCAGGAAATTCGCGGTCCGGGCGACCGCGATTTCGGCGAATTCGCTGAGCGCTTCGGTGATGCGGTCCTGGCTCCAGAAGCCGGCGATATCGGCGGCTGCGATGGTGAGCGCGGCTTGGCGCTTGGCGATGCGAAGTTCCTTTTTGAGGGCTCCGTCATCGCCAATATTTGGCGCCACGGATCGAAGATCATCGCCAAGACGGGCGAGCGACGCGTCCGGGCCCGATTCGAGTAATTGGGCGGTAAATTCCGGCTCGCGCACCGCGCATTGGGTCAAAAACGGACTGTTGCCAAACAGCGCGGCGAGCAGGGCGGCGCCCGCCGGATCATCCGCAATCCGTTCAATTTTTGAAGAAAGTCCCTGATTTTCGCTTTTTCCGGCAGCTTCCAGCAATCGTTCCAGCCCTAGCATGGCGAGGTCCGGGTCATGGGCGCGCGGAAAATTCCCCCCATCGGGCAGCTCAGTGAATTGATGCATTTTCAAACGATCCAATATGGCGCAGACTGCGGGAGCGCGCAGATGTGGTCAAGCGGCACTGGCGGGGCGCCAAACCCGGCCGGTACGGAGATGTTTTTGTGATCCGGCGAATATTTCATATTACCTTTCAGTTCATCGGGGTCTTGGCGGTTGGCTTCGCCATCGCCCTGATCGCATTTTTCTGGCGCCTGAGTTCCGGCCCGCTTTCGATCGCCTATTTTACGCCCTATTTCGAATCCGCCCTAAGCAACGAATTCGGCAAATTGAAAATAAATATCAATGATACCATTCTGACCTGGGCCGGGGTCGGGCGGACCCTTGAAATTCGCCTGATTGGCGCACAAGCGCTCGGCGCCAACCAAAAGGTCATCGCCGAAATTCCCGAACTTTCAGTTTCCCTGAGCGCCGCCGCCTTGTTGGAGGGCCGCCTGGCGCCCAGAACTTTGTCGATAACCGGTCCCAGCCTGAAAATAATTCGCAATCCCAACGGCCAGCTTGATTTCGGATTTGGCGGCGAAAGCGGCGCCTCCAACGACCTGGCCAGGACGGTGGTTGCCGGGCTTCTGGAACGCTCGAAAGGCGTGCGCGCCATCGACTATCTGACGCGGCTGAACATACTCGGAGCCCACCTGACCATCGATGACCGGCGTCTCGGCTTCATCTGGGATGCGCCCAACGCCAATATCGTTTTAAGGCGCACCGAACGGGGTTTGACCGGCGAGACCGATCTCGCCTTGCGTATCGGCGAAATGTCGGCGGCGTTTCGGATTAACGCCGACTATGACGCCGCGGCGAAATTGCTGGCCCTCGACGTTGCCTTCGCCGATTTCAATCCCAGCCTGCTGGCGGGCGTCTCCAAAAAAGCCGAATTATTGAGACTGGCGAATTTTCCGGCGAATGGAACGGCGTCCCTCGTCACCGGGTTGGACGGCGGGCTAAAATCAGCCCGCTTCGACATTACCGCGGGCCCCGGGATCATCGGCGCCGGACCGGCGGCGGCGCTATCTTTGCGGGTAAAAGCGGGCCGGCTGACCGGCCGCTACGATCACGCCGAGGAACTGTTGAGCATCGATAATCTGACTCTCGATCTTGGCGAAAACGGCCAAATCGAATTGCCCGCGCCCATCAGCCATGTCATGCCCCTCACCAAAATCAGCCTCAAGGGCCGGTATTCCAAGTCGGTGGACCGCCTCGACGTGGAAAGCATCGCCATCGATACGCCCGGTCCCAGGATTCGGGGGAGTGCGGTCCTGCAGGAAATCGGCAACGCGTTGTCGATCGCAATGGATTTGACCGGAGACGGCCTCGACGCCGCCAAGGGAGAATTGTACTGGCCGGCAAAAATGGCACCGCTGGCGCGGCAATGGATTGTCGAAAATATTACCGCCGGCACCATCGGCGACGCCCGTATTCGCCTGAACGCCGGATGGAGCAAGCAAAAAGGCTTCCAAATCGTTTCCCTCGCCGGTGATTTGAAGGCGCGCGGTCTGAGCATCGATTATTTCAGTCCCTTGCCTAAGATTATCGAAGGTGATGCCTACGCCAAGTTCGATCAAAAGCAGTTCGACATCACGGTGACCAGTGGCCGCATTAAGGACACCATCATCAAATCGGGGCACATCATGTTTACCGGCTTGGACCAGTTCGACCAGTTCGCCGATATCGAAGTCCATACGGCCGGGCCGTTGTCCCAGGTGATCGATATGCTGGATGGCGAGCCGCTGGATTTTGCGCGCAAATTCAATCTGCGCCCGGTGGCCGCTAAGGGCCGTGTTTCGACGCGGTTAAATCTCAAATTTCTTGTTGAACGGGCGATGACTGCCGACACCATCGAGGTTAAGGCCGCGTCCCGGTTGCAGGACATTTCGGTGCCGGGGGCCGCTTTCGGTTTTGATCTCACCGAGGGAAATCTCGCGCTTCGGCTCGACAACCGGGGAATGGAAGTGGACGGCGAAGCCAGCCTGGCCGGCATACGCACGGAATTTCATTGGCGGGAGAAATTTGAAAAAGCGGATATCCAGACCCGTTACCGCGTCAAGGCGATGCTGGCGGAACAGGATTGGACCGAAAAACTGGGATTGACTATTCCCGACGCCGTCCGGGAATGGGTTCAAGGTCCGATCGCGGCAGATTTGGAGATCAGCATCAATGACCGCGGCGAGGGGCGCCTCGATGGGCGGCTCGGGCTCACCGATGCGGTCCTCACCCTCGCCAAATTCGACTGGACCAAGGCAGCCGGCACCGAGGCTTCGGCGGAATTCATCGCCGCCTTTACCAAGCAACGGTTTCACAACATTTCCGAATTCACCATCGCCGGCGGCGGCCTCGATGCCATTGGCTCGGTAAAATTTAACGCCGGCGGCGGCGTCAGGGAAATCCGCATCGAACAATTCCAGCTCAACCATACCGATATTGCCGCGGTTCTGATCCCGGTCAAGGGCCGCTTGGAAATCGATGTGCGCGGGCGCGTTTTGGATTTGCGTGGTTTTCTTGCGCAGGACGACGCGGCGGCAAATGGCGAGGCGGAGCGGGGGCAACCCCTCAGCCTGTCGTTCAGCCTCGGCAAGGCCTTGGTGGAAAACGGCCTGGCTCTTAACAATGTCACCGGGGCGGCGGTCTTCGATGGGCTTGTATGGCGCAACGCGCAGTTTTCGGGCACCATGAAAAAAGCCAGGAAAATAGAGTTAAAAATTACCCCGGACGGCAACAAACGGCATTTTTTGCTGACCAGCAACGATGCCGGCCAGGCGCTCAAGGTTCTCGACTTCAACGAAAATGTGGTCGGCGGAAGCTTGCGTATCGATGCCACATACCGGGGCATGATGCCGGACAGCCCGTTACAGGGCATTCTGAGCGTCGATAATTTCCGGGTCTTGAACGCACCAGTGTTTGCCCAGCTTTTGAGCATCGCATCCCTGACCGGCATTTTAGAAGCCCTCGGCGGCAAGGGTCTCCAGTTCAACCAATTGATCGTCCCGTTCGTCTCGGGTCCCGATCAGGTCCGCGTCGAGGATGCCCGGGCCACCGGCATCACCCTTGGCATAACCGCAACCGGCAGCGTCGATACCATAAACGAGACCATAGACCTCCGCGGCACCCTCATTCCCGCCTACCTCATCAACAGCGCGCTCGGCCGTCTGCCCATCGTCGGCCCCTTGTTCTCGGGCGGGCAAAAGGGCGGCGGCGTGTTTGCAGCCGAGTTCCGGGTCAAGGGCAATGTGGACAAGCCCGACGTTTCCACCAACCCCTTGACGGCCCTGGCGCCGGGTTTCCTGCGCAACATATTCAAGGTGTTCGAACGCAAGGAGGATGCCGGCGGCGGGCAAAAAAACAAAGCCAAAAAACGCTCGGAAAACTAGCCCGGGACGCGGTGCTACCCCAGGCGCACCAGGACATGCCGTTTTTTTCCGGCGGAAAGCTTGATCGCGCCGCCGGCGCCCACGTCGCCCAGCGTAACCAGGCGGGTCTCGTCGGCCACCAATTGATCGTTCAGGCGCGCGCCTTGCCCCTTGATCAGGCGCCTGGCCTCGCCGTTCGATTTGCAAAGCCCGGCAAGCCGGAAAATCTCGAACGCCGGTATGCCGGCGCGCAAACGCTCTTCGGACACTTCGACGCTCGGCAAATCGTCACCGGCGCCGCCGCGTTCGAAGGTCTCCTCGGCGGTCGCCGCCGCATTATTCGCGGCCTCGGCGCCGTGGCAGAGCGTGGTGGCCTCGGCGGCGAGGATTTTTTTCGCTTCGTTGATTTCGGCGTCTTCGAGCGCCTCCAGCCGTTCGATTTCTGCGATCGGCAATTCGGTGAACAGGCGCAGGAAGCGGCCCACATCGGCGTCGTCCGTGTTGCGCCAATATTGCCAGAATTCGTATGCAGAAAGCTGCGCCTCGCTCAGCCAGACGGCGCCATCGGCGGTCTTGCCCATCTTGGCGCCGGACGCGGTGGTCAGCAGTGGCGAGGTCAGACCGTAAAGCGAGAGCCCGTCGGTGCGCCGGCCCAATTCGACGCCGTTGACGATGTTGCCCCACTGGTCGGAGCCGCCCATTTGCATGTCGCAATCATAGCGCCGCGCCAATTCCAGGAAATCATATGCCTGCAGGATCATGTAGTTGAATTCGAGGAAGGTCAGCGGATGCTCGCGCTCCAGCCGGGTCTTGACGCTGTCGAAGGTAAGCATGCGGTTGATGGTGAAATGGGGCCCGTATTCGCGCAGGAACGGTATGTATTCGAGCCGGTCCAGCCAATTGGCGTTGTTGGCCATTAGTGCGTCCGAGGCGCCGTCGCCGAAACTCAGGTAACGCGAAAATATGGACTTGATGGATGTGAGGTTCTCATTGATGCGGGCTTCGGTCAGTATTTGCCGGCTTTCGTCCTTGCCCGACGGATCGCCCACCTTGGTGGTGCCGCCGCCCATCAGGACGATGGGCCGGTGCCCGGTTTTCTGCAACCAGCGCAGCAGCATGATCGGCATCAGCGAGCCCGCATGCAGGCTGGGCGCCGTGCAATCGAAGCCGATATAGGCGGTAACCGTGCGTTTGGCGGCCAGCGCGTCGAGGGCGCCCAGGTCCGTGCATTGATGCAGGAACCCGCGCTCGACAATGGTTCGCACAAATTCCGATTTGTATTCTGGCATGACTTCCCGGCCTTATACCAATGATCGGTGATCATGACCCATAGAGAGCGCCCATGCGGTCCGCCGGGTAGGAAGGAGCGCGCCGGCGATGCGGGGCATCGGCCAGCGCTTCTGACGCCCTCCGGCGGGCCGCATGGGCGACTGCAACGGCGGCCAGCCAAGGCTTTCGGGCAGCGTCGCGCACGCTTTGCGATGCCCCGCATCGCCACGGCGCACGCTCCTTGCCGAAAACCTTGCTCGGCCGTCTCTATGGGTCATGATCACCGATCCTTGGTATTAATCCATGCTTGCGGCGGCGGCGGCTCGTTTAGCACGATTTATCAGCCATAAACAATGCGCCTTTTGCTCAGGCTTTGTCCTTGGCATTTTTGCAGGTTAAACGGCCTTTTTAGCGCAAGGATTTCCGTGCGGATTTGGTTTTGGTTTTTGGCGACTTGCAGGTGATCTCAAATTCAAGAGCGCCGGCCGCGGGGTTCAGCCCAAGGCGGCCAAATCCTACCCGCCGATCGGCGTCCGGGGTGTTGAATATGCCGCCCATGCCGCCGCCGAAAAAGGCGCGCACATCTTTTCGTTTGCCCGAAATCGCGAAAAATTTTTGCGCGATGCCCGGGCCCGACAATTGAACGGCGCCGAATTCGGTTTTTCCTTTGTCGGCGAAATTAACGGCCACGCCCATTTCCACTTGTTTGGAGCGGCCATTATTGCTGTCCTTGGGACGATCGGCATAAAGGCGAAATTGAGCGGCATTGCCGGTGCAAACCAGCCTGGTTGGTTGGTCGTCGGCTAGCACTACGAGCCCGAATAATATTGCCGATAGAAACACCAACGCATCTTCCCCAACCGGCAATTGCCCGCCACCGGGCCAAGGCGGCATAGACTACATATTCCGGCACCGGCTTGCGATCAATAAGCGAACCAAGCTAAGAATTTGTGAGCGTTTGGGAACGGGATAATTAGAGGCCGTGAGGCATGGCAGACGGTAAACTTACGTGCGCCCTCGGATTGATGAGCGGCACCTCCATGGACGGCATCGATGCCGCCATCGTGGAAACCGATGGCGCGCGCATCGGCAATCTCGGGCCATCCATATTCTTGCCCTATTCGGACGATTGGCGGGCGCGGCTTCGGGACGCCGTTGCCACCGCCGCCGCCAACAACAAGGCCGCGGCTGATGCCGAATTGGTGGACGGCCTGACCCGCCTGCACGCCGAGGCGGTGCGGCGCTGCCTGGCCGAGGCCGGCGCCGGCGCCGTGGACGTCATCGGCTTTCACGGCCAAACCATTTTGCACCAGCCGGCGAAGGGGATAACGGTGCAAATCGGTGACGGCGCGCTGCTGGCCGAGCTTACCGGCTGTCCAGTGGTGTCCGAATTTCGGACCAAAGACGTGGCCGCGGGCGGCGAGGGCGCGCCGCTGGCGCCGGTTATCCATTGCGTTCTCGGCCAAATCGAAGACCGCCCGTTGGCGGTCCTCAATATCGGCGGCGTCGCCAACGTGACCTGGCTTGGGCGGAATGCGGATGCGGCGACCGGCGAGCATATACTGGCCTTCGATACCGGTCCCGGCAATGCCATGATCGACGATTGGGTGCGCCATGTTGCCGGCCTTGATTTCGATCGAAACGGGGCCTTGGCGGGGCGGGGCAGGGTCGATCAATCGCGCCTCCAGGCCCTCGCCGACAATCCCTATTTTTCGCGGCGGCCGCCGAAATCCTTGGACCGCAACGCCTTCGATGCGGGTATTATGGATGGCTTGGGGCTGGCAGACGGCGCCGCCACATTGACGGCCTTCAGCGCCGATTGCGTGGCCCGCGCCGAAGCCTATTTTCCGGAACCGGTCGGCCAATGGATCATTTGCGGCGGCGGCCGCAACAACGGTCATCTCATGGCGCTGCTGTCGGACAGGCTGGCGGCAGGCGTGCGCGCCGCCGAAGCCGCCGGCTGGGACGGCGATGCCCTGGAGGCGCAGGCTTTTGCGCTGATGGCGGTGCGCAGCCTGAAGAACATGCCGATCAGTTATCCCGGCACCACGGGCGTGCCTGAGCCGCTGACCGGCGGGCGGCTGAACACCGTTTAAACCGGATATCGAGGAGCGTCAGCTGGCGCTTGGCGCCGGCTCCCGGGCGGCCAACGAGGCCTTCAGATATTTGCTGACTTCGGTTTCCAGGAGGTCGGTTTTTTCCTGATAGAAATGATCGGCGCCCTTGATGACGCTGTGATCGATGGTGATGTTCTTTTGGGTGCGGAGTTTTTGCACCAATTTGGTCATCGATTCCGCCGGGACATGCTGATCGGCATCACCCTGTACCAGCAGACCCGAAGACGGGCACGGCGCCAGAAACGAAAAATCTTCGGTATTGGCCGGCGGAGAGACGGCGATGAAGCCTTCGATCTCGGGCCGGCGCATCATCAATTGCATGGATATGAGCGCGCCGAAGGAATAGCCGCCGATCCAGCAAAAGGGGCTGTTGGGATTGAATTGCTGAATCCAATCAAAGGCGTAGGCAGCGTCGCTAAGCTCGCCGGAGCCATTGTCGAAAACGCCTTGCGAACGGCCGACCCCGCGAAAATTAAAGCGCATGACCGAAAAACCTTGCTCGACGAAGGTCGTATAGAGAATAAACACAATTCGATTGTTCATATTACCCCCGTGCAGCGGATTTGGGTGCAAAACGATGGCAATCGGCGCTTCGGGATTTTTGGATTTGTGATAGCGGCCCTCAAGCCTGCCATCGGGTCCGTTGAATATGATTTCCGGCATGGTATCCTAGCTTATCTGATCAAATTAGTCTGTTAAATGGAAAAAATCACAGAATTCAACGCCAAATTAGTTGACCTAATTAGTAAGTTATATTATGTTTGCGTCTCTTCAAGGGGATTAGGATAAAGGCCCGCTCCGCTGAATGATGCTCAGCAGAAACGGTGCGGCTGATCCTTTAAGTAAAAGGCTTCGGATACTACCATAATGAAACCCACTTTATACAAGCGCCTTGTTGAAGATATCGATTCTTTTATGGCGCGCGATCCCGCGGCGCGCTCCCGCTGGGAAGTGGTATTGTGTTACCCGGGATACCATGCGCTCATCGGCTACCGGGCGTCGAACGGCCTTTGGCGGCACAATTGGCGCCTGCTTGCGCGCTTTCTATCCAATATCGCGAAGATTTTCACCGGCATCGAGATCCATCCCGGCGCGACCATCGGGCGGCGCTTTTTTATCGATCACGGCACCGGCGTGGTGATCGGCGAAACTTCGGAAATCGGCGACGATGTCATGCTCTATCAAGGGGTCACCCTTGGCGGCACGTCCCTGGAAAAAGGCAAGCGCCATCCGACCCTCGAAGACGGCGTGGTGGTCGGGTCCGGCGCCCAGGTGCTGGGCCCGTTGATCGTCGGCGCCGGCGCCCGCATCGGCTCCAATGCGGTGGTTTTGAAGGACGTCTCCAAGGGCGCCACCATGGTCGGCATTCCCGCCAAGATGGTCATGGCGCGCCCAAAACAGCCGGATCCCGAATTTCCCGCCTACGGCATGACCTCGGCGGAACTGCCCGATCCGGTGGCGCGCAGCTTCGAAACAATGCGCGCCCAGATCAACATGCTGGTCGAACGTATCGAGGAACTGGAAGCGGAACGGGGCAGCGCTACCGGTGCGGCGTCCGCCAAACCGGATGATGACGAGACCGAAGAGACCAAATTTAAGAGTGCCGGCGGATAGTGCCACCGGACCAGATCCAACCTTAAGGCACGTTATTAGCTAAGGAGAAGGACATTGAAACTCAGCACAAAAGGGCGTTACGCGGTTATGGCCATGGCGGATTTGGCGCGCCAAAGCGACGGTAGGCCGGTGGCGCTCGCCGATATTGCCGATCGTCAGGATATCTCTCTGTCTTACCTGGAGCAGCTATTCGGCAAATTGCGCCGCGGCGCTCAGGTTAAAAGCGTTCGTGGGCCCGGCGGCGGATATATGCTGGCGCGGCCGGTCGACGAAATGCGGGTGTCCGATATCATTTTGGCGGTCGACGAAACGATCAAGGCGACCCGCTGCACGCCGGGCTCGCCGTCCGGCTGCCAGCCGGATCGCAGCCGCTGCCTGACCCATGATCTATGGGAAGAATTGGGCAACCAGATTTACCTGTTTCTGAGTTCGGTGACCCTGGGCGACATCATCAACAACCAAGTTTTGGGGCGCAGCGGGCAAACCTTCATCATGGGCAACGACGGACCCCTGAACACTGACGGCTCGCCAGTCAGCGGCGCACCGTTTCACGCCGCCGAATAATATTTGCGCCAAATAATTGTAACGAATGTAAAACCATATGCGTCCCATTTATCTCGATCACAACGCCACCACGCCGCTTCGGCGCACCGCCGCTGATGCCCTCGCCGGCGCCATGGCCGAATGCGGCAATGCCTCTTCGGTTCATTGGGCGGGCCGGCGCGCGCGGGCGCGCATCGATGATGCGCGGGATGCGGTGGCCGGTCTTCTTGGCGCCCAGCCCGCCGATGTGGTGTTCACCTCGGGCGGCACCGAAGCCAACAACCTGGCTTTGCGCGGCTCGGGCGGGCGGCCGGTGATTGTCAGCGCCATCGAGCATAGCTCGGTCCTCGAGGCGCGCGCCGATGCGGATCTCTGCCCGGTGGACAGCGACGGCCGCGTTGATCTGGATGCCTTGCGCGAAGCGCTGGAGCGCACCCAGGCGCCCGCCTTGGTTTCGGTCATGATGGCCAACAACGAAACCGGCGTCATCCAGCCGATCGCCGCCGCCGCGGAAATTTGCCGCCAATATGGCGCCTTGCTGCATTGCGACGCGGTTCAGGCGGCCGGAAAAATGGCCGTGGATTGGCGCGACCTTGGCGCCGATATGGTCAGCCTTTCGGCCCATAAAATCGGCGGCCCGCAAGGCGTCGGCGCGCTCATTGTTGGTGAAAAGTCCGGGCTGAAGCCGCTTCTGACGGGCGGTGGCCAGGAGCGTGGATTGCGCGCCGGCACCGAAAACCTTCCAGGCATCGCCGGCTTCGGCGCCGCCGCCGAAATCGCCGCCGGCGCCGGCACCGAATATACGCGCCTGCAAGTTCTAAGGGACCGGATCGAGGATACCATCGCCGCCCTTGGCGCCGGCGCGCGCTTTCACGGCAACGGCGCCGCCCGGCTCGGCAACACCAGCTGCATCGGAATGCCGGGGGTATTGGCGGAAACCCAGGTTATGGCCTTCGATCTTGAAGGCATCATGGTGAGCGCCGGCGCCGCCTGTTCGTCGGGCAAGGTGCGCCCCTCGCATGTGCTCGGCGCCATGGGCGTGGCCGAGGATCAGGCCAATCAGGCTGTACGCGTCAGCCTCGGCTGGGACAGCGAAGCGACCGATGCGGACGCATTTGTCGCCGCATGGTGGCAGCTGTTCGAGCGGCTCGCCGCCAACCGGGCCTCGGCGGCGTAAGGGCGGGCATGATGAGCGGTGAAAGCAGAAAACGGCCGGTTTATCTCGACAACCAGGCGACCACGCCGGTGGATGCCGCGGTGCTGGATGCGATGCTGCCTTTTTATAATGAAAAGTTCGGCAATCCCCATTCCGGCACCCACTATTACGGCTGGGAGGCGCGCGAAGCCGTCGAAATGGCGCGCGAACAGGTGGCCGCCATCATCGGCGCCGAGCCCGGCGAAGTCTATTTCACCTCGGGCGCCACCGAATCCAACAATCTGGCGATCAAGGGCATCGCCCGCATGTACCGGGGCCGCAAGGACCATATGGTGAGTTGCGTCTCCGAGCATATGTGCGTGCTCGATTCCCTGTTCAATATGGAAAAAGAAGGCTCAACAGTAACCTATCTGGAGGTCGGCGCCGATGGCTTGATCGATCTGGATGCCCTGGCCGAGGCCATCACCGAGGCGACAATTCTGGTTTCCATCATGACCGTCCAGAACGAGATCGGCGTCATCCAGCCAATGCACGAGATCGGCGCCCTCTGCCGGGAGCGGGGCGTCTTTCTGCATACCGACGCGGCCCAGGCCGCCGCCAAGATGGCCATCGATGTGAAGGCAATGAATATCGATATTCTCAGCCTCACGGCCCATAAATATTACGGCCCGATGGGCATCGGCGCGCTCTATGTGGGGCGCAAGCCGAAGGTCCGTCTGGAACCGCTGTTCAGCGGCGGCGGCCAGGAGAACAATATCCGCTCCGGAACCCTGCCGGCGCCCCTGTGCGTTGGTCTCGGCAAGGCCTCTGAGCTTGGCTTGGCGGCGTTGGCGGGCGAGCCGGCCCGCCTCGGCGAAATGCGCGATCATCTTCTCGGCCGCTTGCAAGTGGCGCTGCCCGGCATCCATATCAATGGCTCCATGGCGCACCGGGTGGCGGGAAACCTGAATGTGAGCTTCGAAGGCATCCGCGCCGAGGATATCATGGCGGCGGTGCCGGATTTGGCCATTTCGTCCGGGTCCGCCTGCACGTCGGAATCGGACGAAGCCTCCTACGTCCTTCGCGCCATTGGCCTTTCCAATGATTTGGCCGAGAGCAGCCTGCGCTTTGGGCTTGGCCGCTTTACAACGCCCGAGGACGTGGATTACGCCGCCGACCGCCTGATCGCCGAAATCACCCGCCTGCGCCAGCAAAAACAGGAGGCCGGGATACCCGCCAGAATATTGGATGAAGTCAGTTAGTACCGATTTAAACCCTATCGCCCAGGAACCTATTACCAGGAATTAAATGAATGCCCGCAGTCAGTGAAACCATCGACCAAGTCGCTTCCGTCGCCGAACAGAAATACAAATACGGCTTCGTGACCGATATCGATACCGAAACCGCGCCGAAAGGCCTTTCCGAAGATATCGTGCGCTTTATATCGGCCAAGAAGGACGAGCCGGAATGGCTCCTGGATTGGCGCCTGAAGGCCTATCGCCATTGGCTGACCATGACAGAGCCGACCTGGGCCATGGTCGGCTATCCGGAAATCGACTATCAGGACGCCTATTACTATTCGGCGCCCAAGCAAGCCGGCGATGGACCGGACAGTCTGGAAGACGTCGATCCGGAACTGCTGCGCACATACGAGAAGCTGGGTATCCCGCTGCTCGAACAGGAAGTTTTGGCGGGCGTCAAGAATGTCGCCGTCGATGCCGTGTTCGACTCCGTATCGGTGGCCACCACCTTCAAGGAAACCCTGGCCGAGCATGGCGTCATCTTCTGCCCGATATCGGAAGCGGTCCGCGAACATCCCGAACTGGTACAGAAATATATGGGCTCCGTCGTTCCTTATTCGGATAACTTTTTCGCCACCCTGAATTCGGCGGTCTTCACCGACGGCTCGTTCGTCTATATCCCGAAGGGCGTCCGGTGCCCGATGGAGCTGTCCACCTATTTCCGCATCAACGCGGCCAACACCGGCCAGTTCGAACGCACCCTGATCATCGCCGAAGAGGGCGCCTATGTGAGCTATCTGGAAGGCTGCACGGCGCCCATGCGCGATGAAAACCAACTGCATGCGGCGGTGGTCGAACTGGTGGCCATGGACGACGCCGAGATCAAATATTCCACCGTGCAAAATTGGTATCCCGGCGACGAGAACGGCGTCGGCGGCATCTATAATTTCGTCACCAAGCGGGGCGCCTGCCGGGGCCGGGATTCCAAGATATCCTGGACCCAGGTGGAAACCGGCTCGGCCATCACCTGGAAATATCCAAGCTGCATCCTGCAAGGCGACAATTCGGTCGGCGAGTTTTACTCGGTCGCCATCACCAACAATTACCAGCAGGCCGATACCGGCACCAAGATGATCCATCTCGGCCGCAATACCAAATCGCGCATCATCTCGAAGGGTATTTCGGCGGGCAAATCCCAAGCCACCTACCGGGGCTTGGTAAAAATGATGCCCGGCGCCGCCGGCGCCCGCAATTACACCCAGTGCGATTCGCTGCTGATCGGCAGCGAAAGCAGTGCCCACACGGTGCCCTATATCGAAAGCCGCAATCCCTCGGCCAAGGTGGAGCATGAGGCGACCACCTCGAAAATCGCCGAGGACCAGCTCTTTTATTGCCGCCAGCGCGGCCTTTCGGAAGAAGAGGCGGTGGCGTTGATCGTTAACGGTTTCTGCCGCGAAGTGTTGCAGGAACTGCCCATGGAATTTGCCGTCGAAGCGCAAAAGCTGGTCGGCATCAGTCTCGAAGGCAGCGTCGGCTAGGACGCAGCGAAGAAATTAGAAAGGCAATCGACCCAATGCTCGAAGTAAAAAATCTACACGCGGCCGTGGACAGTAAGGAAATTCTGAAAGGTCTGGACCTGTCCATGGGGCTCGGCGAAGTGCATGCCATCATGGGCCCGAACGGCTCCGGCAAAAGCACATTGGCGTACATCTTGGCCGGGCGCGATGGTTACGAAGTGACCGCCGGCAGCGTCACCTATATGGGTAAGGATCTGCTCTCCATGACGCCCGAGCAACGCGCCGCCGAGGGCGTTTTCCTGGCCTTTCAATATCCGGTGGAGATTCCCGGCGTATCGTCGATGAATTTCCTCAAAACCGCGTTTAATTCGGTGCGCGCGGCCAACGGCGAAGAGCCAATGGACGCCATGGATTTTTTGAAATTCGTCCGCGAAAAAACCAAGACCTTGGATATCGGCGACGAGTTGCTGAAGCGCGCCGTCAATGTGGGCTTCTCCGGCGGTGAGAAAAAGCGCAACGAAGTTTTGCAGATGGCGGTGCTCAATCCAACCTTCGCCGTTCTGGATGAAACCGACAGCGGCCTCGATGTGGATGCCTTGCGCATCGTCGGCGAGGGCGTGACCGGGCTGCGCACACCCAACAATTCCATGCTGGTGATCACCCATTACCAGCGCTTGTTGGATTACATCGTGCCCGACCAGGTGCATGTCATGTCGGGCGGGCGCATCGTCAAATCCGGCACCAAGGAATTGGCGGTGGAGTTGGAAGCCAACGGCTACGCGGAATATTCCGCCGCAGCGGCTTAGTGGGGCCGGGGCTTGATGCGTAACCAACAAACCCAAGCGGAACTGTCACCGGCGAGCCGCGCCTTGATCGATATGGGCGCCGCCGCAATCGATTTGCCCGGCGGCGATATCGATTGGCTTACCCAACTGCGCGGCGATGCCCTGCGCCGCTTCGGCGAGGCCGGCCTGCCGACACCGAAGCTCGAGGATTGGAAATACACCGATCTCAAGGCGCTGAACCAGGCCAATCTGGTTTTGCGTTCCACCGTTGCAGCGGACGCGGCCGCCAAAGCGGACCCCGATTTCGCACCCGGAGTGCGCCACCGGATGCGCTTCCAAGATGGCCGTTTTGTTGCGGCGCCATCCATGGTCGATGACCTGCCCAAGGGAGTGACCTTCACGCCGCTCAGCCAGGCGCTGATCGACATGCCCGATGCGCTGCGTGTTCACCTCGAACAGAATGATGCCGGCGCCCTCTGTGATCTCAACGCCGCCTACCTGGGTGAAGGTGCGTTGATTACCGTCGATAGCACGGCTGACGAAGAGCTTAACCTGGCCCTGGAATTTTTTGCTTCGGACAGCGGCGCTGACATGCCGGTTTACCATCCGCGCAACGTTGTCCTGGTTCAAGGCGGCGCCAAGGTCACGCTTCTCGAATTCCATGGCGGCGAGGCCGGCGCCGCCTATTTCGTCAACCATGTCACGTCCATCGCCATTGAAGACGGCGCCACGCTCAACCATGTTAAATGGTTCGGCGATTCTAGCGGTGCCTTCAACACCTCGCTGACCCGGGTGCGCGTAGGCCAGGGCGGCTATTACGGTTCGGCCATTTTGGCGACCGGCGGGCGGTTGTTGCGCAACGAGATTCGCATCGAACTGGCGGAACAGGGGGCCGAGACGGACCTCGCCGGCGTCTATCTTGGGCGCGGCGGCCAGCATATCGATCAAACCACCCGGATCGACCACCTGGTCCCCAATACCACCAGCCGCCAGATATTCCGGGGCGCCCTCGACGAAAAGGCGCGCGCCGTATTCCAGGGTAATATCGTGGTTGCCAAAGGTGCCGATGGCAGCGACGGACGCCTCGCCAACGGCACCATAATGCTGTCCGAAGGATGCGAGATAGACACCAAGCCGCAGCTTGAAATTTACGCCGATGACGTCAAATGCGCGCACGGCTCGACGGTCGGCGAGTTGGATGACGAAGCCCTGTTTTATTTGCGCTCGCGGGGCGTGCCATTGGCCGAGGCCCGCGCCATGCTGGTCGAGGGTTTTGTCGGCACGGTATATGATCATATGGACGGGCTCGGCGGCGTCGCGGAATTGCTCCGCGGTATTGCCGGTTGGCTGGCCGCGCTGGAGCAGGACGCGTGAGCATGAGCACGGCGATCAATGAAAATATCTCGCCGATCGAGGCCGCCCGCGCCAATGTTTTTGACGTGGATGCGATCCGCGCCGATTTCCCGGCCATGGCGGTGGAGATCAATGGCCATCCGTTGACCTTCCTCGATAGCGGCGCCAGCGCCCAGAAGCCGGTCCAGGTATTGGAGCGCATGGAGCAGGCTTACCGGGAAGAATATGCCAACGTCCATCGCGGCGCTTATAGATTGAGCGAGCTGGCCACCGAAAATTATGAAAATGCGCGCACCACGGTCGCCCGCTTTATGAATGCCGGCTCGGCCGGGGAAATCATCTTCACCCGCAACGCGACGGCGGCGGTCAATCTGGTTGCAACGTCCTATGGCCGCGCATTCCTGAAGGCCGGCGACGAGATCGTCATTTCGCACATGGAGCATCACGCCAACATCGTTCCCTGGCAGATGCTGCGGGACGAAACCGGCATCGTTATCAAAGTCGCGCCGATCGACGACGACGGCAATTTCCTGATCGATGAATTCGCCGAGCTTCTGGGTGCGAAGACCAAGCTGGTCGCCATCACGCAAACCTCCAATGTCCTCGGCACCATGACGCCGATCAAGGAAATCGCCCGGCTGGCCCATGAAAACGGCGCCAAGGTGTTGTTCGACGGGGCCCAGGGCATCGTCCATGCGGGCATCGATGTGCAGGACGTGGACGCCGATTTCTATGTCTTTACCGGTCACAAGCTCTATGGCCCCACCGGCATCGGCGTCTTGTACGGCAAGCAGGAGTTGTTGAAAGAAATGCCGCCTTACCAAGGCGGCGGCGACATGATCGAAATGGTGACCTTTGAGAAAACCACCTACCGGGAACCACCGGCCCGGTTCGAGGCGGGAACGCCGCCGATCATCGAAGCCGTGGGCCTGGCCGCCGCCATCGACTATGTGACCGGGATTGGGCAGGACGCCATCGCCGGCCACGAGGCGGCGCTGTTGCAATACGCCACGCGTGCGCTTTTGCAAATCGACGGGCTGACCATCTTCGGCCAGGCGCGCCAGAAATGCGCCATCGTTTCTTTTGCCATCGACGGTGTGCACCCCCACGATATCGGCACCATCATCGACAGCCGCGGCGTCGCCATCCGCGCCGGCCACCATTGCGCGCAGCCATTGATGGAACGGTTCGGCGTTGCCGCCACGGCGCGCGCCTCGTTCGGCATGTACAATAAAAAGGAAGACATCGATGTTCTGGTCGATGCGCTTCTCTATGCGAAGGAGATATTTTCCTGATGGATGACGGTATGGACGACGATATTCGCGCCCTGTACCAGGAGGTCATCCTGGACCATGGCAAGAATCCCCGGAATTTCCGCCATCCCGAAGATGCGCCGCTGGAGGCGCACGGCAACAACCCATTGTGTGGCGACAAATTGACCGTTTATGTGCGCCTCGGCGATGGTGAAAAAATCGAGGACGCTGCGTTCGAGGGACGGGGCTGCGCCATTTCCATCGCTTCCGCCTCGATGATGACCGGCATTTTGCGCGGCAAGACAGTGCCCGAAATGGAACGCCTGTTCGGCGCCTTTCATCATATGTGCACCGGCGAGGGCGAGGCTGATGCCGCCGCCGCCGAGGAATTCTCCGACGAAATGGATAAGCTGCGCGTGCTGTCCGGGGTCAAGCAATTTCCCATGCGGGTGAAATGCGCGACCCTCGCCTGGCACACCATCAACGCCGCAATCCACGACCAGCACGACGCGACCACCGAATAATGTTCAACTATAGAATCGAGACCTGATTATGGACGAAGAAATCAAAACCACCGACACGGTGTCCAAGGAGCCCTGGGAAGATCACCAGGAACCCGGCGAATTTGGCGAGCTGAACGGTCTTGTGGCCAAATCGGGCGCGCCCAAGGAAACCGGCACCGCGCCGTCCCGCGAGGGCGTCGTCGAAGCCTTGAAAACCGTGTACGATCCGGAAATTCCGGTCGATATCTACGAGTTGGGATTGGTCTACGAGATCGATATAACGGACACCGGCAATATGAAGATCACCATGACCCTGACGGCGCCGGGCTGCCCGGTGGCCGGCATCCTGCCGCAACAGGTGGCCGACGCCGCCGCCTCGGTCACCGAGACCGGCGAGGTGGAGGTTTACCTGGTGTGGGATCCGCCCTGGGACATGGAAAAAATGTCGGAAGAGGCCAGGCTGGCCTTGGACCTATTTTAAGAAATCCGAACCAAATGAGTGCTATAATGGACCACATGCAAACCTCCGATTCACCAATCACATTGACCGACGCCGCCGTTGTCCGGGTCAAGTCGCTGATCGCGCGTTCCGAAAAGCCGGTGCTCGGCATTCGCGTCGGCGTCACCACCACCGGCTGCTCGGGCCACATGTATCAGGTGGAATACGCCGAGGAGCAGCGCCCCATGGAGGATGTAGTGGAACAGGACGGCGTCCGCGTCTTCATCGATCCGCTGGCCCTGATGTTCATCGTCGGCAGCACCATGGATTACGTCGAAAGCAAGATCAATTCCGGCTTCGTTTTCGACAACCCCAATGTTACGGGCGAATGCGGCTGCGGTGAATCGTTCAGCGTCTGAATCTCTATGCCGCGCGTGATTTTTGTCGATAGCAACGGAAGCCGCCGCGAGGTGGAAGCCGAAGCCGGGGCCTCGGTCCTGGACGCGGCGCAAGGTAACGGCATCGATATCGAAGGCGCCTGCGAAGGGGTCATGGCCTGCTCCACCTGCCATGTGATCGTCGATGGAGACTGGGCGGATAAGCTGGATGCGCCTTCCGAGGAAGAGGAGTTCATGCTCGATTTGGCCTTCGGCCTGACCCGCACCTCGCGTCTCGGCTGCCAGATCGCGCTTACCGATGCCCTCGACGGGCTGGTGGTCCGGCTGCCCGCCGAATGGCGCAATATGATGCTGTAATCGGGTATGGGCGAAAGTCTCTTCGACCGGCTGAAGGCCGCGAACACCGAGGAATGGGGCGCCTATACCCATCATCCCTTTGTCGCCGGTCTGGGTGATGGCACGCTGCCCGGCCCCTGTTTTCGCCACTATCTGGGCCAGGATTACCTGTTCCTGATCCAGTTCGCACGCGCCTATGGGCTGGCCGCCTACAAGTCCACATCCCTGGAAGACATCCGCCAGGCCGCCCGGGGCCTGCATGCCATCATCGATCTGGAAATGGACTTGCACGTGGAATTCTGCGCGTCCTGGGGTTTGAGCCGGGCCGACATGGAAGCCCTGCCCGAAGCGGTGGAGACCATGGCCTATACCCGGTTCGTGCTGGAAACCGGCCTCGCCGGCGACGCCTTGGACTTGCACGTGGCCTTGGCGCCCTGCATCATCGGTTATGCCGAGATCGGCCTGCAACTGGCGGCATCGATAAGCGCCGATAATGCTTACGCCGCCTGGATCGAAATGTACGCATCGGACGACTACCAAGCCGCCGCCGATGCGGAGCGCCGGCAACTCGACAGCTTGTACCAGAGCCGCGCCGGCGAAGGCCGCATGCCCGGCTTGACGCAAATATTCAATCAGGCCACCCGCCTCGAAATTGCCTTCTGGCAGATGGGGCTGGATGCCGACCACTAGAGCGATCTATATTCCGGCGATGAATAGTTTAGGCATAGACAAAGCCCCCGAAGACACCCGCGTGGTGGTCGCCATGTCGGGCGGCGTCGATTCGTCGGTGACCGCGGCATTGCTGGCCGAACAGGGCTACGAAGTGATCGGCATCACGCTGCAGCTCTACGACGCCGGCGAAGCGTCTGCGCGGCCGGGTTCGTGCTGCGCCGGCCGGGACATCGCCGATGCCCGCCAGGTGGCGGCGCGCCTCGCCATTCCCCATTACGTTCTGGATTTCGAAGACCGCTTCCGCGCCGACGTGATCGACGATTTTGTCGACAGCTATCTCGCCGGCGAAACGCCGATCCCCTGCGTGCGCTGCAACCAGACCGTCAAATTTCGCGATTTGATCGACCGCGCCCGCGCGCTTGGCGCCGATGCGCTGGCCACCGGCCACTATGCGCGCCGTATCGAAGGTTTGGGGGGCGCCGAGCTGCACCGGGGCTTTGATGAGGATAAGGACCAAAGCTATTTCCTGTTCGCCACCACCGCCGGGCAGCTCGAATATTTGCGCTTTCCCTTAGGCAGCATGGCGAAGGCCGAAACCCGTTTCCATGCGACGCGCCTCGGCTTGGCTGTCGCCGGCAAGCCCGACAGCCAGGACATCTGTTTTGTCGCCGGCGGCAATTATGCCGACATTGTGCGCAGCCTGCGCCCGGAGGCCGCCCGCCCCGGCGATATCGTCGATCGGGACGGCCGCGTCCTCGGCCGCCACCAGGGCATCATCAATTTCACCGTTGGCCAGCGCCGCGGCCTCAATATCGGCGGCGGCGGGGCCCTTTATGTGCTACGCCTGGAGCCCGATAGGGCGCAAATTATCGTCGGCCCCAAAGAGGCGCTTGGGCAGACCAGCGTTATCGTAAAAGACGTCAATTGGCTTGGCGGCGGCGAGGCGGCGGCCCCCGGCACGGAACTGGAAGTCAAAATCCGATCCCAGGCGCCGCGCGTTGCGGCACGCATTACCGCATTGGGCGAAGGCCGCGCCGCCATCGAGCTGGCGGCGCCTGCCGCCGGCGTCGCGCCCGGCCAGGCCTGCGCATTTTACCAAGGAACCCGTGTCCTCGGCGGCGGCTGGATCACCCGCGAGCCGGCCTTGAGCGCCGGCGATGGCGCGACCCGTCTCGGCGCTCTTGACTTAACCCGCGCCGATGCGTAAACGCCTCTTTCCCCGGGCGCCCATGGCCAATATATACGGGGTTCATATTTGGTGCGGCGGAGTAGCTCAGTTGGTTAGAGCACGGGAATCATAATCCCGGGGTCCGCAGTTCGAGTCTGCGCTCCGCTACCAATCTTTTCAAAGGCTTAGCCCCTATCTGGCTGGGCCTTTTTTACCGGTGTGTGTAATTCTGGTGTAACGGTGTCAGCATTTCTGTTCGCCAGGGGTTCTGAATTTCGGGCGAATTACAGTGCTTTCGTTCCCATCCTGTTCAGGCAACCCACGGCCAATATGCTCAATAGCCTTGTCGATGTGCGTCCCGTGAACGTGGGTGTAGCGAAGCACCATTTCGAGGGTCTTGTGACCGCTGATCCGTTGGATGGTCGGTAAATCAACGCCAGCTATCACCAGTTTGGTAATCGCCGTATGCCTCATAACGTGGGGCGTGATGGTATCGGGATCGAGGCCCGCCGCTATTACGGCACGCCTGAACGGCTTGTCCATGCGATAACGGTAGCCTGTACCGCTGGCGCCGGGGCGCGGGGAGGGGAATATCCAGCCGTCCTGGTCTTCCCGCATTTCCCGTTCGCTTATTAGAATGTCGACAAGCTGGGTGGTGATCGGTTGTTCGCGCGCACCAGCCTTGGCAACGGGTATGAGCAATCTTTTATTGCTCAGGTCGAGTTGGTCGAAACGAGCCCGCAATATTTCCCTGTGGCGCATGGCGGTGTTTAGCCCGAACGCAACGAACAGCCAGCAATCGGGGTCTTCGTCTTTTAAAGCCGCCTTAAACAGCGCGTTTTCCTGTTCCTCAGTCAACGCGATGATGCGGCCACGACTTTCCGGGTCCAGTTTGATTTTGCATGGAACGGCTTTAATCCATTTCCACTCGGCGGCCATGTTGAGAAGGTGGGAGAGCGCCGCCAGTTCGCGGTTTACTGTGCCGGGCGCCGCACCATCCTCTTTGCGCCGCCGCTTATATCGATCAATCGAAAAAGTGTTGATGTTGTCGAGGCGCTGCGATCCGAAAAACGGTTTCAAATGCTTTTTGAATTGCCGCTTCTTGACCGTGATGTTCTTGCCGTCAGTATCTTCTAGCCGCTTAATGTAATCATCAGCGGCCTGGGTGAAGGTCAAGTGTGTTTTGCGCCCGACCGGCCAAGACAACCGGCCCTCACGGGCTTCGGTGCGTCGGCCTTCGATAAATTCCTCAGCCTGCGAGCGCGTAACGCCTTCACTGGCCTTGCCAATGACGCGGTGGATGCGCTGGCCATCAACCATGATATTCACCGAGTAACGCACATCATCGCCGGCCATGCGCTCAGCCGTGATTCCGTGCTCGGAAACTTTCTCGCCTTGTTGTAGGCGGCGGATATCGGGACGGGTTAGGCGGGTGAATTTAAGGGCCATTATCGAATACCTTTAATTAGCGTCGTGGTGGAAAGAGCGATTCGGCTATCTGCACACCTTCATTCTCTACATATAAAATCTTTTCGTTCCACTCATCGGACATTTGTTGGCGCCGGTCGATAGCGGCCATTTCGTCAGCCAAAGCGGTTTCTCGCCTTGACACTTTTTTGTGGTAGCCGGCAACGGCCGCGTTATAGCTCGCAATTTGCGCTTTATCGTCTTCTGACAATTTGTCAGGCAGTGGTTTCGCCATAATATCTGGCAAATCCGGATGATCCGGCATATCCGGGATCAATGGGATGGGGGCGGCGTCTTCAAATTTCCTGCGGACTTCATTTAATGTCCGGATAGGCAACAATTGCGATGTAAGCGTACTCCAAGCAGCACTTACAGCTATTGCCGTTTCTTCATCGGTCAGCCATGAGGTGCCCGTGCGGGCCTCAATTGTTTCCGCTGCGGAGCTCATCAACCGGAATATCTGATATTTCTCGCTCCCGCCGAACTCCTCCAATTTAATATTCTCTGCGAGGAACGATGCTTCAAGGCGCGACTCAACTTCCTGCGCCAGCGAACGTCCTGTCCCGGCGGCGGCCAATTCCAGCTGATCCCTAAGATCTTTGGTGGTCCGCATGTTTAAAGGGAATCGTTTGCCTTCATTGGCCGGTAGAGCCGGGCGCCCACGCCTTTTTTTCTCTGCTGGTTTCTCCGCCATAGCCATCCCATTCGTTCTCGATTAATCTGCGTCACATTTGCAGAATTAAAAGGTTGCGTCAAGAACCCAATGGGTATATATAATGCACTCACCGGCAACGCATTAAAAGGAGTTGATATGATTACCGTCGAATTGGAACCTGTAATTATTGAAACGCCCCGTGTCCGCGTTCTTCCCGATGGGCGGATGACGCGTCGGGATGCGGCCACATATCTCGGCATAGCGGAAAAGACCGTCGCAATGTGGGATTTGGCCGATCCCAATAAGTTGGGTGGCATAAAGGTTGGTGGAAGGCGGTTTTACTACAAAGACCGGCTTGACGACTTTATCCAGAATGGCGCCCGTGCATCGGCCTAATTCCCGTAACCGCATAACCACAACCAGCGTCGTGAGACGCCGAAGCCTTTTTAATGGAGAAATGTTATGACCGAAAAACGAAACCCCGCCGGGGCTGGCGGGGACCGCAATTCACTTAGCACACAATCCAGCACCACTATACACACTCAGGAAATTAACCGCGCGCGCAAGCGCCGCGATCTCACAGAACAGCATCCCATCCTGAATCGGCATTGGCCGACTGCCGCATACCGCAATGTAATCCCGCTTCCTGTCGCCCGGAAGGAACCGGCGGCGCCTGAGGAATGCCAGGAATTATGGAATAACGCCGTTGCCCAGCGCGAGACGGCGGACGCGGCCATGCGCCGGTTCCAGTCCGCATTCCTGAGTATGCCATCGGGCAAAGGCGGTGCGGCATGAGGTTCGTTGGTTACAAAACTTACGCAGAAATTGAACCCACCCCAACGAACGTTCCATTTATTGAGGTCGAACTTGCTCCCCATTGGTACGCCCGGATTCAAGGCGGCGAATGCAGGGTTGTCAATTGGGTGTCAGCGAAAAGGCGCAACGTCATCGACCATGTTCCAGCAACCCGCCAGAGCATTTCGGAATGTATGAAAAATTTTAATGCCGAGCCTTGGGAGTGGGCGTTGGATTTTATTGAAAAGATTGAGGCGAATCTCAAAGCACGTAGGACCTTCCAATGAATAGTCTTGCGAAAAATAACACCCCGCCGACTGGCGACGAACTTCAACCTAACCCCAAAATGATGCTTGAGCATTTGAAGTTGATGTTCAGTCGGGTGCCGGATGAATACCCCGGAGGTCGGGTCGAAATTCGGTGTCTGCATCCTGATGGCAACCGCGTCGAAAATCATACGTTTGACGCCGAGGCGGGGCTGGGCAAAGCCGTTGAACATTCTGAGTTGTTCAACAGGCAGGGCTTCAACGTCTATTTCGGTATAAACCCTCGCTTGCCTTCGGTCGCTCCGTTTGGGGCGTGTAATGAAAAAGACGTTGAAGCCGCGTTTTTTAATGTTGCCGATCTCGACAGCGAAGAGTCATTGGTACGGCACAAGGAAGGGTCCGCTATTGAGCCTTCGTTCGGCGTCGTCACGGGCAAGACCCCGTTTACTCGGGGGCATCTTTACTTTGAGCATGAGGATATTTGCCGAAACCTTGACGCTTGGAAAGATATCCAGTGCGGCATGATCGATCACTACGCCAGCGATCCCGCAATCAAGGACACTCCGCGCATCATGCGGCTGGCGGGCAGCGTTTCCATTCCCACAAGAAAGAAATTAGAAAAAGGGTATGTGCCGGAGTTGGTAATACTAATGAAAAAAGATGCCGGCCCCTATCCGTCCAACCAATTAGCGACCGCATTTCCGATGGATAAAAAGACCGGCATTCGGGGCCTTAACTTGCCGCAATGGGAGAACGAGCATTTTAATTTGGAAGCG
>JAYGEH010000132.1:0-18720 GCA_046582475.1 Rhodospirillales bacterium
CGGCCGAAGCGCCGGCCGAAACGCCGGCCGAAGCGCCGGCCGAAACGCCGGCCGAAGCACCGGCCGAAACGCCGCCCGAAACGCCGGCCGAAGCTGCACCGGCTGAGGCGCCGGCGGAAGCCGAAGCTGCACCGGCTGAGGCGCCGGCGGAAGCCGAAGCGGCAACGGCGGCGGGCGATCCGCCGGCGCCAAGCTGAAGAACAGACCGGGTAAACGGTCCTATCGCGAACAGAATTCGAGAAGATTAAGAGGACAAGATGGCAGATATTACCGCGGCACTGGTGAAAGAACTGCGCGAAAAAACCGGCGTCGGCATGATGGATTGCAAAAAAGCGCTGTCTGAAAATGATGGCGATCTGGAAGCATCGGTGGATTGGCTGCGCACCCAGGGCATGGCCTCGGCCGCCAAAAAGGCCGGCCGGACAGCCTCCGAAGGGTTGATCGGCATCGCCGCGGAAGGCGGCAGGGGCGCTTTGGTGGAAATCAACGCGGAAACCGATTTCGTCGCCCGCAACGACACCTTTCAAGAATTGGTCCGGACCGTGACCGGTATTGCCCTTGCCGGTACCGGCGATGTGGAAGCGCTTAAAAGCGCCGACTATCCGGGCGGCGAGGGCAATGTCGGCGAGACCATCACCGCCATGATCGCCACCATTGGCGAAAATATGGATTTGCGGCGCACGGCCGCGCTCAGCGTCGACAAGGGCGTCGTCGCCGCCTACATGCATAATGCGCTTACCCCGGGGCTGGGCAAGATCGGGGTTTTGGTGGCGCTCGAATCCGATGGTGACGCTGCTCGGCTCGAAGCCTTCGGCAAACAGCTGGCCATGCATGTGGCCGCGTCCAGCCCGTCGGCTCTCAGCCAGGCCGACGTGGATCCCGCCGAATTGGAGCGCGAGCGCAATGTGCTTATCGAACAGGCGCGCGAATCGGGCAAACCCGATGACATCATCGAGAAAATGGTAGAAGGGCGCTTGCGCAAATATTACCAAGAGATTTGCCTGATGGATCAGACCTTCGTCATCGATGGCGAATCCAAAGTGGCCAGCGCCGTCGAAGCCGCCGCCAAGGAACTGGGAACCGGCATAACCGTGAAGGGATTCTGCCGATTCGCGCTCGGCGAAGGGGTGGAAAAGAAGAAAGAGGACTTTGCCGCCGAAGTTGCCGCCGCCGCTGGTGGCTAACTCCTTGGCAATAAGCCGAATAAATTGAAATCGGCGCCTCCCTTCTATTTTAAGCGCGCGTCCGGGCGAATTGAATTACACTGTCCGGCGATCGTTGCCGGGATTCGGTTTGGCGACGATGCTTGGCAGTACCTGAATCGTCGCACGGCACATATTTGAACCTGATTCTTCATGGCAGATAACCCACTTTATCGGCGCATACTCCTGAAAATTTCGGGCGAAGGCCTCATGGGAAGCCAGGAGTTTGGCCTCGAGGCCGGCGCCATGGAGCGCATTGCCGATGAGATCAAGGGGGTCCTCGATAAGGGGACCGAACTGTGCCTGGTGATTGGCGGCGGCAATATATTCCGCGGTATTGCAGGTGTCGCCAGCGGATTGGAGCGCTCCAGCGCCGACCATATGGGCATGTTGGGGACGGTTATCAATGCGCTCGGCATGCAATCGGTGCTCGAACGTCTGGGTGTTGCGACCCGCGTGTTGTCTGCCATTCCCATGCAAACCGTGTGCGAGCCCTATATTCGCCGCCGGGCCATCCGGCACATGCAAAAGGGGCGGGTGGTTATCTTCGCCGCCGGCACCGGCAATCCATTCTTTACCACCGATACCGCCGCCGCCCTCAGAGCCGCCGAAATGAATTGCGATGCCTTGTTCAAGGGAACTCAGGTGGATGGCGTTTACACCGCCGATCCGAAAACAAATCCCGATGCGGCCCGATACACATCATTGACCTACAAGGATGTTTTGACCGAAGATTTGAAAGTCATGGATGCCGCCGCAATATCATTGTCTCGTGAAAACGGCATACCTATACTGGTATTCTCGATTCAGACGCCGGGTGCCTTTGCGGATGTGGTGACCGGGGGCGGGAAATCGACCATAATTCAAGGAGCGGCGGAGGCATGACGATGGAATTCCAGACTATGTTAAAAGATATCCGGCGGCGCATGGAAGGCGCGCTCGACGTGTTGCATAAGGAATTCGGCGGATTGCGCACCGGGCGCGCCGCCGCAAGCTTGCTGGAGCCCTTGACCGTCGAGGCCTATGGCCAGCCCATGCCCATGAACCAAGTCGGAACCATCGGTGTGCCCGAACCTCGAATGCTGACTGTCCAGGTGTGGGACAAAGGTCTGGTTGCCGCGGTTGAGAAATCGATCCGGGAATCCGATCTCGGTCTCAATCCCTCCAACGATGGCCAGTTGGTCCGCGTGCCGATCCCGCCGCTCTCAGAGGAGCGCCGCGTCGAGATTACCAAGATCGCCGGTCGCTATGCCGAGGAAGCCAAAGTCGCGGTGCGCAACGTCCGCCGGCACAGCCTGGACGATCTGAAAAAAGCCGAAAAATCTGGCGACATATCCCAGGACGAATTACGGGATTATAGCCAGGAAATTCAAGAAGTTACCGATGAATTCGTTTCCAGTATGGACGAATCCATGGCAAAAAAAGAGCAGGATATATTACAAGTTTAGGATCGAAAATGAGTCTGGCGCCTTCCTTCACCGATATCGGCCACTCGCCGAACCATGTGGCCATCATCATGGATGGCAACGGGCGCTGGGCGCAGGCCCGCGGCCTGCCGCGTATTGCCGGCCACCGGCGCGGCGCCCAATCGGTCCGCACCGCCGTCGAATGTTCGGTGAAGTTCGGCGTCCGCTATCTGACCCTCTACAGCTTTTCGTCGGAAAATTGGAAACGCCCGGTACGCGAGGTCGAAGATCTTATGGATCTCTTGCGGCGTTATCTGCTCTCTGAAATTGCGGATCTCCATAAGAACGGCGTCCGCTTGCGCGTAATTGGCGACCGCCATGAGTTGAGCCCGGACCTCGTTAAGCTGATCGAGGAAGGCGAGGCCTCGACTGCCGGCAACGATAAACTGGATTTGATCGTTGCTTTGAGTTACGGCGGCCGTTCGGAAATCGTGTCTGCCATCCGCAAGATCGCGAAAAAGGTCGAGGCCGGGCAGTTGCAGAGCGACGAAATCGATGAAAGCGTTCTGGAAGCCCACTTGGAAACCGCCGATATCCCCGATCCGGATCTGCTGATCCGAACCTCCGGCGAACAGCGCATCAGCAATTTTCTGTTGTGGCAGATTGCCTATTCGGAGCTGGTGTTTCTGGAAACCCTGTGGCCGGACTTTTCGGAAAAAGATTTTCTGAAGGCGATCAACGAGTATCAACGCCGGGAAAGACGCTTTGGTGCGACCGCCTGATGCACTTCTCTTTGATTTGGTGCCGCGATGATACGCCGCATGGTGTCGGCCGCGATATTGATTCCGCCGGTGCTGGCGGCGATCTGGATTGGATCACCATATTTCAACATATTACTGGTGATCGCCGGGCTCGCCGCCATATTTGAATGGTGCCGGATCGCCGCGGGCGGCCATGCGGGACGGCTCGGCTATGCCGCCATTTGCATTTTGGCGGCGGTCTTGATTTTGTTTTCCTTCCGCCAATTCGCCCTGTCCTGGATGGTGATGGCATTCGGGTTGTTGGGTCTCATCCTTTTCGGCTGGCGCCGGGCGGGCGAGAGCAATCCCTGGCCAGCGATCGGGCTATTCTATATCGCCGCCGCTTGTATCGCCCTGGCGGTCCTGCGCGGAGATCAGGCCGAGGGTCGACGCATAATCCTATGGCTGTTCCTGGTGGTCTGGGCGACCGATATCGGTGCCTATGCGTTTGGGCGCTGGATCGGCGGCGCCCGGCTGGCGCCCGCCATCAGCCCCAACAAAACCTGGGCCGGCCTTGTCGGCGGCGCCGCTTCGGCGGGTGCGGTCGCGGCCATATTACTTGCGGCAACTCCAGTGGAACGGGGTATACTGGCAATCGTGGCCCTTAGCATCGTGGTGGCGGTGGTGTCGCAGGCGGGGGATTTGTTCGAATCCTGGTATAAGCGCCGCTTTGGCGTGAAGGATTCCGGAAATCTGATCCCCGGCCATGGAGGGATTTTGGACCGCATCGACGGCATGCTGCTCGCGGCGCCGGCTGCTGCGGTGGTCTTCTTGTTGTGGCAAGGCGGAACTGCGCCATGGAAATGACTTACGAGCACGAGACCAAGCTGGATTTGGATGTGCAGCGCAGCGTGACCGTGCTTGGTTCAACCGGTTCGGTCGGCCGCAATACCCTGGACCTGATCGCCCGCGATCCGGACCGCTTCAAGGTCGAAGCCCTGACCGGCAACCGCAATGCCAAACTGTTGGCCGAGCAAGCCCGCATCTTCAAGCCCTCGCAAGTGGTGATTGGTGACGAAAGTCTTTATGAAGAGCTGAAAAGCGATTTGTCGGGCACCGAGATCGATGTTGCCGCCGGCCGCAAGGCCCTGGTGGAAGCCGCGATGCGGCCGAGCGACCTGGTTCTGGCGTCCATTGTCGGCATGGCCGGTCTGGAACCGACCATGGCCGCCGCCGATCGCGGCGCCATCGTCGGGCTGGCCAACAAGGAAGGCCTGGTTTGCGCCGGCACCATGCTGATGGACGCGGTAAAACAGAACGGCGGCGTCTTGATACCGGTGGATTCGGAACACAACGCCATATTTCAGGTTTTCAATTTCCGCCAAGCCGACAGCGTCGAGCGGCTGATCCTGACCGCGTCCGGCGGTCCGTTCCGGGAAACGCCGATCAACAAAATGTCGCGCGCCACGCCGAAAGAAGCCGTCGCCCATCCCAATTGGGACATGGGAGCAAAAATTTCGGTGGATTCGGCGACCATGATGAACAAGGGATTGGAGCTGATCGAAGCCTATTTCCTGTTTCCGGTGCGCGAAGATCAGATCGATATTCTGGTGCATCCGCAATCGGTGGTCCACAGCATGGTCGAATATGTGGATGGCTCGGTGCTTGCGCAGCTGGGTTCTCCCGATATGCGCACGCCGATTTCCTACGCCCTCTCTTGGCCGACCCGGATGGTAACGCCATCGCCGCGACTGCAATTGGATAAAATTGCAAATTTGACCTTTGAAGCGCCTGATACTAAAAGATTCCCGGCGCTTCAGTTGGCGCGCGAGGCATTGCAGGCCGGTGGCACCGCGCCGGCCACCCTCAACGCCGCCAACGAAGTTGCCGTGCGCTATTTTTTGGATGAAAGCATAGGGTTTTTGGATATCTGCGGGATTGTTTCCGACGTGTTGGCGGAAATGCCCACGGCCGGGCTGGATTCGATGGACGCGGTTTATGAAATTGATACCCAGGCACGGGCGCTGGCGGAACAACTTGCGAAACGGCTGGCAAATAACAAATAAGCTATTAGTGCGCATGGTTAACAATATTTGGAACAACAAGTATAGCGATCGAAAAAAATGGATATTCTGACAGTCGCTGATAGTTTGAGCTTTGTTTGGGAAATCGGAATTCCGTTCCTGGTTGCCCTTACCATATTGGTATTTGTCCACGAGCTTGGTCACTATACGGTCGCCCGTTGGGCCGGCGTGCGCGTCGAGGTTTTCTCCATCGGCTTCGGGACCGAGCTCAAGGGCTGGAATGACACCAAGGGTACGCGCTGGAAATTCTGCGCCATTCCGCTTGGCGGATACGTCAAGATGTTCGGCGAAAGCGAAGTCATCGCGGAGGATAACGAAGACGGCGAGGCAACCGAACGGCCCATGACCGACGCCGAAAGGGCGGTTTCCTTCCATCATAAAACGCTGATGCAGCGGTCCGCCATCGTGCTCGCCGGCCCGTTGGTCAATTTCCTGTTTGCCATTCTGTTGTTCGCCGGCCTGTTTACCATAGCCGGCGTTCCCCAATTGGATGCCAGCCAGCCGTTGCAGGCCATCGTCGGCTCGGTTTCATCGGGCAGTCCCGCCGATATCGCCAAGCTGCGGCGCGGCGACAAGATATTGAAAATGGGCGCCGTCGATATCGCATCCTTTGGCGATCTTCAGAACGTCGTCCGCAAAAGCCCGGGCGTGCGCATGGCCGCGCGTATCGAGAGGGACGGCCAGATCATTACGGTGTTTGTCATACCCAACCGCCGCGAGGTCAGACAGGACGATGGCACGGTCGTAATCCAGGGGCTCCTAGGCATTACGGCGGAGCCGGGCAAGGTTCTCTATGTTAGGACAAATCCGCTAACCGCCATCGGGCTCGGCTTTGAGCGCACCTATGCAATGACGGTGCGTATCCTCGAATACCTTCGCGATATCATCGCCGGCAGCCAGTCGGCGGACGATCTCGGCGGCATCATCCGAATTGCGCAAATTTCGGGTCAAGTTGCCGAACTGGGTTTAGCCAGCTATATCACGTTCCTGGCGGTGCTATCGGTCAACCTGGGCCTGATCAATCTCTTTCCAATACCGTTACTTGACGGCGGACATTTGGCTTTTTATGTGATCGAAGCCATACGCGGCAAGCCATTGGGAATGAAGGCGCAGGAATATGGATTCCGGCTTGGGTTGATATTCGTTATCGCGCTTTTTCTATTCGTCACCTGGAATGATCTTGTTCATCTGAAGTTTTTTGAGTTTATCAGCAGCCTCTTCACCTAGTGCCGGTTTACTTGAATCAGGTTTAATTAATACGTTTTGCTGGGAGTTGCGTTTTGTTTCGTGTTTGGGGCCTATATTTTGCGACCCTGACTTTTTTCGCCATGACCATTCCGGATTACGCGGTGGCGCAGACCCGTGGCAATGTGGTGGGCGAAATTATTGTCGAGGGGACCCAAAGAATTGAACCGGACACGGTTCGCTCCTACCTGTTGCTGCAAAGAGGCGACACCTTCGATCCCAGGCGCATCGATCAATCGCTGAAAAGTCTCTATGCAACGGGCTTGTTCGCCGATGTGGCGATCTCGCGCGTTCAGCAAAAATTGATTGTCCGGGTGGTCGAAAATCCGGTCATCAACCGCATTGCGTTCGAGGGCAATCTCCGCATTGAGGATGAGTTGCTGCAAAAAGAAGTAACCTTGCGCCCGCGCGTCGTCTTCACACGGACCAAGGTGCAACAGGATGTGAAACGCATTCTGGATGTCTACCGGGTCAATGGCCGGTTTGCCGCGACGGTTGATCCGAAAGTCATTCGCCTGGATCAGAACCGGGCTGACCTGGTATTCGAGATTGAGGAAGGGCCGTTGACCAAGGTCGAAAAAATCAATTTTATCGGCAATAGGGAGGAAAGCGATTCCGATCTCCGCGACGTGATCCGCACCAAGGAAACGGCTTTTTACCGCTTCTTCTCCAGCGATGATACCTATGATCCGGACCGCGTTACGTTCGATAGGGAATTGCTGCGGCAACATTATTTGAACGATGGCTACGCGGATTTTCGCGTCGTATCGGCAGTCGCCGAATTGACCCCGGACCGGTCCGCCTTCTTTTTGACCTTCACGGTCGAGGAGGGGGAACGCTATAAGTTCGGCATATCCGATATCGCTGTCGGCATTCGCGGTGTCAATGGCGACGATTTGGCCAAATTGATCGAATATGAATCCGAAGACTGGTACGACAATCGGAAAATTGACAAATCCGTTGAAGATATCACCGATGCGGTCGGGACCCTTGGCTTCGCCTTTGTCGAGGTCCGCCCGCGGGTAAACCGCGACCGCGGCGATCGGACCATCAACGTAACCTACGATATCAGCGAAGGGCCCAGGGTATTTGTGGAGCGCATCGAAATTGTTGGCAATGTGCGAACCTCCGACAAAGTTATTCGCCGCGAGATGCAGGTGGCCGAAGGCGACGCCTTCAACGCGGCCAAGGTTCGCCGGTCCAGAAAGCGCATCCGTGATCTGGATTATTTCAGTAATGTTAATATCGAAAACGTGCCCGGAAGCGCCGAGGACAAGGCCATTGTCAAAGTGGAAGTGGAAGAGAAATCCACCGGCTCGTTGAGCATCGGCGTAGGCTTTGCCACCGATTCCGGCCCGCTGATCGATCTTGGCATCAAGGAAAGAAATCTGCTTGGGCGCGGCCAACGCATATCGTTGAACACCTCCCTTGCAGCGCAGAAAACAACGTTCAATCTGGCTTTCACGGAACCGTATTTTCTTGACCGGGAAGTATCGGCCGGGTTCGATATCTTCCATACCGCCACCGATTTACAGGACACCCAGTCGCTGGATTCGCGGCGTACCGGAGTTGGCGTCAGACTTGGCTACCCCTTGAGCGAGGATTTGCGGCAAAGCCTGCAATACACCTTTGAGTTCGCGGAAGTGAAGAACGTCGCTTCCAACGCGTCGGAGCTGATCAAGGCGCAGGAGCGGGAAAGATACGTTTCCAAATTTGCTCATATTCTCGAATACGATCTCCGAGATTCCCGGTTGAACCCAACGGACGGTTTCGTTGCCCGCATGCGCAACGAATTGGCCGGTATCGGCGGGACCGTCCGCTATTTGAAAAATGTCGTGCAAGCTGCACAATTTTATTCGCCGGCCAAGGATTGGGTGCTGTCGTTGACGGGCCGCACCGGGTACATTTACGGTCTCGGCGAAGATGTGCAAATTTCTGACCGGTTCTTCCTCGGTGGCGAGGGCTTGCGCGGATTTGCGACGGCCGGCGCCGGGCCACGCGACAGGTTGACCAAAGACGCGCTCGGCGGTGAATGGATGTATAATGCATCTCTGCAATTGCAGTTGCCCCTTGGTTTGCCCGATGAATTGGGCGTATCCGGACGGTTGTTCACCGATATGGGCAGCCTCGGCAGCATCAATCCATCCAATTCGGATGTTTCCGACACCGGCAATCTGCGCGCTTCCGCCGGCATGGGATTTGGCTGGGTTTCGCCGTTTGGTCCAGTGAATGTGGATTTCGGTGTTCCATTGTTGAAAGACAGCGTCGATATCAAGGAAACCATCAGGTTAAACTTCGGAACAAGGTTTTAGTTCATGTCATACCATCGGTTTGCGGTCGTTGTATTCACGCTTGTCCTGGCGGCGCATTTCCTTATTGGTCCAGCCTTTTCCCAGGAAAATTCGGTGCAGATCAAGTTGGGCGTGCTCAATATTGTGCGTTTGACCCAAACGTCGCTCATGAGCAAAGACATCGCCCGTCAAATCGATAGCCGGCGTGTAAAATTCCGAGCCGAAATAAAAAGCGAAGAGCAGGACCTGCGCAAATCCAATGAAGATTTGCAGAAGCAACGGGTCATCCTGTCGCCGGCCGCGTTCGAGCAGGAAATCAAGCTCTTCCGTCGGAAGGAACTCGCGCTGCAAAAAAAGGTCCAGCGGCGAAACCAGGAATTCAACCGCCTGCGGGTGTTCACCACCCGGGCGTTTGAAAAAGCGTTGAATAAGGCCCTGGTCGATGTGACCAAAAAACACAATTTCACGCTGGTGCTCCGAAAACGCGAAGTCCTGGTTACTGCTGCATTTTTGGACATAACAAAATTGGTTCTGGCGCAGCTCGACAAGAATGCTCCAAGTTTCAAAATTCCCGATGTTCTCCCCAAGCGTGATAAATAATTAATGGCGGACGCCCGGTTTTTTGAAAGGGCGGGCCCATTCGACCTGGCGGAACTGGCCAGCGCGGCCGGCGCCGAAGTTGCCGGTGCGCCGTCTGCGGTACTTCCATTCGTGGACGTGATGCCGTTGGCGCTGGCCGGGCCCGAACATGTCAGCTTTATCGATAACCGGCGTTACATGGACGCCTATCGGGGCAGCAATGCGGGCGCCATTGTCGTTGCCTCCGACCTGGTTCCCCTGGCGCCGCCGAAGGCGGTATTATTGGTAACGCCCGATCCCTATCGCGGTTATGCCAAAGTAGCGCAGTTGTTTTATCCGGCGGCGCCGGTTGCCGGGCGCGCGCCGGGACAGGCAATCGTCGCACCCTCCGCCCGCATCGGTGAAGATGTGGTGTTGATGCAGGGCGCCGTCATCGGCGAGGATTGCATCATCGGCGACGGTTGCCGCATCGGCGAATATACGGTCCTTGGCAAAGGCGTGCGTTTGGGCGCGGCCTGCCGTATCGGTCCAAACTGCACTTTGATTTGTTGTACGCTCGGATCGGGCGTGGTTTTGCATCCGGGTGTGAGAATTGGGCAGGACGGGTTTGGCTTCGCGCCCGGAGCGCCGAAACACGAAAAAGTCCCGCAGCTTGGTACCGTTGTCATCGAAGATGACGTTGAGCTGGGCGCCAATACGGCGGTGGACCGGGGCGCCGGACCCGACACCATTATCGGCACTGGTACGAAGATTGATAATCTCTGCCAAATCGCACATAACGTTGAGCTGGGCAGGGGTTGTCTGGTCGCCGCGCAGGTGGGCATATCGGGCAGCGCCAAATTGGGTGATTATGTGATGATTGGCGGTCAGTCCGGTATCGCCGGTCATTTGGTTATCGGCGATGGAGTCAGGATTGCCGCCAAAAGCGGCGTCACCAAAGATATACCGGCGGGCATGACGGTTGCCGGTTTTCCGGCGATCAAGTCGACCGAGCATTGGCGCAATTTGGCCGCGATCAAACGTCTCCGCAAGAAATGACAAGGGGGTATCGCTGATGGATACCAATCGGCCTCAAAAAGAACAAACGGTGTTGGATATCGAGCGTATTATGCAGATGCTGCCGCATCGCTATCCGTTCCTTCTTATCGACAAGGTCCGCGATATCGTTCCAGGGGAAAGCGCCGTCGGTATAAAAAACGTTAGCATCAATGAGCCGTTTTTCCCGGGCCATTTTCCCGGGCATCCGGTTATGCCCGGCGTATTGGTTGTCGAAGCCATGGCGCAGACGGCGGCGGCCATGGTCGTTGTTTCCATGGGCGAGGATACCGAGGACCGGCTGGTCTATTTAATTTCCATTGAAAATGCGCGTTTTCGTAAACCGGTTGTCCCCGGCGACGTTCTCAATATCCATGTCAAAAAGAAACAAGGGCGCGGTTCCGTCTGGAAATTCGAGAGCAAAGCCACCGTCGATGGCGTCACTGTCGCCGACGCAAATTTCACCGCAATGATTGTTGATCCATGAGCGAAATTCATCCTACGGCGATTATTGACAAAAAGGCCCAATTGGGCACCGGCGTCAGAATTGGCCCCTATTGCAGCATCGGCCCCGGTGTCGCCTTGGGCGATGGCGTGGTTTTGCACGCCCATGTGGTGGTGGCGGGACGCACCAAGGTCGGCGGCGGAACGGAAATATTCCCGTTCGCCTCGGTCGGTCATCATCCTCAGGATCTGAAATATAACGGCGAGCCGTCGGTCCTTGAGATCGGCAGCGATAATGTGATCCGTGAACATGTCACCATGAACCCCGGTACCGAAGGCGGCGGCATGATCACCAGGATCGGTGACGGCTGCCTGTTTATGATCGGTGCCCACGTGGCCCACGATTGCCAGATTGGGGACCACTCGATCCTGGTCAACAACGCGACCCTCGGCGGCCATGTGCAGATCGGCGAATGGGCTATCATCGGCGGCCTATCGGCGGTGCATCAGTATGTGCGCATTGGCCGCCACGCCATGGTCGGCGGTATGTCGGGGGTTGAAAACGATGTCATTCCTTATGGTTCGGTGTTCGGCAACCGCGCCCATTTGTCGGGCCTGAACCTGATTGGCTTGAAACGGCGCGGCTTTTCCAGGGAGGATATTCACGATTTGCGCCGCGCCTACCGCTTGATCTTCGCCCCGGAAGGCACCCTCCAGGAACGCCTCGCCGACGTTTCGGAACTGTTCGAGGGCGTCGAGCCGGTGATGGAAATCGTCGAGTTTACCGGCGCCGATTCGTCGCGCTCTATTTGCCAGCCGCTGCTTGAGGATGCTGCCTAAGCTCGGGATATTGGCGGGCGGCGGCGATCTGCCGAGGCGCCTGATCGAACTTTGCCGGACCTCCGGGCGGGACTATTTCGTGGTCGCCTTTACCGGCCAGGCCGACCCCGATCTGGTCTCCGGCGTGCCTCACGAGTGGATTCCGCTTGGCTCCGGCGGCAAAACCGTGGCGGCGCTGAAGCGGGAAAATGTGTCTGAGATCGTTTTGGCCGGACGCATCAAACGGCCAAAGATTTCCGAATTGAAACCAGATGCCTATGGCGCTAAGTTAATCGCCAGGATCGGGCGGCGCATGTTCGGTGACAACAGCCTGTTGTCGGCGATCGCCGAACAGCTTGAAAAAGAAGGCTTTACGGTCAAGGGGGCGGACGAGCTGGTGGCGGGATTGCTGGCCCCCGAAGGCGTCTTCGGCGCCGTTGCTCCCGGCCAATCCGAGCTTCGCGATATCGCCATTGGCAAGCAAGCGGCGCGCCAATTGGGCGCCGAGGATATCGGTCAGGGGGTCATTGTCAGAGATGCGATCGTCACCGAGCGTGAAACGGTGGCAGGCACCGATGCCATGATCGAGCGCTTTGCCGGCCGATTTGCGGGCCAGCCGGGCGGCGTCCTTGTCAAAATGAAAAAGCCGGATCAGGACACCCGCATCGATTTGCCCACCATCGGCGCCGCCACCGTCGAAAACGCCGCCCGCGCGGGCCTCGCCGGGATTGCCGTCGAAGCCGGCGCCACCTTGGTGCTGGATATGGAAGCCACGGTGCAAAAAGCCGATCAGGCCGGATTGTTCGTAATCGGAGTGAACGCAAGTGACCAGACCGGATAATGGCGACGCCAGACCGCGGCCACTGGTTTACCTGATCGCCGGCGAGCCATCGGGCGACCGACTGGGCGCGCGTCTGATGGCGGCGCTCAAAGAACAATCCGGCAGTGGCATCGCCTTCCGCGGTATCGGCGGCGTGCACATGGGCGCCGAGGGTCTGCAAAGCCGGTTCCCGATCGCCGAATTGAGCGTCATGGGCCTGGCCGAAGTGCTGCCCAGACTGCCTGTGCTGTTGCGCCGAATTCGCGAAACCGCCAATGATATTCTGGCCGCGCGGCCGGATGTGCTGGTAACCATCGATGTGCCCGATTTTTGCCTAAGGATCGCCAAACGGCTGCGCGGCCAGGGCATCCCGCTGGTGCATTACGTGGCGCCATCGGTGTGGGCGTGGAAACCCGGCCGCGCCAGGAAAATGGCGGGCTATCTGGATCACGTCCTGACCCTGTTGCCTTTTGAGCCGCCCTATTTCACCAAGCACGGCTTAGCGGCCACCTTCGTCGGCCATCCGGTCCTGGAAAGCGGCGCCGGCGATGGCGACGGCAAGTCGTTCCGGATGCGCCACAAAATTCCGCCGGATGCGATATTGCTCTGCCTGTTGCCCGGCTCGCGCACCGGTGAGGTCCGCCGCCTGATGCCCATATTTAAAGAGGTGATGGCGAATATTGCGCCCGATCATCCCGGCCTGGTCTCGATCATGCCGACGGTTGAACATGTCAGCCAATATTTACGATCTGAAATCTCCCATTGGCCGCAGCCACCGTTGATCGTCACCGGCGAGGCGGAAAAGTTTGATGGTTTCGCCGCCTCGGATGCAGCGCTGGCGGCATCGGGAACCGTGGCGTTGGAGCTTGCCGCCGCCCGGGTCCCGCATGTGGTTGCCTACCGGTTTAATTGGCTCACCAACAAATTGGCGCATGTTCTGGTCAAGGGCGAACATGTGCATTTGGTCAATGTGGCCCTCGGCGAAGAAGCGGTGCCCGAATTCATATTGGAAAATTGCCGGGCGTACCCGATCGCTAGCGCTGTCGCCGCGCTTTTGAACGGCGGCGATGCGGCCGTCCGTCAAACCCAGCGCTTTAAGGCGGCCATGGAAAGCTTGCACCCGGCGGCATTATCGCCAGCGGCGGCGGCGGCCAAGGTGGTTTTGGATATCATCGCCGGTTCGAAAACCGGCTAGTGAAAATCGTCAGCCGCGCTTGTCGACGGGCACGAATTTGCGTTCGGTCTGGCCGAGATAAAGCTGTCTCGGGCGGCCAATTTTTTGGCTTGGGTCCTCGACCATTTCGTTCCACTGGGCGATCCAGCCGACCGTGCGGGCCACCGCAAACAGCACCGTAAACATGGATGTGGGGATGCCCATTGCGCGGAAGATAATGCCCGAATAAAAGTCCACATTGGGATACAGTTTGCGCTCCACGAAATAATCATCTTCGAGGGCGATACGCTCCAACTCCATGGCCAGCTCCAGCAACGGCTCGTCGGTGACGCCCAACTCGCTCAAGACTTCATGGCAGGTTTCCTGCATCACCCGGGCGCGCGGATCGAAGTTCTTATAGACCCGGTGGCCGAAACCCATGAGCCGGAACGGATCATCCTTGTCCTTGGCCTTGGCGATAAATTCGGGAATATTTTTCTTTTCGCCGATCTCCTGCAGCATGTTGAGCACCGCCTCATTGGCGCCGCCATGGGCTGGCCCCCATAAAGACGCGATACCGGCGGCGATGCAGGCAAAAGGATTGGCGCCGCTGGACCCGGCCAGCCGGACAGTAGAGGTCGAGGCGTTTTGCTCGTGATCCGCATGCAGGATCAGGATGCGGTCCATGGCGCGGCCCAATATCGGGTTGATTTCATAATTCTCGGCCGGTGTCGCGAACATCATATACAGAAAATTCTCGGCATAGGTCAGATCGTTGCGCGGGTAGATGAAGGGCTGACCGATGGAATATTTGTAGGCTTGCGCCGCGACGGTCGGTATTTTCGCGATCATCCGGTAAGACGCCACCATCCGGTGCCAGGGGTCCGATATATCGAGGCTGTCGTGATAAAAGGCCGAAAGGGCGCCGACAACCCCGCACATAATGGCCATCGGATGGGAATCCCGACGGAAACCCCGGTAAAACTGGTTAAGCTGCTCGTGCAACATGGTGTGGTAGGTGATGTCGTGATCGAATTTGTCTTTTTCGGCTTTGTTCGGTAATTCCCCATACAGAAGCAAATAGCAAATTTCGGTGTAATCCGAATGTTCGGCGAGGGCGTCAATGGGATAGCCGCGATACAGCAATATGCCTTCATCGCCGTCGATATAGGTAATGCTGGATTCGCAACTTCCGGTAGAAGTAAAACCTGGATCGTAGGTGAAGTATCCGGTATCGGCATAGAGCCGCCGCACGTCGATGACCTTTGGACCCAGAGAGCCGCCAAGGACCTGAAGTTCGAATTCTTCGCCGGTGGTATTGTTGGTCAGGGTGAAGGATTCTGAATTGCGTTGGTCTTTCTCGGCCATGAGACGATTTCCCTCAATAATCAATATATTCAGATTAACGCGTGACTTATATATTTGCGCGCATTCGGTCGTTGCCCGTCATTGCGGGGCGGACGTTGCATCGTCCAATCTGCCCAGAGTTTCTTCCCGCCCCAATATTTCCATGACTTCGAATATTCCGGGAGACACGTTTGATCCAGTTAGCGCGGCGCGCAACGGCTGCGCCAGCTTGCCCAGGTTTTCGTCCCGCACCGCCGCCGCCTCGCGGATGCTTCTTTCCAGCTCATCCAGGCACCAATTTGAAATGCCCGCCAATTCGCCGCGGGCTATATCGACCATGCGGCGGCCCTGCTCGTCAAGTAATTTCCGCGCCTTGTTATCCACAGGTAGGGGACGTTTTCTAACGTAAAACATTGCATTTTCAGATAGTTCGTTGATTGTTTTCGCGCGTTCCTTTAAACCGGATAATCCGATTTTGAGGCGTTGAAGCGCATCATATTCGACAGGGTATCCGAGCAAATCTTCCAGTTTCGGGCGCACCAGATCGAGCAAATCCTGATCATTGGAGTGGCGAATGTAGTGGCCATTGAGGCTGGTCAGTTTGTCCATATCGAATTGCGCGGCGCCACGTCCGATGGCATCCAGATCAAACCATTCGATGGCCTGGGTGCGGCTGATGATTTCATCGGAGCCGTGCGACCAGCCAAGCCGCAACAGGTAATTGTTCATTGCGTTCGCCAGGAAGCCATCGTCCCGGTAGGTTTCGACACCGAGCGCACCATGGCGCTTGGAAAGTTTTTTGCCGTCGCTGCCGTGCAGCAAGGGCATATGCGCGAAGGCCGGCAGGTCCCAACCGAGGGCGCCGTAGATTTGCGCCTGACGGAACGTGTTGGTGAGATGATCGTCGCCGCGAATGACGTGGCTGATGTCCATATCATGATCGTCGACCACAACCGCTAGCATGTATGTGGGCGTGCCGTCGGCGCGCAACAATATCATGTCGTCGAGCTGGTCGTTGGCGACCCGGACGGTGCCCTGAATTTTGTCTTCGATAACGGTCTCGCCGGACTGCAGTGCCTGCAAGCGTATCACCGGATCGACCCCCTCCGGCGCATCGGACGGGTCGCGGTCACGCCAGCGTCCGTCATAGATTTGGCTGGTTCCGGCTTGGCGGGCACGCGCGCGCATTTCGGCCAGTTCTTCGGGCGAGCAGTAGCAGCGATAGGCGCCGCCGGTGACGAGCAAGTCTTGCGCAACCTCCTGGTGACGCTGGCGCCTGGCAAACTGGGACACCGGTTCTTCATCCCAATCCAGCCCCAGCCATTTGAGTCCGCCATAGATCGCCTCCACGGCCTCGCCCGTGTAGCGCTTGCGGTCGGTATCTTCGATGCGCAACAAAAATTTGCCGCCGTAATGGCGGGCAAATAGCCAGTTGAACAGTGCTGTCCGTGCACCGCCGATATGCAGGAACCCGGTGGGCGAGGGGGCAAAGCGGGTGACAACCGGTTTCATGGCATTCAACACATTGATTTCATTGAATAAAAAATAGCCCTTGGTGCCCGGGCCGGGCAGTTTGTAGCATCCCCCGGCGGCAATTACCAGAGATTGTCCGGACCGCGCCGGACGTTTAGGCTGCGCCTGGGTTGTTGGGGGCACGGATGCCGATTGTATTCCGCATAAGCGATGCCATCGGCGGCGCCCTGTTCGCTGAACGGGATCGCTGGCTGTTGTGGCTTCCGGTATTTCTCGGCGCCGGCACCGGGCTCTATTTCGGACTTGCAGCCGAGCCGCTGCCATGGATCGGCCCGTCGGTCCTGGGGCTCGCCATATTGGGACTGTTTTCGGCCCGCCGGCGGCATGGATTATTGCCCATCGCCATCGCTGCCGCAGCCATGGCGCTGGGTTTTACGGCCGCCGCGTGGCGCACCTTCGATGCCCGCCATACCATATTGACGCGACAGATCGGCCCGACATCGGTAACCG
This sequence comes from Rhodospirillales bacterium, assembly GCA_046582475.1. Lineage (GTDB taxonomy): Bacteria > Pseudomonadota > Alphaproteobacteria > Rhodospirillales > UBA2165. The sequence continues at coordinate 17,149 of JAYGEH010000132.1, forward strand.
GCCAGGTATCGCGCGCCGAATTATTCACCGATGGGGCTCGCCTGACCTTGGAGCGGGTGCGTATCGCCGGCCTTGGGCCCGGCGCGACGCCCGAGCGGGTCCGCATCAGACTGCGGCGCAAAACACAGAATATCCTGGCCGGCGATTGGGTGCGCATGCGGGCCCGTATCGGTCCGCCGCCACCACCGGTTATGCCGGGCGCTTTTGATTTCCAGCGGCGGCTTTATTTTGCCGGCATCGGCGCGACCGGATTTGCCTTCGGGGCCGCCGAAAAAATCGCCAGCGCCGGGGATGGTGCCGGACCAGCGGGCCTCAGCCTCGGCCAGCGCTGGCAGCAGATGCGGCAACGATTGTCCATACGCATCCGTGCCGTGATCGGTGGTGACGCCGGCGCCGTCGCGGCGGCGTTGATTACCGGCGACCGCAGCGCCATCTCGAAGCCGGTTTTGCAGGCCTTCCGGGATTCCGGCATTGCCCACCTGTTGGCGATTTCGGGCCTCCATGTGGGGCTGGTGGCGGGGCTATTGTTCTTTGGCCTGCGCGCCATACTGGCGTTGGTGCCAGCCCTGGCACTCACCTATCCGATTAAGAAATGGGCGGCGTTATTCGCCATCGGCGGCGCCTTTTTCTATACGATGCTGGCCGGCGCCACGGTGCCGACGCAACGGGCCTTCGTCATGATCGGCTTGATCTTGATCGCCGTGATATTCGACCGCCAGGGAATATCCATGCGGCTGGTGGCCATTGCCGCCTTCGTCATATTGCTCATTCAGCCCGATGCCATGCTCGGCCCCAGCTTCCAGATGTCCTTTGCCGCCGTCATCGCCCTGATCGCGCCTGGGAAAAGTGGGGCAGGGAAATGGCGTCGCGCACCGAAAGCAATTGGCGCAAGCGCGCCCTGCTGTATCTGGCCGGTATCGCCTTCACATCGGTGATCGCCACGCTGGCAACTGCGCCCTTCGCGGTGCATCACTTCAACCGCATCGCGGTGCTCGGCCTGGCCACCAATATGCTCGCCGTGCCCAATGCCAGCCTGTGGATCATGCCGTTCGCAATATTGGGCATGCTGCTGATGCCGCTCGGTCTGGAAAATCTGGCGCTTGGTGCCATGGGCTGGGGAATCGACGCGGTCATCGGCATCGCCCAATTGGTCGCCGCCCAGGAGGCGGCGGTGATTGCCGTCCGGGCGATGCCGGTGGCCGGTTTGATTGCCCTGGCGCTGGGCGGATTGTGGCTCTGTCTCTGGCGCCGGAAGTGGCGCTATCTGGGCACCATCGGTATTGGTTTGGGCCTGGCGTCCCTGCTCATGGTGCGCCAGCCCGATCTCCTGATCGATGGCAGGGGGCGACTGTTCGCGCTGCTTCCCGAGGATGGCCGTATCATCCTATCCTCGCGCCACAGGGCCAGGTTTTCCAAGGATATCTGGTTGCGCCGGACTGGCCTTACGGCGGCGGACAGCCACGTCATCGGCCGCCGTTCCGGCGCAAATCTGGACCATCCCCCATCCCTAACCAATCCCATGTGCGACCGGCTTGGCTGCATATGGCGTATCAAGGGCCAGACGGTGGCGCT
>JAYGEH010000167.1:0-4157 GCA_046582475.1 Rhodospirillales bacterium
CATCGTCCTGGCCATGTTCGAGGGGGCTTACATCACCGAGATCGTCCGCGCCGGCGTGCAATCCATCCACAAGGGGCAATGGGAGGCGGCGCGCGCCGTGGGGCTTTCGCGGTTCAATGTATCGAGGGACGTGATCCTGCCCCAGGCGCTGCGCAATATCCTCCCCCCACTGGCCGGGCAATTCATATCCCTGGTCAAGGATTCCTCCATGGTGTCGTTGATCTCGATTCAGGATCTGACATACACCGGCAGCCAGGTGGCGATTTCGACTCGCAAGGTGTTCGAAATTTGGATCTTCATCGCGGTGGTCTATTTCGTAATCTGCTTCAGCCTGTCGCTGGCGTCGCGCTGGCTGGAACGCCGCATGGGCCGGAGTCTCAGTTGATGGCGGGTGCAAACCAGCCCAAGGTCCGGGCGCCGTTGTCCTTCGGTGGGAGCGCGAAACGATGATCAGACTCGAGAACGTCAACAAGTGGTTCGGCAACTTTCAGGCCCTGAAGGACATCAACTTCACGGTCGGCCAGGGCGAGAGGGTGGTCGTCTGCGGGCCGTCCGGTTCGGGCAAGTCGACCATGATCCGATGCATCAACCGCCTCGAGGAGCACGAATCGGGCCGCGTCATCGTCGACGGTATCGAACTCGACGACGACACCAAGAACATCGCGGCGGTCCGCCTCGAAGTAGGAATGGTGTTCCAGCAGTTCAATCTGTTTCCCCACCTGACGGTGCTCGAGAACTGCACCCTCGGTCCCCGCCGGGCTCGCCACATGTCCCGCGACGAAGCCGACGTCCTCGCCATGAGGTTGCTCGAGCGGGTGCAGATCCCCGAGCAGGCGCGCAAATATCCGAGCCAGCTCTCGGGCGGACAGCAGCAGCGCGTGGCCATCGCCCGGGCGCTGTGCATGGAGCCCAAGGTGATGCTCTTCGACGAGCCGACCTCGGCGCTTGACCCCGAGATGATCAAGGAGGTGCTGGACGCCATGATCGACCTGGCCGAGAGCGGCATGACCATGATCGTGGTGACCCATGAAATGGGCTTTGCCCGCACCGTCGCCAACGAGATGGTGTTCATGGACGAAGGCCGCATCGTCGAATCGGCGCCGCCCGACGAGTTCTTCTCGGCGCCCAAGAGCGACCGCACCAAGCTGTTCCTGAGTCAGATCCTATCCCATTGACGGTCGCGGGCCGGCGATCTCGAACTATACTCCGATGTTCCAGCACATCCCGAAACCGTTGGGCGAACAGGGGTATCGATCAAGTAGTCCCCGGACCTCAGGTCGCTCAAGGAACGAAAACTGGCCCGCCGTCCAGCATGGTTCGTCGTCGAAGAAGATCGTTGCATCATAAATGGAGACGGCAATTTCGCCGGGATCGCGGCCACACACGTGAAAATGGGTAAAACGGGGGCTGCCGTAGACTAGATCGAGCCATTTCTCCACATTCGCCAGCGGGTCGCCGCGATAGAACGTTTTCGGGTAGATCCCCGTATGCCAGGAATTAACGGCATAGGCCTGATTGCCGATTTGGTCTTCAAACCGCTTGAAATGGCGCTCGATTTTTCCAGTTTCGTCGGCATCACCCTCGAAACGGGTGATCAATCCCTTGTGTACTTGCGCGAATACCGGCGCATCCATCATGACGACGCTGTCGTCATAGGCGGTTGTCGAGGTGTTCGTAAGCCAATTGCCAAGCCACAACTGCCCGGACATGGCGGCGCAGGACAACGGCGGAAAAATCATGACGGGAAACAGATTGACCGAGAATTCGGTCGCTACTTTGCCCGACTCTTCGGGTCCGAGTGCGTCCGGTGTCAGCTCGCCGTTGAGTTCGGTTCCCGCGGGACATACGATTCTGACGTGCCGAACCGCTTTGATGCGGTCCATCAATTGATCCAGGACATCCAGGAACAGACCGTGATGCACCCGTGAAAAGTCGTCATCAAGGTAGCCGGCATCATGGGTGTAACACATGGTCTTGGTGCCCGTGCCCGGCAGATCCATGAACCGAACCTGATCGCCAATCCGGGAAAAGAAAATCGTGTGATCCACTTGCCCCATCGCCCTGACTATCGATGCCGGAAACTCTTCTGGGCCGGTTGTTTCCGGCGCCATCACAATCTCGGTATGGGCACCAATGGACGTAGCGACATCCGCCACGATCCTGCACACTTGTGGGTCAAAAAACGCCCGGCCACCGCTTTCCCCGACGATCAGCACGCGATCACCGGTGGCCACATGTGCGCAGTTGCGAAGAATATTCAGGGCGCCTTGCCTGGCGCCCGCCATGTCGAATGCGATCTCACCGGCTGCTTCAGCTATTTCAGTTGTCGCCATCACTCACTCCAGTCGCTGCAGCCCAAGGTTCTGATCCGATATCACGCCTAGGCGACCGAGTTCCAAATATCGCGGCGCAAGTACCAGTCGCCGTCGTCGCCTTTTTTCCAGATCACGAGGAATATTTCGACCATGGTCGTTCGAGCGCCGCCTTCTGTAGGGAAGGTCAAATGAGTGTAGTCCCTGTGAGGTAGCTACGTGCGTATTCCCGCCTTCAAATATTCCGTCAACAACCGGCAAACCGCGAAGTCAGGGCCCGGATGTGCTCGGGGCCAGTGCCGCAGCAGCCGCCGACGATCTGGACACCTTGTTCCTTCACCCATCCTTCTACCACAGTGGCGTAGTCGTCGGGTGAGACGACCTGCTCGAAAATCCAGTCGGGGCTTTGCCACTGGCCGGTTTCGGCATAGGCGAACCTGGGCCCCTCGAAGCGATCGGCCAGCACTTCCAAAGCCGGGGCTATCGAATCAATAAGGCTGTGCATGACGCCGGCCGCATCGCCCCCGATGGCCAGTATGGCGTCGACGATCTCTGCGAAATCGACGACCGGTAGCCCTTCGGGATCGCCTTCGTGATAGCCGATGACAGCGCCGTCCCTGAGCGAGGCGCTAAATCCGACCCAGACCGGCAGGCCCGACGCAACGGCGGCCTCGGCGCAGGGGATCGAACCTTCAATATCGATCATCATCTCGAGCACGATCAGGTCGACCCCGGCCTCGGCGTATATCGCCGCTTGGTCGCGATAGTTCTGCAGCACGGCCTCGCCCCGCGACGACCCTTGGCCATGATCGAAATCCAACGTACTGGCGATCGACCCGGCGATCCAGACGTCGCCCTGGGCCGCGTTGTCGCGGGCCTCCCGGGCGATCTCGACGGCACGCCGATTGATCTCCTCGAACTGCTCACCGAGGCCCTTGGCTTCGAGCACGTGGCGCGTCGTGGCAAAGGTATTGGCAGTGATCACCTCCGCGCCGGCGCGGATGTAGCTCTCGTGCACCTTGCGGACGACGTCGGGGTGCTCCATGTGGGCCACGCCGCTCCAGACCTTGGAGTCCATGCCAACGCCCTGTAGTTGGATTTCGGTACTGACGCCGCCGTCCATAATGACGATGTCGTCGCGTGCGAGGCGTTCGTCGAGGGTCGTCATCGTGCTCCTTCCGTCTTCTCCGGGATTTCCCATTTGAGTCCCTGCGACAAGGCTAATCGTGCACCAATACCACCGGGCAGGCAACTTACTTTGATCTACAGGCCAGAGACGAAGGCTCCCGAATAACTAAGATCGGGCATAGCCTCCCTGGCCCCGTCCTCCCCATTTAGGGCGGGGCCGATTTATGTGGTTTACCCGAGAATGGACATCTCCGTAGTCACTTTGAACGTTCGGAGTTAGCCGAAAGAAGAAATTGTGATGCCGGTGGGTGGGAGTGCCTTGAGGTGCTCTGAAAACGAGGCCACTTTCACGCAGATCGTCATCACGTAGGTCGTCGGTCGCCGGCCAACTCGGCCCTACCGCAGGTAGTGGCGGGGCATCTATTTGATATACTCGCTCGTCAGGAAGGGAGGCGGAGAATCCGCTGAAGAGATATTCGGGAAGGACTGCCAATGACCGCCGCGAAGTTCACCTTGCCCAAGAGCAAATCCGCCTATGCGATGTTTCCTCCGGAAATACAGTCGTTGATTGATGACGCCGTTGAGGCCGTGAAGGATAAGCCGTGGGCGGCCGCCTATCATGCAGTCATGGACTTTCGTGAGATGGAAATGGCAAGCCTCGGTCCTGATATACCGACTGATTCAGAAATGGAAACGGTTGACCGGGCCTTTAGGTTG
>JAYGEH010000184.1:0-4713 GCA_046582475.1 Rhodospirillales bacterium
GCGGCGAGGGCGGCGCGAATATGGGCTTCCGGCCCGTCGCCGCCCTTCAAGGCCGCCCGGTGGGCGTCGGTTATGGCCAGAAATTCGTTCAGATACCGGCTCCGCTCGGGGCGCCGGCGGATGGCCAGGAAGTCGAGAAGCTGGATGAACAGCCGGGTTTCGCCGTGGCTGGCCTGATGCACCCGCTCGGCCAATTTCGCCAATCCCGGAATGAACCGGTCATCGCCGATGCGCAGCAACGGGCCGGACGCAATATCGCGGATACCGGTGGCTTCGATCACCAACCCGCCGGGCCTCCCCCGGGCAAAGCGTTCGTACCAATCCAGCACATCATCGGTGACCAGCCCGTCGGGCGTGGCCCGCCACGGCACCATCGCCGGCACCCAACTGCGCGTGGCCAATCGCACCGGTCCGATATCCAGGGGGCGGAACAGGCGCGCCGACGCAGCCTCGGCGGCATCCGGCGGCGGGCCGGGATCGGGATCATATTTGATGCGTTCGGGTGGCTTCCACATGGTGGGCGAATTCCGGGCCGCCTTGACGCCGGGCTCTATTCCGCGGCCTGATTATCGTTGTCCACGCCGGTGCCGCCAAAATCGCCGGTGTCACCTTCACCTTGTTTGTGAAATTCATCGGCTTCGGCTTCGAGCCGCCGGAAAGAGCGAATCGCGGACGGGAACGAAATTATATAGGCGGCGAGAATGAGAGTCAGGGTCAGCCACGGGGCGCTGACCGACAGCGCCGCCAACAGACCGACCCCGAGCATGGTGTAAAGAACCATGCGGTGCTGGACGCGGAAATTTTTGAACGAAAAGGTGGGCACGCGGCTGACCAACAGGAAGGCGACAACGACGATGATGGCGCCGACCAATATAGGCGAGCGCAGCCACGCCAAATCCAGTTGGAAGGACAGGATCATCGGCAGCAATACCAGCCCGGCGCCGGCTGGGGCGGGCACGCCGGTAAAGTAGTTTTTGGCCCAGGCCGGCGGTTCCGGCGCGTCGATCACCGTATTGAAGCGGGCCAGGCGCAGGGCGCAACAGACGCTGAACAACAATACCAGCACCCAGCCGAGCGGCCCGGCGCCGGACATGGTCCAGAGATACAAGAGCAATGCCGGGGCGACGCCGAAGCCGACGAAGTCCGACAGGCTATCCAGCTCGGCGCCGAATTTGCTGGTTTCGTTGAGGATGCGGGCGATGCGCCCGTCGAGGGTGTCGAGGATGGCGGCGACCACCAGCGACAGCACCGCAAATTCCCATTTTTGTTCGAGCCCGTAGCGCAGTGCCGTCAGCCCGGCGCACAAGGCCAGCATGGTCAGGATGTTGGGGATCATCCGGTTGATGGACAGCACCCGCAGGCGCTCGCGGCGGGGTCTGAACATTCAGCGCACCTCGCCTTCCCTTGGTTCTTCCTGGGCGCGGAAATCGGCGATCACGGTCTCGCCGGCGACCGCCCGCTGGCCGGGCGCGACCATGGCCGGAATGGTGGCCGGCAAATAGACATCGACGCGGCTGCCGAACCGGATCAGGCCGAAGCGTTCGCCGGCGCGCATCTCCTGGCCGGCCCCGACATCGCATTTGATGCGCCGCGCCACCAGCCCGGCGATCTGCACCACGCCGATGCGCTCGCCGCCTTCGGTTATCAGGCGGATGCTTTGGCGCTCATTATGTTCGCTGGCCTTGTCCAGGGAGGCATTGAAGAATTTACCGGGCCGGTACTGAACTTCCTCGACGCGGCCCGCCACCGGCATGCGGTTCACATGCACATCGAACACATTCATAAATACCGAAATCCGGTTGAGGGGACCCTCCATTTTCAACTCGATGGGCGCTTCGCCGGGGCCGACGGACTGGATAACGCCATCGGCGGGGCTGATCACCAGGCCGGCGCGCACCGGCGTCACCCGGGCGGGATCGCGGAAAAAGTAGGCGCACCAGAGGGTCAGGACCAGCCCGGCCCAGCCCAGCGGCTGCCAAACCCAGGCGGCGGCGAGGGCCACCGCCGCGAACACGGCGATAAACGGCCATCCGGCCCGGTTGATGGGTGGCACCGTCTTTAGCAATGGGCGATCCTTTTCCTTCGGTGAATCATCGGCGCTGGTTTTACCACATAGCGGCCTGTTTTTCACTTTTTATCGGCGTTTGCATGTGTAGGGCCAGATCAGCTTGCTGTTCGCCGGGAAAACCTCGCCGCTCTCTACCATGACCGGGATGGGGATATTCTTTGCGGACCTTGGCAGCGCCTTCATGGCGGCGGAATCGAAGGGCGGCTTATTCCGGTAAAGGGCGTTGGGGTCCATCCAGCGGCCCCGCACCGGGATGATTTTGTTGCGGCGGAGGGCGTAGTTGGAGCTTTCCGAGAACCAGACGGCGAAATGGATGGCTGGGCGCCGTTGCCGGTCCCGGCCGCGCCGCTGGGCGCGCCTTGGCCGCCGCCCGGAATTACCGGTGGGGCCGAGGATTTGGCCCATTTTTACCCGCTCGCCAATTTTGAATTCCGGCGCGGCGTCGAAATGGGCGTATTGGGTATAAATCCATAATGGAATGCCGGTATCATCCGGTGTGTGGCGGAGGATGATTTCGCGCCCGCGAAAACTGTCCGGGCTGGCCGATATCGCGACCACGGTGCCGGCGGCGGCGGAGATGATCGGCGTGCCGAAGGGCGCCGGCACGTCGATGCCGCCATGATAGGCTTCCCGGGGACGCTTGTAGCTGTAATCGATGGCCCATTGCTCATCGATATCCCGGCATTGGGCGTTGTCTGGGAACCGGGGCCGGAGCCCGGTCTCGAACAGGCCGAGCGCGATGGCGTGGGCAATATCGCAACGCCGCCCGCGCCCGATACCGCACAGGGTTTCCCGGCTGAGTGCATCTGCGGCCACAAGGCCGTCGCGCGCGCCAAGCTCTTTCGCCGCCGCGGCGGGCGCCGCCAGCGCTGCCAATAGTCCGAGCAGGGCGGCGGCGAGCTTCACAACCCGGCCTATTCCGCCGCTTGGCTCTCCTTCACCTTGGCCGCCGGCTTGGGCATATTCTTGGGCGAGTTTTCCGGCAGCAGGGCTTCGGCGCCCTTGGCCATCGCCTTCGGCCGGTCGAGGAGGTGGGTTTCGCGGGAATCGCCGGGCGGATTGTCCTCGGCGGTGTAGATGGCGGTGGTCAGGTTCTTCGGCAATTTCTTGTGGACGTCGATATCGCGCTCGTTGGATTTCGCCAGCACCAGTTTTTCGTCCCGGTATTCCAGATCGAGCCACCATTTTTGTCCCGCCACCCTTTTCCCGGCGCCCATCCAATCGTCCAGCCTGACGGCGATCGGGATGAGGATCGGTTTCAGCCACATGGCGTTGATGCCGAGCCAGCTGGCCACCCGCTGCATCAAGGGGCCGTCCTCGGTCACCACCTTGTTCAAGGGGCAGGTCTTCATGCAACGGCCGCAGGCCGAGCCCTTGGAGTTGGTGAGCCGGTATTTGGCGCAATTCTCCACATCCGGCTTCCAAATCTCATAGCCATTGAACATGATCTTGTCGCCGAACGGGATGGCGTTGCAGGGGCATTCGCGGGCGCACTTGCGGCAGCTTTCGCAGAATTGCTGTAACCCGAAATCGATCGGCTTGTCGCAGGTCATGGGAAGATTTGTGGTGACCACGGCGGTTTTCATGCGCGGGCCCATGAACGGGTTGAGGACCAATTCGCCGATGCGCGACAATTCGCCGAGCCCGGCCAGCAGCATCAAGGGGATTTGCAGCACCTGGCCCTTGGCCGAGGAATGGCAGCGGGCGCCATAGCCCAGTTGGCGGATATAATTGGCGACCACGTTGCCGACTTCCTGGCCGCGCAGGTACGCCCGGTAACTTTGCGTGCCCGAAATCCAGTCGTCACCGGAGGCGCCTTCCATGGTCTGAAAGCCCTGATCGATGATCATCACGATGGCGTATTTGTGGTCCGGCGTAATCTCCTCGCCGTCGCCGTCGTGGGAATACCAGGCGTAGTCCGGAATTTCGCAGATGCCGACCATGTCGATATCCATGAAATAGCATAGCGACTTGATATGCTTCATCATCTCTTCCGCGTCCTCGGTGCCGGGCGCGATGTCTTCGGCTACCGGGCCGTCCTGCAACGGGACATTGGCCATTAGCGATGCGCCGATGGCGCGGCCGATGGGGTGTTTGGACATGAAGCGCTTGCGCTCGTTCTGCACCCGTTCGCCCAGGTCGCCGAACGAGGGGCGGGTGAAGAATGCGGCGCGCAAGGGCACCCTGGGTACGATTTCCTCATCGATGCGCGTGGTCGGCTTGTCGACCCTTTTCACCTGCTCCATCGGGTATTTGCCCATATGGGGGGGCGGAACTTATATTTGAACAGGCTCATAATAATCTCCGTTACATTAGAATATTGATGTTATCTGCCGGTTTGCGCCGCCAAGCGTCAAAAATTCAACCACACAATTCCTGGTGAATACGCAAACGCTCGGGGATTGTCTCCGGATCGCGGCGCCCGAAGCCGTATTCGGTGGCGATGTCGTAGCCGCTGACATATTTGTCGGCCGCCGCCATGCGCGCCCGGCCGCCCTCGGCGCCGTCGGTGGCATTGCGCTCTGGATTTATTCTCAATACGCCCATTTCGACGCCGCGCCGAACCTTGGCGTCGGCCAGTGGTTGTTCCTGGGCCAGGTGCTCGGCCCGACCGGCAATTCCGGATGCCGGCCCGGCCGCGCCCG
>JAYGEH010000298.1:0-2768 GCA_046582475.1 Rhodospirillales bacterium
TTCTGCTATCCGAGGATGATGCGGGAAGGCTATAGGTTTGGAGTTGGTGGAGACAGGCTCGAGAGTCAAACTACACCGAGAACGCGGGCTGATTGTGTTGCTGGCAGCCTAGTTTCACAAGGGTAACTGGCAGTTAAACAACCTTAAGACCATATAAACCAACAGTGCTGAACCACCACTCCACGCCACCTTAATCGTCCAATCCTGAAATCCCTGCAATCACCGTCCAGAGTTCCATACTCAGTTCTGGGTTGGTGAAGAAGAAGCCAATGGCCCAAGGCAACGGCTTGTCCAAAGATACCGCCAACGCTTCGGCTACCACCTTGTTCGATTCCAATACCCAAGAGCCGACGGGCTAGGGGAAGGGGTTATCTAATATGCTGTCGAAGCCAAAGCCAGTAAAGAAGAACACCTCCTGCCTAACAGGGATTCTTCAATCTATGTTGCCTCTGCGTCTTCAGCTGCCATGGCCCCGGTTTACCCTCAAAGGATTGCACACCAAGCACGGTCTGTCGGGCATCTCCATCACCACGTTGGCACTGTCCCGTCTAAAACTGTTAACGGCCTTCCGCGACAGAATAGGCCGCGAAAATGGCCGCCGCAATACAATTCATTGGTTTCTCCGGACCGCAGGATCCTCGAAAGCTCATTTCAGAATTAGCCAGTATTGAAATAGATAGGTCAAGTTCAGGTGAATACCGCATCAGTGAGGCATAGCCGCCACCACCACCAGGATGCCCATAGGCCGTGATTATTGTAGAATCCGGCAAGTCAAACGTTCTCTTCGATGCAAAATATCCATACGATTCATTCGTTCCTCCCCACGGAGGAACACGCGCCCCGGAAAACGAATTAAGCAGCTGATCCCGGGCGGTTACTGAAATTGCGGATCCATTAGGCCCGTAGAGTTCATATGCCCATCGAGCCACGTTTTCAGGGGTGGAAATAATTCCACAACACCCGTAACGCAATCTGCCTACCGCACCAAGGTAATAACCAAGCTCGAAAGGAGCTGTGTGAATCATGTTCCCGAATCCCGCTCCACCCCAAGGTGACACATCCCTATATGGCATGGCCATTCGGGGTAACGTGAAGTCGTCGGCCGGGTCGTTAAACAATTGCGTATGCCAGGCAATGCCCTCTTCGGGCAATATGACCGCCGTCATGTTCAATCGCGTTAGAAAAGCCTCCCGATACAAGTCCGCCAGTGATTTCCCGGCATAAAATTCCGCAACGATGCCTAGGAGAACGACATTGGTGTCATTGTACTTGAAGGTACCAGGAGCCGAAAATGGGGATTGGATGAGCTTGACCGTATCGGAAGGAGTCCACACAGGTTGCTTGAAAGATGCGGTCTTCCCTTCAATGTTGTAACTAAAATCGTCCATTCCAGAAGACATCGTCAAAATTTCCTCGATGGTGACGTCCGGATTGACCTTGTCGGGTGCGAATGAGGCAAAGTCAGGATGATTTGCCAATACTGTTCCGAGGGGGTCTGTTAGTTCGTAAAGACCTTTTTCAATCTGGGCCAGGATCAGTGCCGACAAAAAGGTTTTTGACGTACTACTGATCAGCAGTGGGGTTTCAACCGTCATGTCGACGCCTTTATCCGCTTCTCCAGTCGCATATGTCCAGAGTTTTCCATTAGTGTAGACAGCAACCGAGATTCCAGCCTTTTCTTCAAGGGCTGAAAACTCATTGTCCACGGCGGCTTGAAATTCCGTTCGCAAACCTGTGCCAAACTCTCCATAATCTTTTGATGAAACAAACCTCGTTGGCTGTGCGAATTTGGCAAAACCAGGCGAACGCGTGGGTGTTGCCGGCGGTACCGCTGTCCTCGTAAGTGTCGCAGTCGGCGGATTTACCTCTTGCGTAGGTGTTGCCGACGGTACCGCTGTCCTCGTAGGTGTCGCAGTCGGCGGATTTACCTCTAAGGTAGAGGGTGTGCCTTTCGGCAAAACTTGCTTCGTGGTTGGAGATGACCGTACTGTACGATCATTACTCCTGGTCTGGTCCTCTTCCTGTATCGTTGCCCTTCCACTGCAACCCGTCATCACAAAAAGCACCAATAGCCCGGTCAATATAGCGAGGCACCTGATTATTAGAGACACCTAGCCTCCTACCGTCCATTCCATCTCAACCCTGACCTGCCTCCGATCTTTGTACCACTCGCTATTTTAGTCCCGCTAGCACCGTGACAAGGCCCTGAGACAGGACTGCCTGTGGTGCCAGTGGCCTGTATCCCAGGGAACTGTGGGGCCTGTTCGGCTGGGCTTTTCCTTTCTTCTGCCCTTTTTCTTCCCCTAGTTTCACAGGGGTAACAGGCAGTTGGGCAACCTTAAGATACCTGCCTCACCATGGAAGTCATCTACCTGAACAGTTTCCGCATCGCCTTGCCGGTGGCCTTTCCTGCCACCCGGCGGCCCACCCGATTTCCCGTTGGGGGCGTTCTGTTTGGCCGGAAAAGGAGACAACAAAACGAAGCATCGGTAAAGATCTAGCTATTCCAGAATCACACCAGTGAGATTCGCTCCAACCACTCCGGTCAGATTGGCACCAGTCAGATCAGCCTCGTCCAGGTTAGCGGCGGTCAGGTTAGCACCCGTCAGGTTTGCGCCGGTCACGTTCTTACCCGCGAGGTCTTTACCATGCGATTCAACTTTCAATTCATCGTCCATGTGTACCGATGCCCAACTAGTGGATGTTTCTGGGTTACCGCATCTTGGCACCAAAACCAAGTCCTTTTGGTGCCCCTGATTATATCCCCA
>JAYGEH010000304.1:0-9041 GCA_046582475.1 Rhodospirillales bacterium
CCCGCACCCTGGGATAATGCAAATAGACCAGCGCCAGCGCCAGGCCGAGCATCGCCGACAGGAACTGTTCGATAAAGAGGGCCAGCCCAAGGGACCGGTACACGTCCCCGGACCAGGCCAGCGAGCCGAGCGTCAGCAGCAGCGCCAGCGCCGGACGGAAGAACACCACCACCGGAGATTCCGGCGGTGGTGCGTCCGTATCGGCGGTATCGGCCATCTAAGTCAGGCGCGCAAAGGATTAGCTGCCGGGCCAGATACCATTTTTCTTATAATAGGCAATGGCGCCGGGATGGTAGGTGGCGGTCGACAATTTCTTGCCCATCAGTTTTGGATTGTAGGCGCGGAACAAGGGGTGGCCCTTGACCAATTCGCCCTTGTTGTCATGCACGGCGGCCACGAATTTTTCGACCACATCGTTGGCGACATGGGTGCCGACCAGGATCAGCGTGTCGACGGCGAGGACGTTGGTGGGCCCGGCAACGCCGGCCATGATCGGGCTCGGTTTAACCGTCGCAATATAGTATTCGGACCGGATCGAACGCATGGCCTTCAGGGAAGCCGGCGTTTTGCGCACGCTGAGCCAGCGGATACCGCCGACCGCCGAATTGACTTCCTGCATCTTCGGCGCGCCCAGGGCAAAAAAGCCGATATCCAGCTTGCCGGCCTTGAAGTCGTCGGCGCCGCGGATGATGTTGGTCACCGGAACGCCCTTGATGTCCTTGAAGGTCAGGCCCTCGGTGGCCATGATTCCGAGGCTCAACGGGATCGAGTTCGGAAACTGCGACCAGCCCGACGGGTAGCGTTTGCCCTTAATGTCGGCAACCGTCTTTATGGATGAATCCTTGCGCACGAACATGCCGATCAAGATCGGCCGCAGGCGCAGGGCGACGCGCAGATTTTTGGTCGGCTGACCGTCGAACTCGGAGCCTTTCAAGCCGGTCAAGCCGGCTGTCAGGCTGGCCGCTTCGGAAATACCGAACTCGGCCTTCTTGCCGTCGACGGCGCGCATGACTGCTTCGGTGCCGCGGAACGGTATGACCCGCATGCGGAGGCCGGTATTCTTCTGCACGACCTTGGACATCACCTGGACCGTGATGTTGTTGATGGCGCCCGGCGGCAATGTGGCAAAGCCGACCGTTTGCGCGTGCGCGGCTCCGGCCAGTACGACCGCCACCGCAACCGCTGAATAACGAATAAGTCCAAACATGATTTTGGTGCTCCCTGGTTTTTTATCGGTGAACGCTTGCAGCCGGCCTTAACGACCGGGTCGACCAACTATAGTATCCTGAATGTATCATGCAACAGGTTGATGGCGTTTGCCGTTGATTTGGCAACACCCCCGGCGCCGCTTCGCCCACTTTATTTCGCCGCTTCGCCCAATTTTACTCTGCCGCTTCCGAGAGCGGCGCGAATGTGGTCAGGTGCGCGAGGGCGCGCACCGCGTTGCCGTGCAGGATGGCGTTTCTGGCATCGGCCCCGATATCGGCTTCGGCGACCGCTTTGTTCGACCAATCGGCGCCAGACTCGGTACCGTCGGTGCCGAACATTATCTTGTCGGCACCGTACAGCCTGACGCCCATTTTGATCGCCTGGGCGCCGAAGGAATTGCAATCAATATAGAGGCCCGGCTTGGTCATGCGGCTCGACGGCAGGGGCTCGTCCGGCGTGTCCAGAAGGCAGCGATGGTCCATGCGCTCGATCTCGAAGGGAATGTTGCCGCCGAGATTATGGATATGGACCAGCGCATCGGGATAATCGTCGAGGATGTCGGTCATGCACAGGGTCAGCATGTTCGACGACAGGCTCTGCTGCATGTCGATGGTGCCCAGGCGCCGGGAAATATTATCGGTGCCCGCCGGGGTGCGCGGCCAGGCGTCGCCGGGCCGGGGCCCCCAATGGATGAACAGCATCGCCCGGTGGCGGTTGGCGGCGTCCAGGATCGGCCGGTAGCCCTCGGCCTCGCCCCGGTTCATGAAAGCGTTGCCGGGAACCACGCCGCCGATGATGCCGGGCAGCTGAATGGCGCGCTCGAACTCCGCCACGGCGGCGTCCATGTCGGCCTGGGGCAGCGAGGCATAGGCGGCGAAGCGGCCGCCGTTATTGCGGCAAATCTCGGAAACATGATCGTTATAAATGCGGGTCAGCGGCACCGATTCTTCCGCCGGCAAACGCTCGATCCACTGATGCATGCCGAACAGGGACAAAACGGCGGTGTTCACCCCTTGGCGGTCCATTTCGGCGAGGCGGGTTTCCACATCGTCGAAAATCTCGGAGATCGGCGTCGAGCCCCGGTTCGAGCGCATAACCTCGACGCCGTCGGCGTCGGTTTCGATCAGCGGCGGCTCGCTGCGGGCGCGGAACGGCTCGATCAGTGCCGGCGGGTTCCAATGGGCATGCATGTCGATGGTCATGGAGCTGTCCCTCTCGATAAATGTTCCGGGGCCAAGTTTGGGCCAAGCGGGCCAGCGCGTCAATCTATCGGCCTATTGGCTGTGGGCGGGGGGACCGCGAGGATTGATAAGCTGGCTCAATTTGGGATAATCCGGCGGCGATAACAGGTGGTGCCCGTCGGCATCGCCGGAAAGAAGCATGCCATGAATATCACCGGGATCGAGAAGATCATCTATGGGGTCGAGGATTTGGACGCCGCCGTCCGCTATCACACCGATTGGGGGCTGGCGCTTGCCAATCGCGACGATAACGGCGCCGATTTCACCCTGGCCGACGCCAGCCGCCTGGCCTTGCGCCGGGCCGACGACGCGGAGTTGCCGCCGGCCACCATCGAGTGGCTGCATTTTGGCGGCTCGACGGTGCGCGAAGTGATCTGGGCCGCCGCCGACCGGCAAACCCTGGATGCCATCGGCGCCGAGCTTGGCCGCGACCGGGATGTCACCGAAGATACAGGCGGCGTGCTGCACACCACCGACGATCAGGGCTATCACATCGGCTTTGCCGTCTCGGGCCTCCGCGAGCAGCATCTGGCGCTGCCCGAGATCAACACCGTCGGCACC
This sequence comes from Rhodospirillales bacterium, assembly GCA_046582475.1. Classification (GTDB taxonomy): domain Bacteria; phylum Pseudomonadota; class Alphaproteobacteria; order Rhodospirillales; family UBA2165. Next base: position 3,012 of record JAYGEH010000304.1, read on the forward strand.
ACCGGGCGCTGGGACAAGCCCGCCGAAGCCAGCTTGCGCCGCCGCATACGGCCCTTGCGGTATGTGCATGTGGTCTTTTGGGTGCCCGGCGATACCGCCGCGGCGATCCGCTTTTATACGGACCGGCTGGGTTTCGTGATCACCGACACTATGACGCTCGGCGGCGCTTTTTTGCGCTGCGCCGGCACCCGCGACCATCACAATCTGTTCCTGCAGAAAAGCAACGAGGGCTTTTACGGGTTCCAGCACGTGGCCTATGAGGTGAAGGATCTGGACGAGGTCGGCATGCTCGGCGAATTTATGGAGGAAGCGGGGTGGAAGACCAATGTGGGCCCGATCCGCCACAATATCTGTTCCAGTTTTTCCTGGTATCTCTGGAACCCGGCGGGCGGCTGCGTCGAGGTGTTGTCGGACATCGATCACTGCGGCGCCGACTGGCAGGTGCGCACCATCGATCCCCGCGATCCGTCTTTTTACGGCCATTCCTGGTCGGCCCGGCCCGAACATCGGGGCGTCCGCCCGGCGCAGTGGATCGAAGACTAGAGGCCTGTGTCATCTAAATTGTACCGCTACGATCTCTTTTTCCGTTTCCTGAGGTGGAGAAAGGGTGCGGGCGATGCCGGCCCAACGGCAAGCCCTTTCGACACCCCGAGGGGTGCCGGTACCCCTTTCTTCCTCCCCCCGGGTGGCGGATTATCGAGGAGGGGGGGCGATGAAATTTTGCATTGAAGGTGTCGCTTCACCCCTTTCCTTAAGCTCCCCGCACCAGATCGATCAGCGCCGCCGCGTCGTCCGGCAGTGCGTCCCCGCGCCAGGCCACGTGGCCGTCGGGGCGGACCAGGACCAGGTCGCGCTCATAGACTTCGCGTACCGCATTGTCGGGGACATGGAACATGTCGAGCGGCACGCCCGCCGCGCCCGCCGCTTTGCTGAGGGCATCGGCGCCGGGCGGGTTTGATCCTAAGCGCAGCAACGTAAAGCCGCGCCCGAAATGGTCGAAAAGGGCGGAGCCGTCGTCCAGATAGAAGCTGGGGGCGCGGGCGCCGGGCTGGCTGGTGGGGATATAGCGGACCGGATCGCTCCTGGCGGTTGGCGCACCGTCCGCGGCGAGGATCGGCGAGGCGTAGCGGTAGCCGTATTCGATGCCCAGGCTTTCATTTTCGGAGCCGTGCAGTTCTAACATTGCGCGCCCAACTTCGGCCCGGTGGCGCGCGCCGGCCTCGCTCGCTTCGCGAAACTCGGGCCCGCACATGAGCCGCCATTGGGCGGAGTTTTTGGCATGGAACAGGGAACGCTCCCGGTTGCGTATCCCAACCGGGCGGCGCTCCCCGTCATAGCTGGCGAGCAATCCCGATGCGCCCCAGCCGGCCAGTGTGGCGCCCAGCTTCCAGCCCAGATCGAAGGCGTCGCCGACGCCGGTGTTCATGCCGTAGCCGCCGGTGGGCACATATTGATGCGCCGCGTCGCCGGCAAGGAAGACGCGCCCGATTTGGCTCGTATAACGCTCGGATATGAGCGCCCGCGCCGTCCAGGTTGAGCGCAGTATAATCTCGTAATCGAAATCCCGGCCGGCCAGTTCCCGCAAAACCGCGTCCACGTCCACGTCGTTCTCTTCCATGCCCGGCCAAAGGACATATTGATAGGTCCAGATCTCCTTGTCGTCCTGGGCGATGACGGTGCCTTTCTCGCCGTTGTAATAATGCCAGGCCTGGCCCAGATGGTGGATCACATCGAGGGCGCGGGACCGGAAATGTATCTGGTGCGCCTGGCGCACCGCCGCATCGCCGGTGAGGGCGAAGCCGAGCCCTTTGCGGGTAACGCTGGACGCCCCGTCACAGCCCGCGAGGTACAGGCAGCGGACGGTTTCCTCGCGCCCGCCGGCGCTTTCGGCGATGCGCGCCGTGACCCCATCGTCGTCCTCTTCGAAGCCGGTCAGGGCCCAGCCGAAACGCACGTCTATGTTCGGATCGGCGTCGGCCCTGGCTTTCAGATATGGCTCCAGAATAACTTGGCTGAGGCGCAAATTGGGCTCCAGTGGTTGGGCGCCGTCGTTGATCTCGCGGAAACGCCGGCGCTGCTCGGCGGGCGGCGCGTAGGGAATGCGGGCGACTTCCAAGCCGGTGAAGGCGGTCATGAATACGACGTCGTGGTTGTTTTCGTCGGGGCAGCCGAGGGCGCGCACCGGCTCGGCAATGTCCAACAGGCGGAACAATTCCATGGAGCGCCCGTTGGTCACGTCCATCTTGGGAAATTCGGTGGTGGCGGCGCGCTCCTCGATGAGCATGCAGCGCTGGCCGTACCAGCTCAGCAGTTGCGCCAGCCAAAGCCCCACCGGGCCGCCGCCGGCAATCAGGACCGGAATATCGATAGCCTGTTCGGAACCGTCTGGCATCGCTGCCGCCCCCGATTGCCAAGGTTGATTTCGCGCCCGGAATTACACATCATTGCACCAGCAGGTTAACCAAAACAAGGACCCAGCCATGTCTAAATCCCGCTACCGGGCTGAAAAAGCGTACAATAACCGGGAATTTATGAACTCGCGGGAGGCCCGGGCCCTGCGTATCCACGCCGAATATATGGAACCGGAATCCCGCTTCGAAAAGTTCGGCGTCCAGGACACCATCGTATTTTTCGGCTCGGCGCGCTTTAAATCCCGGCGCCAGGCCCAGGCCGCGTTGAAAGAGGCGCGGCAATCGGGCGGCGATTGGCAAGCGGCGGAAAAGGCGCTGGCCATGTCGCGCTATTACGAAGACGCCCGGTCGCTGGCCAAGCGCCTGACCACCTGGTCGAAGAATTTAAACAGCGATGACGAGCGCCGCTTCGTGGTCTGCACCGGCGGCGGGCCGGGCATCATGGAGGCCGCCAACCGGGGCGCCTCGGAAGCCAAGGGCCTCAATATCGGGCTCAATATTTCGATCCCCCGCGAGCAGCACGAAAACCCTTACATCACCCGCCACCTGAGTTTCGAGTTCCATTATTTTTTCATGCGCAAATTCTGGTTTGCCTATATGGCCAAGGCGATCATCGTCTTTCCCGGCGGCTTCGGAACCCTCGACGAATTGTTCGAGGTGGTGACCCTGGTGCAAACCGGCAAGCTGACCCGGCCCATCAAGATCGTCCTCTACGGCACCGAATACTGGCACCGGGTCATCAATTTCGATGCCCTCGCCGAATTCGGCACCATCAGCAAAGAAGACATCAAACTGATGACGGTGACCGACAGCGTCGATGCGGCATATAAAAATATCACCGAATATTTGGCCGGCGGCGCCATGCACGAACCCGGCGGCGCGCTCTGAGAGGGAGAGGCGCTCTCCACCGTCTATTTCATGACAGTATGCTTAATTATTGCAATAATATAACAATAATTAAGTATACTGTCATGAAATAGACGTCAAAATCCGATGCCGAGGAACAGCACCTCGGTTTTGGCCGGCAGATCGCCGCGCCCGATATCGATATAATTGCCGGTGTGCCGTTTGACCGGAAACTTGGTGCGCGCAATCTCGATAAATTCGGCGGGCCCGCCGAACGAGAAATGCATCGGCATGATGATTTTGGGATTGATCTGCTCGATGATATCGAAGGCTTCCGCATGGCTGAGGGTCACGGTGCCGTCGATGGGTACGAACAGAACATCGATGCGCCCGATGCGGCGCACCTGCTCCTTCGACAACTTGTGCGCCAAATGGCCGAGATGGGCGGCGCAGATACCGGCCGCCTCGAACACGAACACCGAATTGCCGTTGGTGGCGCCGCCGGCGTCGCCGAAAATATTGGTGGGCAGATTGTAGACGCGCAGGTCCAGATGCTTGATGTGGTGGCGGGCGATGCCGCCTGCCGGGTCCCAGCCGCGCAGCACGAACTTGACCGCCGGATCCACATAATCGGTGTAGTGGGTATCGTGACGATTGTTCATGGTGACGATCTGCGGCAGGCGCCCCGCCAACACATTGAAGCCGTTGAAATCGGTGGCCGCCCGGGCGCCGCCGGAGGTTTCGATCTGGAAGGTGGAATGGCCGAGAAAGATGATGCGCATCTTGCCCGCCGCCAATTTCGGCGCCTCGAACGCGGCCCGCCTGAGGAGCTGGTTATTGACCAGTGCCAGCCCGCAAGGTACCGGCGCCGCCTTGATCGCCTCTGCCGCCGCCGGCTGGCCCGGTGCGAGCCAGGCGCTCAGCGTAATGGCGAGCGCGGCCAGTGCCGCCAGGTTTGGCGCAGCTTGCTTCAAAGCGGCGGGCCGCTCGGTCCGCCGAAGCCGTGCCGCTCCGGCGCCATCAGCCAGATTTCGGTTTTCTCGGGCAGCGATGTCTTGCTCACCTGGATGGTGTCGCCCTTGATGCGCCTGATCTTGAACTGGCGCTCGGCCTGGAACAGGAACTCGTCCAAGGTGACGAACACGTTGAAATGCATGGGCACCACGACGTGCGGGTTGATGCACTTGATGTTGTGCACCAATTCCTCGTAGCTGAGGGTCACGCGGCCATCCACCGGCACCAGCAACACATCGATGCGGCCGATGCGGTAAAACTGCTCGCGGTCGAGAAGATGCGCCAAATGGCCCATATGGGCGACGCAAAGGCCGCCCGACTGGATGATGAACATGGATGAGAAATTGGTGAAGCCGCCGCCGAAATTCTCAAGGTTGGTGGGCAGGTTGTAGACGCGCACATCGCGCAAAGTCACGTCGTGGCGCTGCACGCCGCCATCGGTGGACCAGCCGCGCAGCACATGGGTGATCGAGGCCTCGATATTATAGGCCGCGTGATTGCCGCGCTGGATATTCATGGTGACGATATCGGGAACCACATCGGCGCGGTAATTGTCGTTGTAACCGGTGATCACCTTGACGCCGCCAGGCGAGCGCACCAGGAACGAGGCGTGGCCGATGAATTGGATGCGCAAATGACCGGCCGGCACGGCGGCCGGCTGGAAGGCGGCCTTTTGAAATCCGCCGCCCATATTGTGGGCGATGCCGGCGCCGCAGGGAAAGCGCGCCTGTTTAAAGGGTTTGGTTTCAGCCGCCGCGCCGCCGCTGACCAGGGAAAGCCCATGCAGTGCCAGCCCCACTGCCGCAAATCGTGCCATGCCCATGATCGGTCTCCCCCGTGTTGCCTACGCCAAAAGCATCGGTCAAATGGCGAATGACGTCAACTGCAAGGGCTGCACGAAGCCGTGAATAATGGTCTAGATCAGCGGGCCGTCGAGCTCGTAGCGGCCCTCCGGGTCTTCGATTTCGATAATCCAGATATCGGGATCGATATTTTTTTGGCGTTCCAGATAGGCACTTGTATCGGCTTCGGTCATGCGCGGCGCGGCGCCGGCGCTGGTCCAGGCAATATCGCCGGACATCGACCGCATCTGGGTATAAATGCGGCACAGGCCGTCGCGGCTGGAAATTTTGAGAAACAGCGCGCCGGCATCCGCATCCCCGGAGCGCAGCACATAGATGGGAATATTCTGAATGCCGCAAAGGCGCACCTGCGCCTGCACCCAAATTCCGGATTTTAGCCGGTCGATGGCCATGCCATGCGCACCTTAAGCCGCGCTGACGGCGCCGTTTTCGCTTTCCTGACCGGAGGTTTCCTGATCGGGGCGCCCGACCAGCGCTGAACCCTCTTCTCGGATGGGTCAAAAATCATTGAAGAACCGACCGCCAAAGAATTGAACGGGCTGAGATACTCATCAACTTCTCGTTGGGATTTTTTCACATTGCGGATGCAATCGGACACGGCGTAAATGCGATAGATGATTATCCCGTCGTCATCGTATCCGGATGTAGACCAGACGCGCTGTCTGAGATTATGGCCCCACCACTCGAAACCACGGCCATTCCAATTTGACCACTGCTCATCAATCTGGAGGCCATCAAATATGTTTTTGACAACTTCGAGGCCGGTATCGCCAGTCGAGTTCATGGAGCTATCAATTGGCCAGTCAGCAAGAACTGCTGCTTTCTGCTCATCCTAGATTACACAAGGCCTAAAGCCTTGAATGCCCCCTGCCTGACCTCGCCATAGAATATCGGAT
>JAYGEH010000334.1:0-7727 GCA_046582475.1 Rhodospirillales bacterium
AGTCCATGACCTTTGCCGCGCAAATTCCCTACGGCGCTTATTGGAGCACGCCGTTTGCCAAATGGCAGGGCAGCCTGTCGCACCTGCACAGCGTCAAGTTCGCCGCCCACGTGGCCAAGGACGAGTTGGCCAAGCGGGGTATCGATGCGGCCGAATTCGATTACGGCGTCATGGGGCTGACCGTGCCCCAGCATCAGAGTTTTTACGGGCTGCCCTGGCTGACCGGCATGATCGGCGCCGATCAGGTCGGCGGGCCGACCCTGTCGCAGGTTTGCGCCACCGGCGTCCGCGTGTTGCAGAACGCGGTGGCCGAGATCGAATGCGGCTTGGCGGAGACGGCGCTGGTGGCCACATGCGACCGGGTCTCCAATAGCCCGCAGGTTTATTATCCGGAACCGGGCGGTCCCGGTGGCACCGGCCCGCACGAAAACATCGCCCTCGACAATATGATGAAGGACCCGCTCAGCGGCCAATCGATGACCCAGACCGCCGAAAATGTGGCCGCAAAACACCAGATCACCACCGAACAGCAGCACGACATCGTGCTTCTACGCCAGGCCCAGTACCAGGACGCGCTGGCCGACGGCTCGGCATTCTTAAAGCGCTTCATGAGCCTGCCTTTCGATATTCCCTCGGCCAATTTCAAAAAAACCGTTGGCCGGATGGAGGGCGACGAGGGCGTCTTTCAATCCACCAGGGAAGCGCTCGATAAAATGCGCCCGGTCATTCCCGACGGCAGCGTCACCTTTGCCGGCCAGACCTATCCGGCGGATGGCAACGCCTGCATCATCGTCGCCGCGCCGGAGAAAGCCAAAGCGCTGAGCCAGGAGCCTAAGATCGCGATCACCATCCTCGGCTTCGGGACGGCGCGGGCGGGCTTGGCATTGATGCCCGAAGCGCCGGTGCCGGCGGCCAGGGGCGCGCTCAAAATGGCCGGCCTGGAAATCGGCGACATGGATGCGGTCAAGACCCACAATCCGTTCGCCGTTAACGATATCTATTTTGCCCGCGAAACCGGCTATGACATCGAAGCCATGAACAATTACGGCTGCACCCTGGTCTGGGGGCATCCGCAGGCGCCCATGGGCACCCGCGGCATCATCGAATTGATCGAGGAACTGGTGATCCGGGGCGGCGGCAAGGGCCTGTTTACCGGCTGCGCGGCGGGCGATTCGGCCATGGCCGTGGTCCTCGGCGTTGATGGAGCTTAAATTATGGCGCGCTATTTAAAGACCAGCATCAGCCAGCAAGAGAAAGATGACGCCGACGCCGAGGTGCGCAAAACCGTCGAAGCGATCCTGGATGACATCAAGGCGCGCGGCGATGAAGCGCTTCGCGATTATTCGCAAAAATTCGACAATTGGGCGCCGGACAGTTTTCGCCTTTCCCGGGCCGAGATCGAGGCCTGCTACGGCCGCGTGACCGAGCAGAATATCGCCGATATCAAATTCGCCCAGGCGCAGATACGCAATTTCGCCGAGATTCAGAAAGCTTCGATCAGAGACGTGGAGGAGGAAACCTATCCCGGCGTCATCCTCGGCCACAAGAACCTGCCGGTGGCCTCGGTCGGCTGTTATGTGCCCGGCGGCAAATACCCCATGGTGGCCTCGGCCCATATGAGCGTGGTAACCGCGCACGTGGCCGGGGTGCCCCGCATCATCGGCGCGGCGCCGCCGTTCGAGGGCGGCCCCGCCGCCGCCATCGTGGTCGCCCAGGATCTGGCCGGCGCCGATGAAATCTATTGCCTCGGCGGTGTCCAGGCGATGGGCGCCATGGCGCTGGGCACCCAAGAGATCGAACCCGTCGATATGCTGGTCGGGCCGGGCAACGCCTTTGTGGCCGAGGCCAAGCGCCAATTGTTCGGGCGCGTCGGCATCGATCTCCTGGCCGGGCCGACCGAAACCCTGGTGATCGCCGACGCAACGGTGGACGGCGAATTGTGCGCCGCCGATCTTTTGGGCCAGGCCGAACACGGGCCGACCAGCGCCGCCATCCTGATCACCGATTCCGAAAGTTTGGCAATGGACACCATGGCCGAGGTGGACAGGCAGCTCAAAACATTGTCCACCGCCGGCATCGCCGGCGAGGCGTGGCGCAATTACGGCCAGGTGATCGTCTGCGATGGCTTGGCCGAGATGGCCGCCGAGGCCGACCGCATTGCGTCCGAGCATGTGCAGGTGATGACCCGCGACGATGACTATTTTCTGGCAAACATGCGCAACTACGGCGCCTTGTTTTTGGGACCGGAAACCAACGTCGCCTACGGCGACAAGGTGATCGGCACCAATCACACCTTGCCGACCAAGCGGGCGGCCCGCTATACCGGCGGGCTTTGGGTGGGCAAATTCATCAAAACCTGCACCTACCAGCGGGTTTCCGAGGCGGCCTCGGTGGAAATCGGCAAATATTGTTCGCGCCTGTGCGCCCTCGAAGGCTTCGCCGGACACAAGGAACAAGCCGATATCCGCCTCCGCCGCTATGCCGGGATTAACGAGGGCTAGGGGGTGCAAACCGGGGATCAAATTAGCGCGAAAAAGGGATAACAAATAAACACTGGCAATATTTTGCGAATCGCACCATGATTCCAACGTGTTAGGGCAAATGCTCCGAACCGGATTCAGTTTCGGCCTCTGGGACCGCCATAGTTTTCGGCTGCAAAGGCTTGTTTTTCAATCCGGAATGGCCATGTTTTGAGGAGACCCGGGAACATTGAAAGGACCGCGTTAACCTTTTAAATACGGAATCAGGCTCATGATCCGAAAATAATTGATTGCCTTATTTGTGACCTAAATCACAGCTATAGGAGGGCAAGATCGGTTAGTTTCGTTTCAAATTCGTATAATAGGTGAATTGTCTTTTTAATAATTTGACCAAATCGGGAGAAGCGGAAAGTGGGCACGAAAATTAAAATGGTCTCCATATGGCTGTCTGCGCTGGTGCTGGCGGCGGGCATCGCTATGCAGGCAGAGGCCGGACCAAAACAAAGTCCGGACCAGTTTATAACGGCGTTCGGCGATCAGGCGATCAAGCTATTATCCAACAATACCGCGAACGCGGAAGAACGCAGCCGCGGGCTGCGCCGATTGCTGACCAAACATTTCGATGTTGATTTCATCTCGAGGACGGTTCTGGCCCGCCATTGGCGCAAGGCCTCGCCGGCCGAGCGCGCCGAATTTCGCCGCCTGTTCGAGGATTATATCGTCACCGTCTATGGGCGGCGCCTCGGCAACTATTCGGGCGAAGCCTTCGAGATCGGGCGCATCGCGCGCAAGGGCGACGACCAGGCCTATATCAGCAGCAGGATCGTCCGCCCCGAGGGGCCGCCGGTTAATGTGGCGTGGCGGCTGCGCGGCCGTGACGGCGAATGGCGTATCGTCGACATCATTGTCGAGGGTGTCTCGATGACGCTGACCCAGCGCTCCGAATTCGGCGCCGTGATCCGCAGGCAGGGCGGCAAGATTTCCGGCCTCAACGCCAAATTGCGGGAACTGGCCGGCGATCGGGACAAGGTGGAAAACAAGGTGGCCGCCAAAGCCTCCTGATCCATCGCCCGCGTTTAAAATTTCAACGGAATGCTCCGCACCGGCGAAGCATTTTTTGTGCGTCTTGCAACGCGGTCTTTACCGCCCGGCGGCTGCAAAGGTAAGCTAGAGCGGTTCCGGATAAATATGAACCATTTGACCCGGTCAAAAGCACCCGGCCTGCGGTGGGTCAAATCGGCTCCTAGGGCGGCGCCCCGGCACTTGCCCGATGGACACGCATCGCGCGGCCCACCGCGCCTACCCGGAAAACCGATTTGTTCCCATCAAATTGATTCATATTTATCCGGAACCGCTCTAGCCATCATTCGGCAAGTTTTATAAATTGGGGTAGCGATGCAACGATGCGTACTCGGGCGAACGAATTTGGAAGTCAGCGTCGCCGGATTGGGCGCCGGCGGCGGTGTCCAGTTGGGCCTTCGCAATGGCGCCAGCAACGGCGAAGCCGCCCGCATCGTGCGGCTGGCATTTGGTCTCGGCATAAATTTCTTCGATACCGCGCACGGCTACGGAACCGAGGGCGTGGTGGCGGCGGGCCTCAAGGGTATTCCCCGCGATCAATACGTGATCTCGACCAAATACAGCATCGATAAGCCCAATCGAGTCAAAATGAGCGCCGATCAGGTTGTCGCCGGCCTCGACAATTCCCTGAAGGTCTTCGGCACCGACTGCATCGACATTTTCCAGATGCACGGTATCGATCCGGTCAATTACGACTACGCCATCGAAACCATCCTGCCGGTGCTGCTCAGGGAAAAGGAAAAAGGCAAGTTCCGGTTCCTTGGCGCCACCGAGTTTTCCCAGCGCGACCTGGAACATATCGCCCTCGGCCGGAGCCTGGAAGCCGACCTGTTCGATGTGATCATGGTCGCCTTCTCGATGGTCAACCAGAATGCGCGCGACAGCATATTTCCGCGCGCCATGGATCTCGATGTGGGGACGCTGATCATGTTCGCGTCGCGCAACCTGTTCGGCTATCCCGACCGGCTGCGGCGGGAGCTGGATAAGCTGGTGCAATCGGGCGAATTGTCCGGCTGGCTGGCCGGTAAGCCCGAGCCCCTGCAATTTCTCATCCATGAGGCGGGCGCCGAGAATCTGGTCGATGCCGCCTACCGCTATGCCAGGGACGAGGCGGGCGCCCATGTGGTCCTGTTCGGCACCGGCAATCCCGATCACCTGCGCGCCAATGCGGACTATTTGTCGCGGCCGCCCTTGCCGGAAACGGACCGCGCCAAATTGAAGAGCCTGTTCGCCGGCCTGGTCGGGTTCGGCGTCGAGCCGGGCATGACCCACGCCCAGATCGAAGCCGAAGCGGTGCGGGGTTAATACCAAGGATCAGTGATCCTTGGTATAAGGGCGCATGGATTACACCACACGGGGGCGCCCGGGGCTCGGCGTGCAATCGGCGGCCCTATACGGTCGATAGGAGCGATCACCATGGCCATGGAATTAGATACCTCGGGCCTCAAATGCCCGTTGCCGGTGCTGAAGGCGAAAAGGGCGCTCCGCGCCATGGAGGCGGGCGAGGAGATCACCATCACCGCAACCGATCTCACCACCATGCAGGATTTCCCGGAATATTGCGCCAATGCCGGCCACACGCTGCTGGAAGCCAGCGAATCAGGCGGCATTTTTCTGTTTCGTATCCGGAAATTGGGTTGATCCTTGGTATGAGCGGTTCAGACTTTCCGGTCGGCCGCGGTGGCGCCCCATTGGGAATCCAGGGCCGTCGACATGGGATGGCGCCCCATGGGCGTGTCCTGGTTGAAAAGATCGCCATCGGTCCAGTGCTCCAGCCGGAAGCCGAAGGGGTCGAACCAGTAATCGAAGATTTGCGATCCCAGCACGTGGCGGCCGATGCCCCAGGAATGTCTGTGGCCCTGCGCCTGTAAATATTCGTGGCCGGCAAACAAATCGTTCGAGTCTTCCACCTCGAAGGCGACGTGGCCGAGCCCGGCGGCTTCGGCGGGCACCGTCAGAAGGGTGTGGTGATCCACAAACTCAGGACCCCGGTCGCAGCGCGAAAAGGCGACGCGGATAACGCCGTCCTCGTCGTAAAGCTCGTCCGAGGAGATCAGCCCGAAGTGGCTTTTATAGAAGGCATCGCTGGCCGCGAAATCGGTGACGTTCAGAACCACATGGCCGAGGCGCTTGCATTTGGCCGGGCCCGGGGCGACGCGGACGGTAGCGCCCAGCCGCTGCCGGTCGCTGCCGGAATTTCTGGGCGCCGCGTGGGCGACGGGGAGGCGGGCAAGCGTCTCCATGCCGTGGATGATTTCCACTTGGAAGCCGTCCGGGTCCTTGAGAACGACGCGGGCGCCGCCGCCGGGTGCGTCCATGGGCTCGAGGGGCGACGCGCCGGCGGCTTCGGAAATAACGTGCAAATCCTCCAAGGATGCCGCCTCGAACGCAAACCCGACAAAGGCGGGCGCGCCCGTTTCGGTGATATGCACATGGTGCTCGCCGTCGCTGGCCCGCATATAGAGGGCGTTGTCGTCGCGTGCCGTCCGCAGCAAGCCGAAATCGAGAAGATAAGCCTCCATCACATCCAGGTCCGGAGCGCGAAAGCGTGCGTAGGTGACATCCTTGACCTTGATCATTCGGTGGGTCCTTTCGCCGGCGGTTGCAATTAGCTTGATCCCCAAAAGCCATATCATGCTATGAATTCATACCAAGGGCGCAATAAAAAAATAGCGGAAGCGGGGATATTGGTCCGTATATGAATTGGCTCGGCCCATGAAAATACTGCAAGGCAACCGGCCACTGGCGGTGCTGGGAGTGCTGGCGGCCCTGAACCTGGCCATGGCCGGCGAAGCGTCCGGCGGGCATCCCGATGGCGAGGGCGGCCGGCTCAACGTGCATGTCTTCGATGATTTCGGCGGGTTCGACCATATCCTGGCGCCCCATGCGGGCATCAGCCGCCTGCAAATCCTGTTCGCCGTCCATGACCGCCTGTATGAGCCCTCCTCCAGGACCGGCAGGCCGGTTCCAAGGCTCGCGCTGAACGCGTCAGCCCGCAACGATTTCAAGACCTGGCGGGTTACCTTGCGTTCCGGCGTCCGGTTTTCCAATGGCGAAGCCCTGGACGCCAACGCCTACGTGCTGCATTTCGAGCGATTGCTGCAAAGCGAATATGCGCGCCGCTTCCGCGCCGTCATGGGAGCGCCCTTGAAGAAAGTGGTGGCGCCCGGAAAGTTGATCGTCGAATTTCAATTCGCCAAGCCCAATCCCGGCTTTCTAGCCGTGCTCAGCCATGGCGGCGCCTATGTCTGGTCCTTGAACGCGCCTGGATTTATGGCGCGCAACCGGGCGCATCCCGGACTTTCAGGCAAGAGCGCCGGCGCCGGGCCGTACCGGATCGCCGCCTTGGAGCAGGGCCAGCGCGTCGTCCTCAGACGCAATCCCAACTATTGGGACCCGGTCGCCCAGCATTTTGACGAGATTATCTTCCATATCCTGGACGGGCCCGATCAAAGCGATATTTTGCGCCGGCTCGCAAGCGGCGCGTTGGATGCCGCCATGGTCACCGGCGATGCGGCCATTCAGGCGGCGCTGAAATCGAGGCGGTTCTCGGTTTACCGGAGGACCCTGGATCAATTCGGCGCCGCCCTGGGTTTCAACCGGACCATGGCGCCGCTCGGCGATCCGGTGGTGCGCCTGGCCCTGGCCCAAGCCATCGACCGGCGGGCCATCGCCCGCGCCCTTGGCGGCGACGATGGCGATGTGGCCGAACAATTGTTTCAAGGCAAGCGCTGGCGCTGCAGCGATGCCGGATACCCGGCCTTCGATGCGGACGGCGCGCGCAACATATTGGCAGCCCTGGACGTGGATTTCACAGGCATAACGTTGTGGACCGAAGACACGCCGCCCTTGCGCCGGGCGGCGCAATTGATCCAGGCCATGTGGGCCAAGGCGGGCATCTCCATCGGCGTTCACGTGGTGTCGGCGAACGATCGCAGCCTGACCTACCAGATCGTAACCGGGCGCGCGGCTATTTGGATGCAGCCCAAGGGGCCGTTCGTGCATCCCTCCATATCCGATCTGGCACTGCATTCGGCGAGCCAGCAGAATATCACCCGGCTGCGCTCCAAAAAGATCGACGCGGCAATCGCCCGCCTCGGCCGGGCGCGCTCGGACAAAGACATTCGCGCCGCCCATTGCGCGTTCGAGGCGGTCAAAACCGAAGTG
>JAYGEH010000368.1:0-6418 GCA_046582475.1 Rhodospirillales bacterium
AACATACCCGCTCATGGTCACTCTCCTTCGTTAAGCCTATTGAGGCGTTTTCTTGCGACCTCGTATTCTAGGCTCGGGAGGGTGACCAACCGGAATTACGCTATGTATTAGCCGTCCAGGAACCCCTTGCCGGAGGCCGCCAGTTCCGCGATTAATGTGGCCGGTTTCCAGCGGTCGCCATAGCGGCCTTCCCATTCCAGCATCTGTGCGTGAATCCGTTTCACGCCGATGCCGTCGGCCCAGTACATCAATCCGCCCAGATAGCGCGGAAAGCCGAACCCGCTGCGCCACATGACATCGACATCGCTGGCGCGGTAAGCGATGCCCTCGTCGAGGATTTTCGCCGCCTCGTTGACCGATGCGAACAGCAGCCGGTGAAGGATTTCCTGGTCGCTGAATTCGCGCTGTTCGATGCCCAGCCGCTTGCCGATTTCGGCGATGACCTCGGCGACGATGGGATCGGGATAGGGCGTGCGGTCGCCTTCTTCATAGCGATACCAGCCGGCGCGGGTCTTCTGGCCATGGCGGCCCATCTCGACCAGCCGGTCGGGGATCGGCAGTGCGCGGTGCGCGTTCGGGTTTTCCTTGGCGCGGTGCTGGCGCACCGCATAGCCGATATCGAGCCCGGCCAGATCGGCGACCGCGAACGGGCCCATCGGATAGCCGAAATCGACCATTGCCTTGTCGATCTGTTCGGGCAGCGCGCCTTCTTCGATCAGGATATTCATCTCGGTGCCGAACGGCACCCGGCTGCGGTTGGCGAGGAACCCGTCGCAATTTCCGCATACCGCACTGATCTTGCCGAGCCGTTTGGCCAGCTTGATCGCGGTGGCGACGACGTCCTTGGCCGTGTCCTTGCCGCGTACGATCTCCAGCAGCTTCATGACGTTGGCCGGGCTGAAAAAATGGGTGCCGCAGACCTTGTCCGGCCGGCCCGTGGCAGCGCCGATTTCCCCCACGTCAAGGGTCGAGGTGTTGCTGGCCAGGATCGCGTCGGCTTTGCAGGTTCTATCCAACTCGGCGAAGATTTTTTTCTTTAAATCCATGTCTTCGAATACTGCCTCGATGACGATATCGGCGTCCTTGATCGCACCATAATCGGTGGCGCCGGCGATCAGCCCCAAGCGCGTGTCCATGGCTTCCTGGCCGAGGCGGCCGCGGGTTACCGCGCTGGCGTAATTGGCGCGCACCTTTTCCATACCGGCGGCCAGCGCGTCATCGGAAATATCCACCACGGTCACCGGGATGCCGGCATTGGCAAAGGTCATGGCAATGCCGCCGCCCATGGTGCCCGCTCCAATGATGGCCGCCGATTTGATCTCCGTGGTCTCCGTATCCCTAGGAATATCGGGGATTTTGGCCACCTCGCGTTCGGCAAAAAACATATAGCGCATGGCCTTGGCGCTGTCCGAATCCCGCAATACCGCGAAGATTTCCCGCTCCAGCGCCAAACCCTCTTCGAGCGGAAGCTTGGTCGCCGCCTCGATGCATTTTATGGCTTCGAAGGGCGCATCCAGGCCGCGCGAACGGCCGGCGATTTTTTCCCGGTAATCGGCGAAAACCGATGCATCGATGCCAGTGATTTTCTGATCGCGCCGGCCGCTGGCCGCCGGGGCTTCGCCGGACGCGGCCCGCATCGCCGCATATTCGAGGACGCGGGCCAGCGAATCCCCCGCCACCAATTCGTCGGCGATGCCCAGCTCCACTGCCCGTTCCGCCGATACGGGATCGCCGCCGACGATCATATCCAGGGCCGCCTCGATGCCGGCCAGGCGCGGCAGGCGCTGGGTGCCGCCGGCGCCGGGAATAAAGCCCAGCTTGATCTCCGGCTGGCCTACCTGGGCGCCCGGCGCGATCAGGCGGTAATGGCAGCCCATGGCAAGCTCCAGCCCGCCGCCGAGGGCGACGCCGTTGATGGCGGCGACGATCGGCTTTGGCGCCGCTTCCATGGCGCCCAGGACTTCATGGAAATCGGGCACGTCGGCGGGCCGCTGCAGATTAAACTCACGGATATCGGCGCCGGCCATGAACATGCGCCCGGCGCCGGTCAGCACCAGGGCGGTGATCGTATCATTGGCCATGCAATCGGGGATAATCTCGCTCAACGCCTTGCACACAGCAAAACTCAGGGCGTTGGCGGGGGGATTGTCGATGGTCAGGACGGCGATGGCGCCCCGCTGTTCAAACCGGATTACGTCGCTCATGGATTTTTACCGCTTATTTGCTGGATTCTAGAAAATTCGGCCCCGGTCATGTTTCTGGGTGAAATCGATAGCCGGCCCCTTGGGCACCACGCCGGACGGGTTGGTCCTCGGCATCAGCCCGTAATAGCCGCGCTTGATGTGGTCCAGGTTGGTCACCTCGGCAATGCCCGGATGCTGGAAAAGCTCGCAGGTGTAATTCCACAGGTTGGGATATTCATAGACGTGCTTTTTGTTGCACTTGAAATTGCCGTAATAAACGATATCGAAGCGCAGCAGCGTCGAAAACAGGCGCCAATCGGCCTCGGTCAGGCGCCCGCCGACCAGATAGCGCTGCTTCGCCAACCGCGCATCCAAATCGTCGAGGCAATCGAAAAGCCTGTCGAAGGCTTCTTCGTAGGCGTCCTGGGAGGTGGCGAACCCGCACCGGTAAACGCCGTTATTGACGTTGGGGTAGACGACGTCGTTGATGGCGTCGATCTCGGCGCGCAATTCTTGCGGATAAAAGTCGGCGGTTTCGGCGTTGGCGCCGGCGCGTTCGAAGGCGCTGTTGAACATGCGGATAATTTCCGACGATTCGTTGTTGACGATGGTCTGGTTTTTTTTGTCCCAAAGGGTCGGCACCGTAACCCGGCCGGTAAAGTTGGGATTGGCCTTGGTGTAGACTTCGTGCAGGCGGAAGATACCGTTCACCGTATCGGGGACAGCGCCGGGCTCGTCGGTGAAGGTCCAGCCTTCGTCCTTGTCGGTGGAGCCGCCGACGGCGATCGAGATCACATCTTCCAGCCCCTTCAATTTGCGGAACATGGCGGTGCGGTAGGCCCAGGGGCAATTGTGCGTGACATAGAGGTGATAGCGGCCCGGTTCCGCCTGAAATCCGGCATCTCCCGAAGGTCCGGCGGCGCCGTCCGGCGTAATCCAGTTACGGTAAACGCTTTCGACGCGCTCGAAGCGGCCACCGACGTTGCGAATATCCTCGTCCGTCCACTTGCCGTCCTGCAACATTCCCATCATATATCTCCTGGTAAATCGCTTGGCCTGTATTTATGGGCCAAATTTTAAACAACGGTTGGCTGGCTGTCTAACCACCATATAGGGAAGTACAATGCTTTTTATGATGCACGGCATCGATGGGCCGGACGGGGCCCGCATCCGCGCCGAAAAGCGCGAAACCCATTTCGATTATTTGAAACAGAATTAGAATATCATGGTCCTCGGCGGCGCCACCCTGGCCGACGCGGACGATGCGCGCACCGGCTCTGTGCTGATAATCAATGTCGCCGACCGGGCCGCCGCCGACGCCTTTGTGGCCAACGAGCCGTTTAACGTGGCCGGTTTGTTCAAAGAAGTTTTCGTGACCCGCATGCGCCGCGGCCAATGGTTCCCGGACAACGCGCCGCAATCCACGGAAGGCAATTGAAGCGGAATTCTCCCCGTCTACCGCCCCGGATTCTGGTGGCCGCATTGCTTGCAGAGGCGCGCCGCGTCATCGCCGTAATAGGCATCAAACAAAGGCGGCAAATCCTTATAAATATCGGTCAACTCCACCTCGGCCCGGTGCACCAGCCCGTTGCAGTCTTCGCAGAACCATTCGAAACCGTCCATCTCGCCGGCTTTACGCAGCCGTTCGACGACCAGCCCGACGCTGTTTTCCGGGCGTTGCGGCGAGTGCCGCACATGGGCCGGCAGCAGAAATATATCACCCGCCCGGATCGATATATCGTGAGGGCCGGCGTCCTCCATCACCCGCAAGATCATGTCCCCTTCCAATTGGTAAAATATCTCCTCGCCGGGATCGTCGTGGTAATCGGTGCGGGTGTTGGGGCCGCCGATGGCCATGACGATGAAATCCCCCTCCGGCAACACGCGCGCATTTCCAACCGGCGGTTTTAACTTTTCGCGGTTGTTTTCGATCCAATCGGAAAGGCTGAAGGCGCTCAGATTAGTCATGAATTTGTCCTCTTCGGCCGGGCGCCGGCATGGTACAGGGAATGGCGCAAGGATGCCAGGCACCGGCCTTTGGCCTCGAAAATAAGAAAACCCCGCATCGGTGGCGGGGTTTTCAATTTGTGATGCTCTTGGCATCGCCCAATTCAGATTGGGCCAAGGTTGGCAGGTTAGATATGTAATCTGTCTGGTCAGGTGGATTCAGCTTCGTATCCTCCTTCTCCGATGCTACGGACGGAGGTAAATTTAGCACCGACCGATGCCCATTAATACCGATCAGCGATTGCAAATTGATGGTCTGACAGGCCACTAGTCGGTGGCCAGCCCCGCCGCCTCGATGCCGGCGATGCCGGCGATCTCGTCATTGTCGGAGGTATCGCCGCTGACCCCGATGGCGCCGATGATCTGGCCGTCGGCGGTTTTTATCAGCAGGCCGCCGGCCACCGGAACAACCTTGCCATCCGATGCGCCGATCAGGGCGTTGATGAAATGCGGCCGCTCCTTGGCCACATTGGCCAGGTTGCGGCTATTGGTGCCCATGCCGATGGCGCCATAGGCCTTGCCCTGGGCAATGTCGAAGCGCAGTACGCTGGAATTGTCCTGTTTCTTGAACGCCACCATCAGCCCGCCATCGTCGAGAACCGCAACGGTCAGCGGTTTAAATCCCATCTCGCCGCCCTTGGCGAATGTTGCTTCGATTATGGCGTCGGCTTGCGCCAGGGTCAGCTTCTCCATGTGGTTATCCTTTTATGCTGGTTGATTGACGGTGCGGCGGGATACTAGAGCGGTTCCGGAGAGATAGAAATCAATTTGACGGGAACAAATCGGTTTTCCGGGTAGCCGCGGTGCGCCGCGCGATGCCTTTGCATCGGGCAAGTGCCGGGGCGCCGCCGGGGCGCCGATTTTACCCACCGCAGGCCGGGTGCTTTCGGCCCGTGGACGTCGTCGCACGCCTTTGCCGATGCCGCCGCATCGCCATACGGCGCGCTCCTCGCACACTTGGGATAGAAATGATGGCAAAATCATCCCGGTCAAATGGTTCCTATCTCTCCAGAACCGCTCTAGTGGTCTGTGTCATCTAATTTGTACTCCTACGATCACTTTTCCCGTTTCCTCGGTAGGAGGAAGGGCACAGGCGATGCGGGCCCATCGGCAAGCCCTTTCGACACCCCGAGGAGACGTGAAAAGTGACCCTTCGGGCGGCCTTGCAAGGCTCCCGAACATCGTCGCGCACCCCTTGTGGTGGATTGGCACCACGGCGCGGCGCGCTCCTCGCCGAAAACCTTGCAACGCCGTCGTAGGAGTGCAAATTAGATGACACAGACCACTAGGCAGCGCGCGCCGCCCGATCCAGACAACTTTGATGCATGGAGGTGATCGGTATCATGCGAATTGAATACTTGAATTACCGTTCCAATATGCGCATCTTAGGGACGCCGGAAGTTTGGGGGAAAGAAACCGCCTTGGCCCGACCGAAAGAATTCGACCGCGAAAAAGTCCTGGAACAGGCCATGCTGGTGTTCTGGGAAAAGGGTTATAAGTGCACCTCCATGCAGGATCTGGTCGGCGCCATGGGCATCAACCGGGGCAGCCTTTATGCCACCTTCGGCGGCAAGCGGTCCCTGCACCTGGAAGCGTTGGAGTATTTCTACAAGACCCAGATAGAAACCATGCTGGCGCCGCTGACCGGTCCCGGCTCAAAACGCGCCGCGATCCGTGAAATATTCGAAAACGAGGCCCGCTGTGCCTGTGAAAACGGCGATCGGCGCGGCTGCATGATGTATAATGCGGCGGTCGAATTATGCCCCTCGGACACCGAAGTGCTGGAGCGGGTGGCCACCGGGCTCAGGCGGGTCGAGGCCTGTTTTTACGAAGCGTTACAAAAGGCCCAGGAAAATGGCGAGTTGCTTGCGGATCGTGATCCTCGCGCCCTCGCAAGATATTTAACCAACAGTCTCAATGGGTTACGCGTCATGTGCATGGTATTCGAAGACCATGGCACCCTCGACGACATCGTTAATACATCCCTTTCGATGCTCGACCGGTAATCCATATTTTAACCTTTTTTTGCTATTCAATACACACAATTACTGCCATTCCGGCTAGGTTGTCACCATATCAGATGGTGCCGGGATGGAACGATACTTGAATATTCGTTCAAATAAACTAAGTAAATAGTCCGGAACGAGGTCAATCGTGGAGGAGACGGCAAAGCAAAGATAGATGCTAAGGAAACAATTTATGAGCAACGACGTGGAAAAATTCGCCAA
>JAYGEH010000436.1:0-2628 GCA_046582475.1 Rhodospirillales bacterium
GGCAGGCCCATGAATTTGAGCTTGATATCCTCGTGCGCCATGAACGGCTCCAGCGCCTGGATGGTGGAGTAATGGCTGCCCGACTGGTAGCCGACGGCGATTTCCTTGCCGGCCAGGTCTTCCGGGCTCTGGATTGGCGAATCTTCCGGCACCACGATGCCCCCCGGCGTCACCACATAGGCGCTGCCGACCATGGTGCCCAGCTCGTTGGCGGCGGCGTTGTTGACGGTCCAATGGCAGGCGCAGGAGATGTCGGAGCGGTTGGCGCCCTTGTTGCCCTTGCCGGCCTCGTAGGACTGGTACGCGCCGGACTTGATCTCGGCCGACTTGCCGGTTTCGGGATCGAGATGTCTGGCCCGGTCGCCGCGGCCTTTGCTCAATTCGTAATCGAGCCCTTCGTCGGTAAAGAAGCCGAGTTCGTGGGCGACCATTTCCTGCAACCGTCCGTGCGGCTGGATGATGAATTTGCTCACCGTCATTCTCCTTGTTTGCGTTGCCAATGTGATTGCGTGTCTTTAGCAACTTGCAGGTTATTTTGGAAATGGATAAATAGTATATAAGTTATTTGCCAAACAAATTCCGCAATTGGATTTTCTGTGCGCCGGTCCAAGATTATCGGCCAGGGCAAAGGCGATCAACGGAAACTTGGAGTAACATTATGACCATTCTCATGGGGCTCGATCTCAACTTGCTGCTTGCCTTCGATGCACTGATGGAAAATCGCAGCGTTACCCTCGCGGCCCGCGCCGTGGGCCGCTCGCAACCGGCGATGTCGAGTGCGTTGTCCCGGTTGCGCGACATTTTTCACGATGAATTGCTGGTCCGCTCCGGCAACGCCATGCGCCCGACGCCGCGGGCCTTGGAGGCGCATGCGCGGGTTAAAGAAGCGCTGACGGTGCTGGAAGGGGTGATCAGCGAAGTCCAGCAATTTGATGCCGGCGCGGCGACACGCCGCTTCCACGTGGCCATGGCCGAGGATGTCGCGTTTTACATTCTGCCGGCACTGACCCGATTGTTCGATACCATCGCGCCCGGCATCGAGCTTGATATTCACTCGACCGCGCATTTGACTGGCATCGAGCTGGTATTGGCGGGCGACGTCGAAATGAGCGTCGGCATTTTGCCCAGCGATCCGTCCACCGAAATCCAGTTCGAGAACAGTTTCACCGAGCGGCTCGTGGTCATCGCCGATGCGAGGCACCCGGCTTTTCAAGCGACCCCGGTCGGCAAAAATGGTGCGCTCCCCATGGACGCGTTCTTGCGCTATCCGCATGTGTCGGTGCAGCCTTCGGCGGCAACCCAAAGCCGCGTCGACATCGAACTTGCCAGGCTCGGCCTCGAGCGCCGGGTCATGGTGCGCGTGCCGCATTTCCTGGTGGTCCCGCATCTGCTGCCGGGCACCGAGCTGATCGCCTGTCTTGCCGAGCGCCTGGCCCGCAGAATGGCGCCCATGCTTGGTCTGGCGATCAAGGATCCGCCGATCAAACTCGGTCCTTACGGTCCGGTGCTGGCCTGGCACCGCCGCTATGATCGCGATCTCGGCCATCAATGGCTGCGCCGGCACGTCGCGGCGGCCTGCCGGGATATGGACGGGAAATCGGCTGGCATGGACGTGCACTCCGCATAGCCCGTGAGATATCCGGGCTAGCCCGGCGCCCGACCGAACGCGGGCCGGGCAACCATGCCCGACCGGGCTCGCCGCGCCGTTTCGATGCGATACATTTTCCAGAATTCGGCCCTGTACAATCATAATAATTCCTACTCATTCGTGTGCTTTTGTAATCATTTTGTGCGACATTATTTCGGTAACAATCCGGTATGGCTTGGTATGGTTTCATAGGGTTTTGTATGGATTTCAAAAGCATTTGGTCACACGCCTCCGCCGCCGGGACTGGCGGCGGCGTTTTCAAACCGGCCTGTTCAAGATGACAATGAGCAGGAGATTCATTTAGAACAAAAGCAGATAAAATCAAACGTGGCGGAACCGTTGGCGGAATAGTTAATTCAAACCCAAACCGTCACCGCAATCTTCATCATTTCAGGAAGGATCACGCCCGTGGCCTATCGTACATTCCGGGATTTCATCGACCTGGCCGAGCAACAGGGCCTTTTGTGGCGCGTCGCCGAAGCGGTCTCTCCGCACTCCCGATACCGTTGGCGCCACTTGTAAACGGTCCGCACGCTGACACCCAGGGCAGATGCGACGTCAGCGGGATGTTCCCCTCGCGTGAGCCGTTCGATCAATAGCTCTCGACCTTTGATAGTCAGGCGGGAATTCTTGTGCACGTTCATTCGGTTCTGCTCCTGAAGCTTCTGTTGTTGCAAAGATCAGCTTCTCGGAGTGGGATCGAATGAACAACGTCTTGAGAACTCACATCTAGCCTGTGCGCCAAACGGTGGCCAGCCACGGCTGCTGGTGGCGGGGGAGGCCGGGTGGGCGAAAGTAACACTGCACTTCGAGGAACCCGGCGGCGGTGAGGTACCCGCGCCAGGTGTCGAGATCGAGGTAGCAACCAAAGCGGTCGCCTCGTAATCCCTCCTCATTTGCGCCTCGGGGGTTTGAACAGAACAGGACACCCCGGGACTTCAAGCTGGCGGAGATTTCGCGCAATAGCTTCGGTAATTCCT
>JAYGEH010000485.1:0-3123 GCA_046582475.1 Rhodospirillales bacterium
GATATCAGCGGCGCTCTTGATGGATTGGCAGCAAATATTTTCACCGACGATGTTCACGTCGCCGAACAAGGTAACCGCCATATTGCACGGGCCATGTTTCCCCATGTGATGAAACTTCTCCGGCCCAATTGAACCCTATACGTGGTTTAGCTCATGAACTCATAAATGGCGGCGAGCTGTGATCGGCAAATAGACTGTTTCGGTAGGAGGGTGCCAGAAAGCGGGGCCTTCGCCCCGGTGAGGGCCTCCGACGCACCGAAACGGGCTATTTCCCGACCCCCCTTCGGGGCGTGGTTCTTTTGCCCCCTGGACGGCGTTGCGTCGTCGGTCATGATGCTTTGGCATCACCCCCTCCTAAATCCTTGCCAGGAAATAAAATAACTAAACTCACAGTCGTCGCCATTTATGAGTCCGTGACCTAGTGGCTGAGGCGGGCTTCGATGCGGAACCGGGTGATATCGTGGCCGTTGGCCAATAGCCGTTCCAGAAGCGCGCCGTAATCTTCGTCGTCGGTTAGCTCTTCGCCGATCATGCGCGAGACGCGGGACAGAATTTCGCTGCCTCGATCGCGTAATTTGGCCGATTCATAGCCTGGAATGTCGTCGCCTTGGTGATCAGGATTTCCGCCCATTTGATCTGCTCGCTCACATAGCGAGTCCAATCGAATTTCCACATGGGTTCTGCCCGCCTGGTATCTATCCGCCGCGCCATTCCTTGGCGTCTGTGGAAGGGTTGGTCCCTCAAGCAGAAACCACCATAGGGCAGAGGCGTTAAGATAATTTGAATCGGCGCGCGAATATTCGATAATTTTCAGGCGGGCCTGAGCAAGCGCCGTATCCAGCGCACCGCGGCCTCGAAATCCCCGGCGATGGGCGCACCGGCGCTGAGCGCGGCGCCGGCGGTCATCGCCGTGTCGGTGAGCCCGAAATCCTCGACCGATTGGCCGTCGCGGGTGGTCAATTCGCTCCCCTTTTTGACCAGCTCCTCTTCGATTTCCTGGAACAGATTGGCGAGGCGGTCTTTGTAACTTTGCGCCTCCATGCTGTAGCCGACGATGGGCCGCCCATATCCCGCCATGACGCCCATTTCCAGCGCCGTCGCCGCATCAAGGCCGGGACCCCGGAACGGCGTCATGTTGGCAATCAGGGCATCGCAGCCGGCGATCAGTTCCAGCGTCGCCCGGTAATGGCCAAGCGCATCGTCGGCATTGCCCGAATGCGGGCGCCCGCCTTCGATATCCAGCGCCGATACGCCGGCGAGACCGTAGCGCTCGCAGACGGATATTTTGTTGGCGGCGATTTCCGCGGCGCGCGGATGGTAAATTTCCGGGCCCGCCAGATAGACACGTGGGCTAGCCTCGGCGCTTTCGCTCATGAAGCCTCTGCCAGATTGCGGACCGAAAGGGGCGCCGGCGCCTGGCCGCGCATGCGCCCGACGAGTTCGGTGAGCGCCGGGCCCATGTCAGCGGCGGCCAAATGACAGCGGCGGCCATGGCCGGGCAATATCCATTCGAATCGGAAATTCTGCAATCGTTCCATGGAGCTGGTTTGCTTGTTCCAATCGTACCAGCACACCTGCCGCGATGCCCGCAGGCGCGGGGTATCGGGGTCCCAGGATAAATGATCGCCGGTAAACAGGAACTGGTCCTCATAAAGGAGGCAGGCCGAACCCGGCGTATGGCCGGGCACCGGAATGACGGTGAGGCCGTCGCCGATGGACACCGGCTGCGTGCCGGTCAGTTGGCGCTCTACGGTGCGGGTGTTTGAGCCGATGTCATCGGCGTGGATGAAACGCGTGCAGCCGAAATGAGCGGCGAACTTTTCGTGGTCGGCGACATCGTCCCGGTGCGTCAGGAACATGATCGATATGCCCCCCAGCGCCTCGATCCGGTTGACCAGGCGGCGGGCGAAGCGGGGCGAATCCACCAAGATATTGGCGTCACCGGAGCGGATCAGGTAGCTGGCGGCGCCGAAGCTGGCGGCGGAATGATAGCCGCAGTAATAGACCTCGCCGGCGATGCGCTCCGGATAGGGATCGGCGCGGGTCTCGGGGCGTTTTTCGCGGCTGCCGATGGCGCCGGTGGGGCAGGCGATCAGCGCCCTGGCGGCGTCGGCCCAATCGCCCGCCGCCTTAGGTTGCCGGTAAACGCGGGAATAGCCGGCCGCTGCATCGAACAGGGCCGGCGCGATCCAGCGGCAGGTGCTGCAATCAATGCAATTTGCATCGACGAACAGCGCGCCATCCACATTGGCCGGCAATCGATCCGCATATTTTGCCATACCCCAACTTATATCCGATTTGCCTAAAAAGCACCCTTGAGTCGGGGTGCAGAATACAGGGCTGGGATTTTCAAAATTAATTCCCACTTGTCCTATTGAAGAATGGTGATCGAAATCGTATTTTACGGCCTCGTGTCATTGCGGATTTCGGGGAGCGCACGATCTGCGGCACTCCTAGAGACCGTCCCAGGGAGCGAATCGCCTAGCCATGAGCGATGCAAATAAATCCGCCGATAAGGCAATGGCATGTATGCGGGAAAGGGACATTCCGGCACTGCCCGATAATTTTACGGTCTGGTATCACTATTGCGCCGGCACCTACCCCGATTTGAAGCGCACTGTTGATATTCTGATCGACAATGGTCAGGAATTTACGCCGTCGGTGAGCGCCAATCTTTTCGAGCGCTTCTTCACACACGATGCTGAAGACAAAAGCGTGCAGTCGGCGACCACCAAATTGGAAGGGGTGATCAAGCGCGCGTCGGAATATTTGAACGAAGCCGGCGAGGGCGCCGCCCAGTTCGGCGAGCAATTGGCCGATGCCACCGGAGCCTTGGAAAACGCAGCCCAGGACAATCAGGCGCGTGACATAATCGAGGGTATCATCGGCGCCAGCCAGCAGATGGAAAAACACACCCACGCGCTTGAAAAACGGCTGGCCTCGACCTCGGACGAGGTCGTCCAATTGCGCAAAGAAATCGAGATCTCAAGGCGCGAAGCCTCGACCGATGGCCTGACCGGCCTCGCCAACCGCAAACTGTTCGACCTGACCATGCGCGAAACCGCGTCTCATGCCATGGAAAGCGGCGATCCGTTATGCCTGTTGATGCTGGATATCGATTTC
>JAYGEH010000572.1:0-8250 GCA_046582475.1 Rhodospirillales bacterium
GGAGGAGTCTGTCTGGAGTTGGGATTGAGGGAAAAATGACCCCGCGGAAGCGTGGTAAACACAGAAATTCTGGTCAAAGGGCTTCATGGTGAGCTGATATTGGCATACGGTTGCACAGCAGGTTATTTTTAGAGGTGCCCACTATAATGTTGGCCCTTGGAGGCCCGCCGATTTATCCCGCATCCCAATCATCAAAGGGATAAAACAGAGCTCGGGCTTCGGCGCTTTTAGTTACAATGTATGGAGTGTCGAGCAGGTCTTAAATATTCGGGATAAATTATTTTCTACTACGGGCAATCACGTTGATAAATTTGAATATTATAGAAATAAAATTGATAAGAAAATTAATTTAATAAATAAAACATCGTCTATATATTTACCTGATACGAAAGAATTACTTCATTTTCTTACTTTTAGAGCATCCAGGGGTCCAATCAGTCCAGTTGCCGGGGGAGAGAAGTAGCCATGGTCACCCAATCTGACGCCAAAGCCATTGCCGGTTACGCATACACCATCGACTCGATGGGAGCCATAGGGGCACCAAATACCGGGAATCCGAGCAGTTTGCCGTCCGTACCAACCATGTCACAAAATTCCATTGATATCGGTGCGGTACTCAGTAGAGCTGGAGTTTCGATAGGGCAACTAAACAACTTGGGGGTGGAAGTTGCAATTTCGGGGATACAAAATTTTATTATTCCCACACCGCCATCCTACCCCACGCGGAGGGTCCGTCGCGCCACAAAGAGTCTCCTAAAAAAATACGCCGGCCCACTTGCAAACAGCCGTTTCCCGACCCGCTTCAATGACGTGGCTAATTCGGGCTTCGGTATTTGAGGAAAGTCCTGGCAAAGGCCCCAAGACGGCTCAGCGGAGTTTACGGGTGCGCTGTTGGGCCTGCTGGCGCAGATGGCGCATCCTGTTCTGCTGGCGGCCGCGCAGGTTGCTTTGCGGAAATTTGCGGCGGTTGGACGCGGCCCGTTGTCGGCGCAGCAGGTCCTTGCGCCGCTCCAATTGCTTTTCGTTTAATATTTCCACCTGCATTTTGGCCGCATCTTTGTTCCGCATGCAGTCCTGCCGGTTGGTTCTCAAATTCAACTGACGGGAATTCTTGGTGCCGCAGGATTGCTTTTGCGCATGCGCAACCCTGGGCGCGGCCAAGGTGAAGGCCGCCGCCAGCGTCAAGGCCAAGAAGCCGATCAGGATTTTACCGAAATCAATTCGCATGGCGCCAGGATAGTTCAAAGTGGATTAAATTTCAATTTAGCGGATATTCGTAAGGTTTTACCGCCGACGGCGCCGATATGCGGATCAGCGCGCCCGAGGCCGGCAGCGCGAAAACGCAAATGAGGATGACGCCGGCGGCGGCGGAAAGCAGCATGAACAGATTGCCGAACCCCCAATTGGCGTGCATCCAGGCGATGAACGGAATCGCCGTCGCCGCCACCAGGAACGACACCAGGTAACGGGCGGCATAAATACGACTGCGCCACTCGGGCCGGGCAATGCGCCCAACCAGCACGTCGTTGATCGGCAATTGCCCGAATATCATCAGCATAAAGCCGATCGACACCAAAAATGCGGCGACGCCGTCGATGTCGCGCATGAGCGCCAACAGGATAACCTGGCCGGCGGCGACCAGCATAAATACGTTTCGCACCGAATGCCGGTCGATCAAATAACCGATGATCAGTTGCCCCACCGAGGCGACGGCAAATATGATAAAGGCGTACCAGCCGATCAGCGTTGCGCTGTTGGCGAAATCGGCCATGCGCTCATCAATGATCTTGGGCATGGAAAAACCGGCGCTTTGGAATATCAGTCCGCCGATTGCCGTGGTGATGAATATGACCGAAAAAATTCGAATGACTTGATTGCGCAGGCCGGCTGCTTCGGCGCCGCCGGGCGCCGGGCGCCGGGTTTGGCTTTCCGGCAAAGTTGGGTAAAGGCCGTGCTTGGAGCGGACGAAATAGGCGTAGCCAATTCCGGTCGCCACCGATAGGCAGCCCGGCACCACGAACGCCATGCGCCAGCCAGCCAAATCGATTATAAGGCCGGTGAGCAGGGCCGCGCTGGCGATACCAAAATTACCGAAAACGCCGTTGATGGCGAGGGCAATGCCGGTCCGATTTCGCCCCTGGACGACCATCGCCAGGGCGACCGGGTGATAGATGCTGGCAAAGGCGCCGATGGCCAAGAGGCCGAAGGACAGTTGCAGGGGCGTATCCGCAAACGACGCCAGCGCCGACGACGCGCCGATGCCGATGAAAAATACGGTCATCATGTTCTCGCGGCTCCAGCGGTCGGCCAGCCAGCCGGCCGGGATCGCGCCGACGCCGAATGCGATAAATCCGGGCGTGGCGTAGGGTATGAGCTGGGCATAGCTCAAGTTCCAGTCGCCGGTCAGGACGGTTGCCGCCATGGTCGCGAAGATCAGGACGAACAGGTGGTCATAAAAATGACCCACATTCAAAAACAGGAAGTTGATGCGGATGCGGTCCACGGCTTATCCGTTAACCGCCAAGGAACAGGCGGCCGACCGCGGGGTTCTCCAAAAGCTCGTCGCCGGAGCCGGCGATGGCGATCTCGCCCGATACCAGCACATAGCCGATATCGGCGAATTCAAGGCCTTTTTTGGCGTTCTGTTCGACCATGATGATGGTCTTGCCTTCGGCGTGCTGCAAGTCGGCGAGGATCTCGAACACCATGTCGATAAAGCGGGGCTCGAGTCCGATCGACGGCTCGTCTACTAGTAGTACCTCGGGTTTCATGATCAGGGCGCGCGAAATTTCCAGCAAACGCCGCTCGCCGCCGGACAGGATGCCGGCGCGCTGGTGGCGGCGTTCGGCGAGGCGCGAATATTTGGCGAAGATTCTTTCCGCTTCTTCCTTGGCCTCGGCGGGCTTTTCCATCAAATAGCCGCCCATCCACAAATTTTCCTCGACCGTCATGGCCGGGAAAACGGATTTATCCTGCAAGATATAGGCGATGCCGGCGCGCCGCAACTTATCGGAAGAGCTTAGCTTGGTGATATCCTGTTGCGCGTCGCCTTCGCCCACTTTGATTTGGCCGGAGAAAATATTGGTGAAGCCGAAGATAGAATGCAGCACCGTGGACTTCCCCGCCCCGTTGGGGCCGATCAGGCATAGCGACTGATTGCGCGCCACCTGCAAATTGAAATCGTGCAGGATCTCCATCTTGCCGTAACCGGCTTTCAGGTTTTTGATGGTTACGAACGACGCGTTGTTGGCGAGGGCGGCAATCTGCTCTGGAGGGGCGCCGACGGCGATTGCCTGGGCTTGGCGGGTGACTTCCTCCACCGAGATAACGGCCGAGGCGTCGCCGCCATGATAGCCGGTGGCGCGCGCCTGTTCGGTATTTTCCTGGCCGGTACTATCCTGTTCTGGTGCCATCAGTGCTCGTCCAGTTTGGTCTGGCCGCCAAGATAGGCTTCCAGCACGCGCTCGTCATTTTGTATCTCGGCCGGTGTGCCGTGGGCCAGGACCTTGCCGTTGGCGAGGCAGTAAATGTGTTCGGCCAATCCCATGATCACCGGCATATTGTGCTCGATCACGAACAGCGTAATGCCGAGCTCGCTGGCGGCCCGTTTCAAGCGGTCGATAAGGCCGTTGATCAAGGTCGGGTTGATGCCCGCCGTGGGTTCGTCCAGCAGCAATACCCGGGGCTCGTTCATCAGCGCCATGGCGAACTCCAAGAGTTTCTGCTGGCCAAACGAAAGTTCACCGGAAACCAGCCGGCGCTTTTGATACAGGCCGACAAACTCCAATAGCCGTTCGGCCTTCTCGGTTGTCTCCGCCGGGACCCTGCGGAACATGCTCCTTAGACTTTCGTTCCGGTGCGGCGTCGATACCAGCATATTGGCGACGCAGTCCATCTTGCCGTAGATGCGGGTCTGCTGGAAGGTGCGCAACAGGCCGAGGCGGGCGATTTGCGGCACCAGTTTTTTTGTAATCTCCTCTCCGTCGAATTTGATGGAACCGGAATCGATGGGATGGTAGCCGACGATGGAATTGAACAGAGTGGTTTTTCCCGATCCGTTGGGTCCGATCAGGCCGGTGATGTGCCCTTCCGGCACCGAGATCGAAACATCGTCATTGGCGACGATCCCGCCGAATGCCTTGGTGACGCCGGAAACCTCGATCAATTCGCTCATCGGCCGGCCCCGCTGGCGCCCTCGGCCTCAAGCCGGGTATCGCCGGCGGCGAGTTCCTTATCAACATAAATGCCGAACTTCTCCGGCCATTTTTCCTGCATCCATCCGACAATGCCTTGCTGGAAGAACACCACGATTACAATAATCAGCGCACCCAGCGCCACCCATTGCCAGCCCAGCATATAGGTCCAGGTAAGCTCCTTGATCAGGTGAAATATGGTCGCGCCGATGATCGGCCCGAGCAGCGTTCCCTTGCCGCCCAGGAGGCTCATCACGACCATGAAGATACCGAAAGTGATGGCTGGAAATGCAACTTCCACCGGCTCGATAAAGCCGATCATATTACCGAACACGGCGCCGGTCATGCCGAGGAAGAAGGCGGCGATCGACCAGCCGACTATTTTGTAGCGGAGCGTATGGATGCCCATGCCCTCGGCCTTTTCCTCGTCATCGCGAATGGCGTTGGCGGCGATGCCGAAAAAGCCAGAATAGACCCGCCTGAGTACCAAAATTGTCAGCGAGGCGAGGATAAAGGCGAGAAAATAAAACATCAGGGAGCGTTCATCGGGATGGCCTGGATAGACCGGCAAGGCGACGCCGCCGCCGCCGCCTACATATTCCCACGAGGCGACCAGCTCGGCCGCCCCCAGCCCCATGCCCAAGGTGCCAATGGCGAAATAGGGGCCACGCAACCCGAAGACCACCGCCCCCAATACAACGGCAAACAGGACGGCGACAATACCGCCGGTAATGATGCCCGACGCCAGCCCGGTAAAGTACTGGACCGTGGAAAAGTCCACCTTCACCGCACCCACCGATGTGGTATAGGCGGCGACATCGTAGTAAAGGCCGATCTGGACGATGGTTGACGCATACATGCCGACGCCGAAAAACAGGATGTTGCCGAGCGAGTTGTAGCCCATCTGTCCGCCCGAGATATCCCAAGTGAGGGCGAACAGCACCATCACCCACCACACGGTGAGCTGGCTTACGAAGTTAGGAAACAGGAACGGCGCGACGATTCCGAATACAAGGAGCGATCCGTAAATCCACCGCTGGGTGCCAAATTCTTTCATTGTAATGCCTGGCGATGACGTTTTTGTTCGATCTGGCGCCATATGAGAACCAGCAGCAGCATTGCGAGAACGGTAAACTGCTGCAATTCCGCGCCCAGCACGAAACCGCCATACTGCTCCACGACGCCGAGGCCGAGGCCGGCGATGATCACACCGGGCAGATTGCCGAGCCCGGCGGCGGTGACGATGACGAAAGCTCGGATCGAATAGGATATGCCGAAGAACGGCTGGATCACCCAGATCATCGAGATCAGCACGCCGGCGGCGCCGCAGATGGCCGCGTTCAGCGCGTAGGTAAAGGCATAAACGTTCTCGGTGTTGATGCCCATCACCCGGGCCGCTCTCGGGTCCTGGGCAGTGGCGCGGATGGCCTGGCCCATGCGGCTGTGTTTCATGAATAGAACGATCAAAACAGCCAGCCCGGCCGCCATGAACAGCGCCACCAGCTTGATGTCGGCGACGGTCAGCATGCCGTCCAGCGCCGACCGAATTTTAAATCCCGATTCCGCCACCTGCACTTCCGGGCCGAATGCTTGATTGAGAAGCTGCTGGATCACCAGCGCCAGCCCGAAGGTGGCGAGCAAAGATGTAAACATATCGCGCCCGATGACATAGCGGATGATCAACAGATACATGGCCCAGCCAAATCCGAACATCAGGACAATGGCGACCGGCATGCCGACGAACGGGTGGATGCCGAAGGTGGTCAGGAACCAGGCGATGTAGCCGCCCATCATGATAAAATCCCCTTGCGCCAGGTTCTTGACGTTCATCACGCCCCAAACCAGGGCCAGGCCATAGCCGGCGAGGGCAAAGATAGACCCGATCAGCAAGCCGTCCAGCAACAATTGGAAATTGAGAACCGGCGCCAACTTTACCAGAATTAAAATATTATCCATGACCCCCTCTAGAACACAGTGGCCTTAAACCCCGTGGCTGGAATACCAATCACGCGGGAAAGAAAATCCCGCCCCCACTTGTCCAATGGGGACGGGAATTCGTACTTGCCAACGGCAATTTAACCCTCTGGATTAATTGCCGACCATACGCGGATGCTGCACCGGGCTGGATGCCCATTTCAGGGGCGCAACGATCTTCAGATTGCCGTTTTGGATCTGACGCAGCACCATCGGTTTGGCGATGTTGTTGCCGGCTTCCGAGAATTTGATGTTGCCGTAGAACGTGCTCATCTGTGTCGCGGCAAGGGCGTCACGGACTTTTTCCACATCAAAACTGTTGGCGCGTTCGAACGCATTTTTCCAAACCAGCACCGCTGCCGAAGCTTGGGCGGCCTGATAGGGCACGTTTCGGTAACCGGAATAGGTCTTCTTGAACAATTTGTTATAGGCCATCGCGGTACCGAACATATCGCCCTTGTAGGACAAGGTTTCGCCCCACTGGGTCGGGCACAGGAAGCCGTTGGTGGAATCACCGAACTTCTTGATCACCTTGGCCGCTTCGCAATGGGTCATGGCGATCATCGGCACGTTGATTTTAAGCTCCTTGATCTGCCTCGCCGCTGTCGCCGCGCCCTTGGAATGGCCGGAGACCACGAGGACGTCCGGCTTCAAGGCACGGACCTTGGTCAGGGTCGAGGACATGTCGGCCAAATCGCGGGGCAGCTTGTCGTCGATAACGATCTTCATGCCGTATTTCTTGGCCGTGTCGACGACGCCGGCGCGCACATCCAGCGAAAACGGATCATTCTCGAAGGCCATCGCGATTCTAATATCCGAGGGCTTCTTGCCGGCTTTCTTGGCGATTGCCGCGGCGACGTCGATCACCGGCGCCAGATACTGCTCGGACGTGGACAGAACCGCGAACAGATATTTGTAGCCCTGGGTGAAGAGGGACCGCGCCGCGCCTTCTGCTTCGACCATCGGAATTTTATATTTTTCGGTGATCGGCGCCATTGCCTTGGTGGTGGCCGATGAGTAGGGGCCCAAGAGGAATTTGATGCCATCCTGCTTGATCAGCCGTTCGCCGAGCTGGGCGGTGCGCAACGGCGTCGATTCATCGTCGTAATATTTGATCTTCAGCTTATACATCTTGCCGCCGACCTTCACGCCGCCGGCCGCGTTGATCATTTTGACCGCCAGATTATAGCCGTTCGAGGCATGCACGCCGTTGGTGGAATACTTGCCGGAGAAGGAAATTGCGGAGCCGAGGGTGATGGTATCACCGTCGACGCGCGCGTCGGCCGGTGTCGCGGCCATCATGGCAGTAACCGCTACGCCGGCGATTAATAAAGAGAATTTAAAATGATGTGTCACGATGACCTCCCAAAGTTCATCTAAAGAATTGTATGATATATCCCGATCGGGGACGTTCGAACGCAAACTATGCCGGGGGAGGGTATTTTTGGCAATAGGGATGATCCGAATAAACCGAAGTATTTTGTGATCGATTGCCCGCCGTCACCCGGTATTTTCGACAACGCCGGCAACAATAGCGAGCAGCGCGTCAATTTGGCCTTCATCGATGATCAGCGGCGGCGAAAGGGCGATAATATCGCCGGTGACGCGGACCAGGGCGCCGGCCTCGAAACATCCGGTCAGAACTTCATAGCCGCGCGCGCCGGGGGCGCCGTCCCTGGGCGCCAATTCGATGCCGGCGGTCAGACCGATATTGCGGATATCGATGATATTGGCCAATCCCTGCAAACCGTGCACGGCGTCCTGCCAATAGCCTTCCAGGTCTGCCGCCCGTGCAAACAGGTTTTCCTTTTCGTAGAGATCGAGGGTCGCCAGCGCCGCCGCGCAAGCCAGCGGATGGCTCGAATAGGTGTAGCCGTGGAACAATTCGATGAGGTTGTCCGGGCCATCCATGAAGGCGTCGAATATTTGCTCGCTCACCACGACCGCGCCCATCGGCACGGCGGCATTGGTCAGGCCCTTGGCCAGGGTCATGATGTCGGGGGTGACGCCGAAACGCGCGGCGGCGAAGCTGGCGCCGAGGCGTCCGAAGCCAGTAATCACCTCGTCGAAAATCAACAGAATG
>JAYGEH010000053.1:0-1835 GCA_046582475.1 Rhodospirillales bacterium
CAGCAATACCGAGCCGGTTTCCACCAGGATGAACCAGCCGAGAATCAGGGTCTCCATCTCGAACGCCCAGGAGGTCAGGAGATCGGACGGCCACTGAAAGCGAAAGCTGCGCACCTGGAAGGCAGCCAAGGGGCCAAAGGCGGAAAGGTTTTTCAAATTTAATCCTGGTGGATGGCGTCGCGGCGGAATCGGGTGCTGGGGGATAATCGGTAACCAGACCAGCATGCGCCCGCCGGCGGCGCCACTCAAGCATCGTTAGCCCTTGATCCCTGCCATGGTTGGCCATTAGGCTGCCAGCCAATCTCACCCGGGGAGCTAGAGCTTATGTACCAGACCGAAATCGCCGAAATCGACGGCAGCCCGATGGACGTTTTGTTGTTCCGGCCCGAAGGCGAAGGCCGGTTTCCCGGGCTGCTGGTCGCCCAGCATATTCCCATCGCCCACGAGGGGCTGCAAAAAGACCCGTTCACCATCGATATCGGCGAGCGTCTGGCCAAGGCCGGTTACGCCGTCGCCATCCCCTATATCTTCCATTGGTGGCCGCCGAAAGAGGAAATCGCGGTCAAGCGCGAAGGCTTCTGCGACGATAATC
This sequence comes from Rhodospirillales bacterium, assembly GCA_046582475.1. Lineage (GTDB taxonomy): Bacteria > Pseudomonadota > Alphaproteobacteria > Rhodospirillales > UBA2165. The sequence goes on from JAYGEH010000053.1 coordinate 593, forward strand.
TGTTAAAGGACCTGAACGCTGGGCTGGCGCTGCTGACCGGCATGGACGGCGTCGATAAGAACCGCGTCGGCATACTGGGCCATTGCTGGGGCGGGCGCGTCGCCTGGCTCGGCGCTTGCCGCATGTCCGGCTTCAAGGCCGCCGCCGTCATGTATGGCGGGCGCGTCAAGGTGGGCATGGGCGAAGGCGCCGAGACGGCGATCAGCCTGGCCGGCAATATCACCTGCCCGGTGCTCGGCATCTTCGGCAACGACGACAAAAACCCGACGCCGGAAGATGTGGATGACTACGAGGCGGCGCTGCAAGAGGCCGGTGTCGATTACCGCTTCCACCGCTACGACGGCGCCGGCCACGGCTTCCAGGATTTCTGCGATAAAGACCGCTACCGGGCCGACGCCTCCGACGACGCCTGGACCAAACAATTGGCGTTTTTCGAGGCCCATCTGATGTAGTTTGGCGAGGCTCATGAAAAATATCGCCGCCTTCGCCATCATCTTGGTGGCTCTCACCGCCTGTTCGGCGACCCGGCTGCTCTATAGCCTTGCCGATGATTTCATCGAGGACCAGGCCGAGTTCTACCTCCAGCTGGATGAAGACGCCGAAGCCTTTGTCGATGACAAGATCGACGAATATATGGACTGGCACCGGACCAAGATATTGCCCCGCTACGCCGCGTTCCTGACCGCCACGGCGGACCGGATCGAGCGCGCCGGGCGCATCGACCGGGCCGCCATCGATGACGCTGTCGATCGGATGCGGGCGCTTCTGGAAGCCACGGTTCGGGGCTTTACGCCGCTCGCCGCCCAGGTTCTCGTCAAGCATATCAGGGAGGCGGAAACCAATCATATGGGGGACCGCCTGGCCGAGCGGTCGAAGGAGCAGCACGCCGAATTGGACGCGCCGCCGGAAAGCCGTGCCGAGGAACGGATTGAGCAGACGCAACATAATTTCGAGCGCTTCATTGGCGATCTAACCGAGGGCCAGCTCAAAATCATCCGCCGCCACGTGGCCGCCACGGCGGGCGATACGTTGCGCCGGTTGGGCCGCCGAGACCGCAATTCGGCGCGCTTCATCGGGTTTTTGAAGCGCCGCCCAAGCGAAACAGAAATCCATGGTTTCCTGGACGCCATGTTTCTTGATCCCGATGCCGGCGCGCCCGCCGCCGAGGCCCGGTTCCGGGAAAGCCGGTTCCAGCGCTTCCAAAGTTTTGTGGCCGATATCCTGACTTCCCTGACCGACGAGC
>JAYGEH010000072.1:0-4099 GCA_046582475.1 Rhodospirillales bacterium
CGGCTGAAAGTTGCAACACCGCGGCGAGACCCTATTTCCATAATCGCTGGGCTTATATACTATCGGCAGCGAGGGAAACGGGTCTGGAAATTCCCGGCAATGCTTGCCGGCGCTTTAAACTGCACATGTTTAACAGGGAGATAAATTGAAATGACAAAACGAAATCTTACGACGGCTCTCGTGGCGGCCGGGCTTGGACTTGCCATGCTCGCCGCTCCAGCCGGCGCGCAATATTACAAGGGCAAGACCATCAACTTCCTGATTCCGGTGCCGGGCGGCAGCGGGCTCGATCTGATCGCCAGAAATTTTATTCAACATTTCGCCAAACATATTGCCGGCAATCCGAAGATCGTGCCCCGCAACATGCCCGGCGGCGGCGGCGTCAAGTCCCTTAATTTTCTTTATGACAAGGGAAAGCCCGACGGGCTGACCCTCAACCTCGGCCCGTGGAACGCGGCCGGCGTTATCTCCGGGCGGCCCGGCATCCGCTTCGATCCGCAACAGCTCGAATTCATCGGCGCCAGCCACATGCCGCAGACCACCATCATCCGCACCGATTTCGGCTCCGGCATGAAAACCTCGGCCGATATCCTGAAGGCCGGCCGGTTCAAGGTCGCCGGGCGCAGCGCCGACCGCTCCCTCGACCTGGTCGGCAATCTGGCGCTCGACATCATCGGCGCGAACTACCTCTATATTCCAGGCTACCGCGGCATGGCCAAGATCAACCCGGCCATCCGCTCGCGGGAAGTCGATGCCGGGCATAGCGGGTATGTGGGCTATAACCGCTTTTTCAGGGATTCGCTGATCAAGGATGGCAAGGCCCTGGCGCTCTGGTATCAATCGGACTTCGATGCCGATGGTAATCCGGTCAACAACCCGACGGTGTCCGAATTCAAGTCCTTCCACGATGTCTACAAGGAAGTCCACGGCAAGCTTCCGTCGGGTCCGAAATGGAATGCCTACCGGTGGTACCGCACCGTGACGGCGCAGATGAACCTGACCGTGTTCGCCGCCAAGGGCTCGCCGAAAGAAGCCGTGGATGCGCTGCGCAAGGCCTATTACGCCACCGCCGATGACCCCGCATACCGCAAATCTTCGAAAAAACTGACCGGCGTGAAAATTACCTTCACGCCGTTGGCAACCGGCCTCCAAGTGATCAAGACGTTTAAGAACGTCTCGCCTGAATTGAAGGCGGTATTCACTGAAATGGGGCAAAAGGGCGGCGCCACCACGAGGAAGAAAAAGAAGAAGTAGGCGGGCGCGTTATTCGCCGGAAGTGTGAGCCCCCTCCGAGGATGCCGAGCATTCGTGGAGGGGGCGGCAGCAATGTGCGCGCGGGGCTCCTAAACAAACAACCAAGACGGCAGCCAATCAGGGAGCAATTGGGGCAACCAACTATCCAGCCAGGAAGGATGCCAAAACAGATGCATGATCTGGTCGTAGAAGCCGACCAGTAGCACCCATCCAAAAGCGGCATATCCGAAGGCCATGCGGCGGCCGTAGTTGCCCCACCGGATCAGATAGACCGCGATGTAAATCGGCAGCGCCAGTTTCTGTCCAACGATAAGCATGATCAAGATCATGGCGATCAAATAGCCGAAAAATGCCGCGGCCCGTTTTAACAACGCGGTTTCGGACGCATGCGACCAGGCGGCGCCAAACGAACCATGTTCCTTCAAGGCCCCGGCATATTCGCGGCCATCATTGATCAGGATGAAAAAGGTCAATATCACACCCGGCACCGCCGCGGTCACCGGAAACTGCCTCACCGCCAACGGCCATTGCTGGGCGTCGAGCCCGGCCCACAAAAACATTGCAAACAAAATAATTGAAAACGGCAAGGAAATCAGCGGGCTACGCTCGCTGCCCTCACCGACGACCGGTGCGACATCGGACCTGGCTTTGGTTTCCGCCGCCCCCTTGTTCTTGGTGATACCGCGCGCCGCCAGGACGATGGTAATGACAATCAGCGCCAAAATGACCAGGACAATGGGACGCGTCAGCCAGCCGATGCCTTCGTGGGCGCGCATCGAAATCTGGAAAGCATTTTCCATTAACGAACCCAGGATGAGCGCCAGGATCAACGGCGGCCGCGGCCAACCGCCGCGCTTCATTACGAAACCAACGACACCCATGGTGAAGCAGGCGATCCAATCGCCGAGCGAGGCGCCGCCGAGCCAGGCGCCCATGAAAACAAACAAGATCACCCCGGGCACCAACAAATGACCCGGCAGAAATGCGATTTTGGCGACCTGCTTGCTCCACGCCATCAGTAAAATCGCCACCACGATATTGGCGACGACGATCGACCAGACCATCGAGAAAGTGATATGGAGCTGAGTGGTCAGCATTTCCGGTCCAGGCTTCAGCCCTTGTATGACCAGCGCGCCCAAAAGAATGGCCGTGCCGAGGCTTCCCGGAATGCCGAACGCAACGGTCGGAATCAAAGAGCCGCCGCGGGTCGCATTGTTGGCGGCTTCGGGCGCGATGACGCCCCTTATATCGCCTTTGCCGAACATCGATTTGTCCTTGGCGCTCTGCACCGCGTGACCATAGGCAATCCAATCGACAATGGCGGCGCCAAGACCCGGCAACATACCCACATAGGTTCCGATCATGGCGCACCTGGTCGCCAGCCACCAGTGGCGAAAGGCGTCCTTGACGCCTTCGAGCATACCGCCTTCACCGCTCTGATCTTCGGGGATTCTGGATATGGAGGTGTTGCGGATGGCCAGTTCCATAATTTCCGGAATGGCAAATAGCCCGAGGACCACCGGGATAAGGGGCAGGCTGTCGATCAGATAGTCCGAGCCAAAATAGAACCTGGGCACGGCGACGGTTTCCGCATAGCCGATGGTCGACATAAGAATGCCGAGGGCGGCCACCGCCAGACCTTTAAGGATCGATCCGCCGCTGAGCGAGCCAACCATGGCCAAGCCGAGGACGCCGAGCATAAACAGTTCCGGCGAATTGAAAGCCAAAATGATCGGCAGGATCAGCGGCAGGGAGACCGCCAATATCAGCGCACCGAAAACGCCGCCGAAGGCCGAGACCGTGAACGCCGCACCGAATGCCCTGGCCGCCTGGCCTTTTTGCGCCAACGGATAGCCGTCCAGAATGGTTGCTTGGCTGGCCGCTGTACCAGGAATGCCCAGCATCACCGAGGCTATGGTGTCGCTGGTGGAGGTTACGGCAAACATGCCAAGGAGCAACGCAAAGGCCGGCACCGGCTCCATATTGAAGGTAAAAGGCAACAGAAGGACCAGGCCGATTATGCCGCCCAGCCCGGGAACCGCACCCAGCCAAATGCCGATAAAAACGCCCAGCATCAGAAATCCGATAGCGGGCCATTCAAAGACAAGAAACAATCCGGTGATAAATGCGTCAAACATACAACTACTTTGAACCAACCCTATCGTAGATCGGAAATAGGCAAGTTATACGGAAAGCGTTGCCGTCGGTGAATTGTTCCAGGATTTCGGCAAAGGAGCCGTTACTCAGAACGCGTTTTGTCGAAATCTTACGATCTTGCTTGCGTCGCGTCCACCGACATTCAATGACCGCTTCGGAACCAGGCTGTGCGGAAACGCTTTCCGGCTTTTCCACCAAGCGCGCCTGTGGGTTCATCCGATCTGGCGAGGCGGATTTGCTGAGTTTTCAGGTTTTGGCTGCCTGCATGGCCTGGATCAATGGGCTAACCCCCATGATGTTGATGACCCGTTTGAGATTATAGGCGAGCACGTGCAGGCTCATCTCGGTGCCGGCCCGGCCCCGGGATTTGGTCAGAAAGCGGGTCGCCCCCATCCACGCCTTGATGATGCCGAAGGGATGCTCGACCGTCCATCCTCCTTGCCGGTGGAATGGCGCACCAGCCGTTCGCCGGCTGGGCAGAAATATTCGCCGGTCTCGGTCAAATAGCGAAAGTCCCGCTTGCCGTAACGGCCAGCCACCTTGCTCCCCGATATCAGGGGTTTGGGAACATAAACGATAGGGTCGGTGCCATCACAGGCCATTATCTCCTCGCCTTTGTAGTAGCCACGATTCAGCGTCCAATAGTCTTGTCCTTGGCCAGAGGGACGGATTTGACGGGCCGCGGGCT
>JAYGEH010000011.1:0-3434 GCA_046582475.1 Rhodospirillales bacterium
TTGGAATTGACCAGGATCACCCGGTAGCCTTCTTCGCGCAGCGCCTTGCACGCCTGGGCGCCGGAATAATCGAACTCGCAGGCCTGGCCGATCACGATCGGCCCGGCGCCGATGATCAGGATCGAGGCGATGTCGGAGCGCCGGGGCATTAGCTGGGCGTAGCCGGTCTGGGGATGGCGGGGTCGGCCAGACCGGCGTCGAACTTGGCACCTCGGAAATAGAGGCGGTCGTGAGGCAGGCTCGGACGTATCGCGGGGGCAACGGCAATCGCTCCCGAAATAGAAGGGTCCACCACAGAGGTCACAGAGGTCACAAAGGGTAATTTGAATATTTCTAATTTAACGTGTTTCATGGTTTTAAATTCGTGCAACATCGATTGGAAAATTCCGGTATGAATTGGTATGGTTTTGTATGGGTAGATGGGGTCCTAACGCTCTCATATCATCCAGGTTTTCGGCCTAAGTCTAATTTGTGTTATTTGCGCTGGAGTGCAAGGGGGGAAAGGGAAAAAGAAAGAAGATTCACCACAGAGACAGTGAGACGGTGAGAAGAAGAAGTGAGATTATAGGACAAGGCGGCGGATACCATTTTTGAGAACGGTGGAATTGAAATTCAAAATCAAGCCGGTCTCAATCCCGCTTAACCTTAGATAGGTTAGCAATTGTGCCTCGTGGATTGGCAATAATTTATCCACTGTTTTCAGCTCCAATATCAATTTACTTTCGGCGACGATATCAAGCCGATACCCAAGCTCCAATTGGACCGTTTTGTATTCAACCGGCAGCGCCAGTTGCCGTTGGAAGGCGATATTCGCTTGATCAAGCTCATACCACAGTCATTCCTCATAGGCCCATTCCAGCAACCCCGGCCCCAATACTTTATGAACCTCAATGGCCAGACCGATTACGGTTTCCGTAAACCGGTCATTGCTCGCATTCATCTTCTCACCGTCTCACTGTCTCTGTGGTTCAACCTTCTTCTATTCCCATCAACGCCACAAACCGCTCGAACAGATAATGACTGTCCTGGGGCCCCGGCGAGGCCTCCGGGTGGTGCTGCACCGAGAACACCGGCTTGCCCTCTACCCGCAACCCCTCCACCGTGCCGTCGAACAGCGACGTGTGCGTCTCAATAACCCCCGCCGGCAAACTCTCCCGCTCGACGACAAATCCGTGGTTCTGGCTGGTGATCTCCACCTTGCCGGTCTCCAGGTCCTTGACCGGGTGGTTGGCGCCCCGGTGGCCGTGGTGCATTTTTACCGTCCGGGCGCCGAGCGCTAAAGCCAGCATCTGGTGGCCGAGGCAGATGCCGAACACCGGCACGCCGGATGCGACAATATCCTTGATCGTTGGCACCGCGTAGACGCCGGTCGCCGCCGGATCGCCTGGGCCGTTGGAGAGGAACACGCCGTCGGGCTTGAGGGCCAGAATCTCCGCCGCCGGTGTCGCCGCCGGCACCACTGTCACCCGGCAGCCAAGCGCCGCCAGGCAGCGGAGGATATTGCGCTTGGCGCCGAAATCCATGGCCACCACGTGCAGGCGGGGTTCCGCCAGCGCGCCGTAACCGGCCCTTAAGGACCAGACGCTTTCGCTCCAATCATAGGCCTCGGCGCAGGTGACGTCTTTCGCCAAATCCATGCCCTCGAGCCCCGGCCAGGCGGTGGCGGCGTCCCTGGCGGCGGTGATATCGGGTTCTTCCCCCGGCGTATGGATGATGGCGCCATTGGCGAAGCCGCCACCCTGGATGCGCCGGGTCAGGCGCCTTGTGTCGATGCCGGTGACCGCCGCCAGGCCGTGGGATTTGAGCCAGGCGTCCAGATGCTGGCCCGCGCGCCAATTGGCGGGCTCGGTCAAATGGTTGGCGAAGACGCAGCCCGCCAGCGCCGGGGCAGCGGCTTCGATGTCTTCGGCGTTGGTGCCCACGTTGCCGATATGGGGAAAGGTGAAGGTGATGATCTGTCCGGCGTAGGACGGGTCGGTCAGGATTTCCTGGTAGCCGGTGATCGCCGTGTTGAAACACACCTCGCCGATGGCCGTGCCGGGCGCGCCGGCGCCGCGCCCCCAGAATACGGTGCCATCGGCCAGCACCAACGCCGCGTCGGCGCCGGGCGGGCGTAGTATTTCGCTTTGGCGCGCGGCGGCAGGCGCGGCCTGGGATGCGGCATCCGACATGGGGGCCCTTTGGTCATTGACGGCGGCGGCGTGCCTGGAGGGTCTGGACATGCGCGCGCGCCCGCCGGAACGGGTTCAAATGTTAATATCCGGAGGCCATGGACGCCGCCGGCATTGCTGTTGGCTGGAAGTATCTCTTACGCAACTCCGGGCCCATGGTCAAGAAAAAACGATTTAATAAATTGTTTAATATCAATGGCTTAACATATTGGCCTGGTCGCGGCAATGATTGACAGACGGGGGCTAATCTGGCTAACGTCAGCGGCTTTCAAGGAATGGGACGCCAGGAACGGGAGGCAAGCCCATGTTGCGTACGCGACTCAGCGAAGCTCTTAAAGATGCGATGCGGGCCAAGGAAGAGCGGGCGACGTCGACCCTCAGGCTGATCCTCGCCGCCCTCAAGGACCGCGACATCGCGGCGCGCGGCAAGGGCGAAGAGAACACCATCACCGATGAGGAGCTGGTTCTGCTGCTGCAATCGATGATCAAGCAGCGGCACGACAGCATCGCCGCCTACACCAAGGGCGGCCGCCAGGACCTGGCCGACGGCGAGGCCGAGGAAATCACCATCATCGAGAAGTTCCTGCCCGAGCAGTTGAGCGCCGAGGATATCGCCCAGGCGGTGGATGCGGTGATCGCCGAATGCGAAGCCTCGTCCCTGAAGCAGATGGGCCAGGTGATGGCGGCTTTACGCGAACGCCACGCCGGCTCGATGGATTTCTCCAAGGCCAGCCAATTGGTCAAGGACAAGCTGGCGTAAATGTCGCAAACCTGATCCCCGGCCCCGGATCGCCGGCAACCTTTGGTTCGCGCCGCAAGTCAAGGCGATTATTTCCGGTTTCGGCAAATTTTTGGGATAGACAGATTCAACCGCGCCGCTATGATTCTTGGCAACGGCCAGGCTGCCCCGTCGCTGCCCCGACGGCAAAAGCAAAAACCTGGGATCCAGGGAGGACCCAAATACCGGATCGGGTCCTTGCACGGGACAGCGCGGCGGGAATATCTCCGCCGTTTTCCTTTTATCGTATCATAGTGATTCGCAAGAATATTCCATGATCTGCCGCCGTGAACCCTTTCCAAACGGGACTGCTCTGGCGCCTTAAGCCTGTGAATTACATGGAAAACGGGGATAAATAATTTAATTGGCGCTCGCCGGCGGGGCGCACTTGGGTATGATGGCGGAATGGCCTTCTCCTCCCAGTTTCTTGATGAATTGCGCGCCCGCGTCGATCTGGCCGGGCTGGTCGGCAAACGGGTGCGGCT
>JAYGEH010000128.1:0-2200 GCA_046582475.1 Rhodospirillales bacterium
CTTAGTACCGGCGTATGACACCCTGAGCATCAAGCCACGCTCTTTTCTATCGCTGTAATCGACTTGGCCCAGGTACCGCTTGTTCTTGGGTGGTTGTTCGGGAATTGGCAGAGCATTTAACTTTGGGACTGTGAACTCAAAAGCCCGGCTCTTGGTATTTTTCAGCATGCCTCTCCTTTTGCTGTAGGTGTCGTGTAGGTGTTAACATAAGCTGATTGCCATTGTTGATCAATGGTCAAGATTGAATGCGTAATTATCGGCTATAATAAAGGACAAATAGCGATATATTGTCATTTTACTAAATGGAACAATGGCTAAGAAATATTAGATGGCAATGGCTGTCGACAATCATCGTTGAATCTTATCCGATGGGTGCTTTTTATCAATGCCGCCGAACGCTATTCTGCGGTTCATCAATAATATTCTAATCCAGGATCCCCGCCATGCCCAAAGTTGCCGCCGTCCTCGGATATTTCGGTTTTTTTCCGGAACTCAAGGCCGAGTTTGAAGCCGCCTACCCCGGCACCAAGTTCGCCGAACCCGGCCCTATGCTGCAGGGTGATGATCTGGTGGAATTCCTGAAAGGCTACGAAGTGGCGGTGATCGGCCTCAACCGCTTTACCGACCAGGTGTGCGCCGCTCTGCCCGAACTTAAAATCGTGTCGCTCTGCTCGGCCGGCGTCGATCACATCGATCCCGCCGTCTTGAACAAATACGGCATCAAAATGTGGTGGACGGCGGGCATCAACAAAATCTCGGTCTCCGAACTGGCGGTCTGCTATATGGTGTTCATCATCCGCCGGGTGCATTTCTTTGCATCCGTTTTGAAATCCAGCCAATGGAAAGGCCCCATGGGCTTCGGCGCCGATTTGCGGGGGCGCACCGTGGGCGTCCACGGCGTCGGCCATATCGGCAAGGAAGTGGTCAAGCTGCTGCAGCCCTACGGGGTCCAAATCCTCGCCTGTGACCGGGAAGATTATTCCGATTTTTACGGCCGGTTCGACAATGTGGAGAAGGTCGAGCCCGACGAATTATGGGCGCGCTCCGACGTGCTGACCATCCATCTGTCGAAAAACGCATCGACCATCAGCCTCTATACGGGCGGTGTGCTCGACAAAATGAAGCCGGGTTCCATCCTGATCAACGCGGCCAGAGGCAACCTGGTCGATGAAGACGCCCTCGCGGCCCGTCTCAAAAGCGGCCATATCGCCGGCGCCGGGTTCGATGTGTTCGCGGTCGAGCCGGCCAACGGCAACCCGCTGATCGCGCTGCCCAACTTTTTCGCATCGCCCCATATCGGCGCCACCACGGTGGAATCCTGGGCCGCCATGCTGGCGTCGGGCATGCACGGCATAGAAAACGCCTACGATCCGGAGCCGGGCGTGTATCCGTTCGATTAGTTAGCCGATATCCGAATCCACGCCCAATTCGGCGGCCAGGTCGGTCAACCGCTTCCAGGTGGCCTCTTCGATGGGGATGCCCCCTGCCCGGCGCTCGGTTTCGCGGATTTTCTCGATCTCGCCGGGATAAAGGACGCCCGATGAGCCTTCCATGGGCGGTGTCTCGTTCAGGTACTGGGCGAAATCGGCGACCTCGTTCTTGAAATCGGCCAGCGGGCGGAAGGCTTCCACATTGAAGACGGCCAGGAAACAGCCGTCATTGTGGCGGCCCGTGGGCTCGGTGCCGAAGCCGAGCCCGGTCAGCAGCCCGCACAAAATCTCCACCATGGCGCCGAGCCCGGTACCCTTGTAGCCCTCGGACCCGCCCAGCGGCAGCAGCGCCCCGCCTTTCAATTTGGTCGGGTCGGTGGTGTGGTTGCCGTCCGCATCGATAACCCATCCTTCGGGAATTTGCTCGCCCCTGGCCGCCGCCACCGCCACCTTGCCGTTGGAGACGCTGGAGGTGGCCATGTCCAGGTAAATCGGGCTTTCCAGGTCGGAGGGCACGGCGATGGAAATGGGATTGGTGCCGAGCCGCGCTTCGCGCCCGCCATAGGGCGCCACGATCTTGGGCGAGCGCCCCGAATCGGCGGTGATCAGCCCGATCATGCCTTCTTCGATGGCCATCAACGGATAGGTTGCGAGCCGCCCGACATGGCTTTGCCGGAACACGGTGGCGGCGGCCAGGTTGGATGATTTGGCTTTTTCGATGGTATAGGCCATGGCCCGCTCGGTGACTACGAAACCGAAACCCCAATTGC
>JAYGEH010000350.1:0-7665 GCA_046582475.1 Rhodospirillales bacterium
CATTGAGCCAGCTCGATTTGGCGCCCCAGATGGGATTGATCAGGCGCCGCGAGATATCCTGGTCGAAGGGATCGAAGGGCGCGATCAGCGGCGCGAAAACGGCGACGATGAATACCGTCAGAACGACCGCCGAGCCGACCAGAAATCCCGGATGGGAGCGCGCCCGGCGTCGCATCAATTCATAGGGCGTCGGCGAATAGACTTCGAAGATATCGGTTGCTTCGGCGTTCGCCGTAGCGGCCCTGTCTATCGTGGCGGATGCTTGTTCGCTGGGTGTCATGACGCTCTCCCTAGCTTAGCCGGATGCGTGGATCGAGCTGCGCGTTGATCAAATCTGACAGCAAAGTCAGGCCGATATATATGACCGAGATGAACAGAACCACCGATTGCAGAACCGGAAAATCCTGGCGGATAATGGCCTGAAACGCCTCGAACCCAAGGCCGTTGAGGGCGAAGATAGTTTCCACCACGACGGTGCCGCCCAAAAGAAAGCCGAAGGTGACCATGGTGATCGAAACCACCGGCAGGATGGCGTTGCGGAGCGCGTGCTTGAGAATAACCATGCGTGCCGGCAAACCCTTGGCATAGGCGGCGCGGATATAATCCGATTGCAGCACTTCAACCATGCCGGTGCGCGTCAGGCGCATGATTTGCGGCAGGGTCGAAAGCGCGATGGTGACCGTCGGCATGACGAAATGCCAGATCGTATCCTGGCCCGATATGGGCAACCACCGGAGCGCCACGCCAAACAGCAATATGAACATCAGCCCCAACCAAAAATTGGGGATCGCCTGGCCGAATACAGCCAGCACAAGGGACGCCCTGTCCACGGCTGTATTCTGATAAACGGCCGATATGATCCCCAGTGGAACAGCGATAATTATGCCCAGGGACAGCGCCAATATGGCCAATTTGGCGGTGGTCGGGACGGCGCCCTTAAGGATGCTGAACACCGGCTCGTTGGAAAAGATCGATTGTCCCAGATCGCCGGTCAAGGCGCCGCCAGCCCAGACTAAATATTGAAAATAGAGAGGCCGGTCGAGGCCGTAGGCCTTGGCCACCTGGGCAATTTCCTCTTCGGTAGCATCATCGCCCGCCAGTTCGGCGGCAAGATCGCCCGACAGCCGCAACAGGCTAAACGCGATGATGGACACCGTAATCGTCACCATTACGGCAATAAACAGCCGGTTGATCAGGTAGTTGAGCATGCTGCGGCCTCTCTGTTGGGCGTTGGTGCGTCACCGATTTGACTCGGTTTATCAACAGCCAAGTCATAGCACAGCTTTACTGCGGAAAAAACGCCGAATTTTGAATTGTGAGCCCGGGTCCGGCCAGGGTAGTTTGGCCGGGCTCGAAGAATTTCGGCAATTTAATTATGGAGAACATGGCACCATGACCGTCATTGCGTTTCTAGGTTTTGGCGAGGCCGGCGGCATTCTGGCCGAGGGGCTTTTGGCCGCCGGCGCCGAGGTGCGCGCCGCCTACGACATTCTGATCGACGACGCGGGCAAATCGGCGGCCCTGAAGGCAAAGGCGGACGCCGCCGGCATCGAAGCCTCGGGCAGCGCCGGCGCAGCCGTGGCCGGCGCCGATGTGGTCATATCGGCGGTGGTCTCCGACCAGACCGTGGCGGCCGCCGAAAACGCCGCAACCCACTTGCAAAGCGGCCAGTTTTACTTGGATATCAACTCAACCTCGCCCGCGGCCAAGCGGCGCGGCGCCGAAGTTGTCGAGGCCAGCGGCGCCGATTATGTGGAGGCGGCGGTGATGGATCTGGTGCCGCCCCACGGAATTCGGGTGCCCATGCTGCTGGCGGGGCGCCGCGCCGCCGAATTGGCGCAAATATTATCCGGCTTTGGCATGAATGTGACCGCCATCGGTGAAAATATCGGCGATGCGTCGGCGGTCAAAATGGTGCGCAGCGTATTCATGAAAGGCTTTACGGCTATTTTGCTGGAATGCCTGGTCGCCGCCAACCGGCTCGGCGCCGAAGAAGCCATCCTGGATTCGCTGCAAGTGTCGTTTCCGGATCTGGATTGGCGCGCCACCGCAAATTATTACGCGCCGCGCCTGGTCCTGCATTGCAAGCGCCAGGCCGCCGAAATGCATTCGGTTGCCGATACCTTGCGCGCCCTGAATGTGGAGCCGATCACAGCCTTGGCGTCGGCGGCGCGCCTGGAATGGATGGCCGCTCTGGGGCTGGACGAAAAGCTCGATGATCTGCCGGCAACCTATGCGGAACTTTTGCAAGGCATCCGGCGCGCGGAACTTGGGTAGGGGTACAAATTAGATGACACAGACCACTAGCAGAGCATCACCTTGTTGACCCGCCGCTCCACTTCGGTGTCAAATACCCGCCGATGCAGCGGCTAGGAGCGGCGCCATGACGTCCAAACGCGACAGCGAAATCCTCACCCGTGTCGGCCCGGGCACGGCCATGGGCGAACTGATGCGCCAATTTTGGATTCCGGCGGCCAAGTCGGAAGAACTGGTGGCCGACGGCGATCCGATGCGGCTGATGCTTTTGGGAGAGAAATTGATTGCCTTCCGGGACACGTCAGGCCGGGTCGGCGTCTTCGACCACCACTGCCCGCACCGCTGCGCCTCGTTGTTTTTCGGACGCAACGAAGAAAACGGCATCCGCTGTGTTTATCACGGCTGGAAGTACGATGTGGACGGCAACTGTGTCGATATGGCAAACGTGCCGCCCCATCAGGACTTCAAACGCAAGGTCAAGGCCAAGGCCTATAGGGCGATCGAGCGCAACGGCCTCATTTGGGTGTTCATGGGCAACCAGGAAAACGCGCCACCGCTGCCCGCCTTCGAAGCCTTAACCGAACCGGAAGACGAAGTTTCCATCACCTTCATCCAGCGCGAATGCAATTACCTGCAAGCCCTCGAGGGCGACGTCGACACCTCCCACCTCAGCTTCCTTCATTTCGGCAAGGTCGGCCAGGGTGTCCTGCCCAAGGACGACCCGCATCGCCATGTGATCGTAAACAAGGCGCCCGATTATATTGTTCAGGGTACCGATTATGGGGTGATGTATGGCGCCTACCGGCCGGCGGAAGACGGCGCCGGCGTGTCCTGGCGCATCGCCCATTTCCTGGCGCCGTTCTGGACCATGCCGCCGATCGGCCATTTCGAAACCAACATGATGGCCCGTGCCTGGGTGCCCATGGACGACGAGACCACCATGTTCGTCGGCGTTGTCAAGAAAGGCCATGGACCGCCCAAGCGGCTGATGGGCACGCTGGACCAAAACAATAGCGTCGAGTTTTCCGATATTTTGCCGGCAACGACCGATTGGTATGGGCGCTTTCGTTCGGCGTCAAACATCGGAAACGATTTCCTTATCGACCGTGAGGCGCAGCGCACCGAAAGCTTCAGCGGCATCAAGGGCATCCATACCCAAGACCTGGCGGTCACCGAAAGCATGGGGAAAATCACCGACCATTCCTGGGAACATTTGGCGCCCAGCGACCATATGATCGCGGAAACGCGGAAATTCCTGGTGCGCGCCGCCCGCGCCTACCAAAAGGACGGCAGCCTGCCGGCAAGCGCCGCGGAGCCAAGCCTGACTGCCCGAGAGCGCGGCGGAAACTACGTGGAACCCGAAGGCGCCGATTGGATGAAATTCTACCGGGCGCGCGTCGCTTCTATTTCCCAGGCGGCGCAAAAAGCCGACGCGGCTGAGTGAGACAAGAACAGCGCATTCATTGCCCGCCATCCAGACCATAAAACCGGGCGGCGTTGTTCCAAAGAATTTTGCGCTGATCGGCGGGCGTAATGCCATCGACGGCAAGGAATTCCGCGACCACGCCAACCGCTATCGCAAGCGTTCGTTGATCTGTTGCCGAAGCTCTTGCTTGAGCCTGGATTTCAGGATTTTACCCATCGGGTTTTTCGGCAATTCGGGCACCAACAAAAACGCATGCGGAATCTTGTGGGCCGCCATCCGCCGGGCGGAGAATTGCCTCAAGTCCCGCGCCGTCAGCGCCGAACGGGTTACCAGGCAGGCGACGGCGACCTCGCCATGGGGCGGGCGCGGCCAGCCGAATACCGCCGCCTCGACCACCTCGGGGTGGGCGAGAAGCACGGTCTCCACCTCTATGGGGTAGAACTTCACACCGGCGTTGTTGATGATGTCGTCGGCGCGGCCCTTGAAAAATACATAGCCCGCGTCGTTCATGGCGGCGAGATCGCCGGGGTAGAACCAGCCGTCGCGAAAGGCGCGGCGCCCCTCTTCCGGCGCGTTCAAATAGGCGTCGGTGAAGCCGGGGCCGCGAAACCGGGGGTATCCGACTTCGCCCGCCGGCAGCGGGGTATCATCGGCGTCGACGACAACGGCCTCGATGCCATCGACGGCGCGGCCGATAGCCTCGGGATGGGCGTCCTGATCGGCCGGCCTCGCGGTCAGCAATAGACCGGTCTCGTTGGTGCCGAACATCTCGCGGATGTCGGGGGTCAGCCGTTCCCTGGCGAGGCGGCGCTGGGCGTTGGCGACCGGCGCGGTGGTCACCGACAACAACCGCAAGCCTGGAAACAACAGCCCCTTGCCGGCAGCGTGTTCAAGGAGCGCACCGAGATACGCGGGCGTGAGTTTCAGATAGGTTATGCGCGCGTCGCGCACCTGGGCCACGAATTCATCCAGGTTGCGGTAGCGCGGGACCACCACCGTGCCGCCCGCATGCAGCATGGTGGAGTTCATGCTGAGGCCCGCGTGGAAGGACATGCCGACCAGCGAAATGCAGCGGTCGGCCGGGGTCAGCTCCTGGCACGCGGCGTAGCTGCGGGACCACTCGGCCGACTGGCCATGGCTGCGGGTGAAGAACTTGGGCGCGCCGGTGGTGGCCGAGGTTTGAACCAGCACGACCGGGTCATCGCCAACCATATCCGGGGGCACGAACGGAAGCGCCGGAGGCCCGGAGAGGTCGGCGACGGACAGCCGGCCGATTGCGGCCAAGGCGGGGTGGTCCTGGTCGGCGACCACCGCCTTCACCGACATGCTTTTGAGGCTATTGGCGATTCCGGGTTCGGTTGCGCCGGGGACCAGCGAATAGATGACGGCGCCAAGCCGCGCCAGTGCGCAAAGGGTGATGAGGTGATCGGCGGTATCGGGCAACATCACCGCCACCCTATCGCCCGGCGCGATGCCGGCGGCTTGAAGATTGGCGGCGAACGCATTTGTGACGGCTTCGAGTTCCCCATAAGTGACGATCCGCGCGCCGTCTTCGATGGCCGCCTGATCGGGCCGCAGCCGCGCGTGTTCGGAATGGATAGCGGTTATATTCATATGAGCCATCGCTTTTCGGATGAACCCAGTTTACCCCATGGTGCTCCCGAATTGGGGCCTAAACCACCTCGTCCTCGATTCCGTTGCGAAGCGTGCCGATGCCTTGCACCTCGACCTCGACCACGTCGCCGGGTTTCAGCCAGACCGGCGGATCGAAGCGGGCGCCGGAGCCGGTGGGGGTGCCGGTCGCGATCACGTCGCCGGGGTTGAGCTGATAGAATTTCGACAAGTAGGAGAGGATAAAGGCGAAATCGAAAATAATGTTTTGGGTGGTGTCGTTCTGGCGCACCTCGCCATTGACCCGGGTCTCGAGCGCGATGTTGTTGAAATCGGGAAACTCGTCTTCGGT
The DNA here is from genome assembly GCA_046582475.1 of Rhodospirillales bacterium. GTDB lineage: Bacteria > Pseudomonadota > Alphaproteobacteria > Rhodospirillales > UBA2165. The sequence continues at coordinate 5,646 of JAYGEH010000350.1, forward strand.
CACCATCCAGGGGCCGTAGGCGCCGGAATTGGCGAAATTCTTGCCTTGGGTAACGTTGAAGGTGCCGTGCCGCAGCCAGTCGCGGATGGTGCCTTCATTGAGGCAGCTCAAGCCGGCGATGTGATCGCGGATATTTTCCGCACCGATGCGGCGGCCTTGCTTGCCGATGATGATGGCGATTTCGCCTTCATAGTCGAGCTGTTCCGATTCCGGCGGGCGCATCAGGGGTTGTTCGTGGGCGGTCAAGGAACCCGGCCAGCGGACAAAAACATTGGGATATTCGGGCTTGTCGGGCACGTTGTCATATTCGGCGGCCCGGTTGCCGTAATTGACGCCGATGCAGATGATTTTTTCCGGGCTTGGCACCGGCTTTAAAAGCGTCACATCCGATAACGCGAAATCGGCATCGGCATTGGCCGCCACGTCTTTGGCTTTATCCAGCAAACCGGCGCGCAAAACACCGATCAGGCGGCCATGGGCGGTGAGTTTCCTGGCGCCCAGATCGACAATGGTTTCAGCCCCCGCATCGCCCATCACCGCGCCGAAGCTTTCCTTGCCGTCCTTTTCAAATGTCGCAAATTTCATTGTTCTTTCGTCTTCTTGGCCTGCCGCGATCAGCGGTGTATGTTTGCAATCCCTTCCGCCCAGAAAACGCGAAATGCCGGGCGATGTCAAAACACCTCCGGCCAGGCGAAACAAAACATGTCCCTCTATTACCTGCAAAAAGTGCTCTATGAATTGAACCGCGATCCCAAAGTGCGCAAAGCTTACGAGAAGGATTTCGCCGATCTCTTAAGCGAATACGATCTTAACGAGGAAGAATTGCGCGCCCTCAAGGAGCCCGATATCGGCCTTTTATACGTGCTCGGCGTCAATGGCCAGATCCTGATGCATTACGCCGCCCTCTGCGGCTACGAATGGGACGCCTATCTGGCGGCCATGCGCGACGGCGTCGCCGAACACGGGCCGGTGCGCGCCGGCCTTTACGCCATGGCGGAGGACGCATAATGCCGTTGGTTTTCGCCGGCGCCTGCAGCCACGCGCCGGGCATCACCGGGCGCGCGGACCGCGCCGATGCCAAGGTTCGGGAGGAATTTTACGCCGCCTTTGAGCGTATGCGCCTGGCCATGATGGATGCCGGAACCGAGGCGCTGGTGATGGTCGGCGCCGAGCACTTCGCCAATTTCTTCATGAACAACATGCCCGCCTATTGCGTCGGCATGGGCGAGTATTACGAAGGCCCCATCGAGGACCCGCAATGGCTCGGCATCGAGCCGGTGCGGGCGCCCGGCAACGCCGATTTGTCGAAGCGGCTGATCGAATCCCTGCTCGAGGATATCGACGTCGCCTATGCGGAAGAATGGAAATTCGATCACGGCATTATCGTGCCGTTGCATTTCCTCACCCCCGATTTCGATCTCGACATCATCCCGGTGAATATCAATTGCCAGGGCCCGCCGCTGACGCCCTTGCACCGGGCCTACGAGTTCGGCCGCTCGCTGCGGCGCGCCTGCGATGCCCAGCCCGAAAATATCGCCATCGTCGGCACCGGCGGCATATCCCATTGGCCGGCGACACCCGATTCAGGACGCATCGACGAAGCCTGGGACCGGGATTTCCTGGACAAATTCCTGGCCAACCGGCGCGCCGATTTGATCGCCTATACGGACGCGGAAACCTACCGGGACGCCGGCCAGGGAGGCTTCGAGATCCGCACCTTCGTCGCCGTCGCCGGCGCCACCGAGGGCGCCACCGGCGAATTGTGGTATTACGAGCCGATTCCCATTTTCGCCGTCGGCTGCACGGTGGCGGTTATGCAAGTCAAACCGGCGGCGGCGGCAGCCGCGGAATGAACGAACAACAACAGGGACCATGGAAGACGCGGGCACTTACGACTATATCATTGTCGGCGCTGGATCGGCGGGCTGCGTGCTGGCCAACCGGCTGAGTGCGGACCCGGCCAACAAGGTTTTATTGCTGGAGGCCGGCGGCCGCGACCGCCATTTCTTTTTTCCAATTC
>JAYGEH010000357.1:0-3580 GCA_046582475.1 Rhodospirillales bacterium
GCCTAGGTCGCACATTCCGATGGCCGCGCCGGCGTCAGCTAAGCCCTCGGCGATTGCTTGACCCAACCCCTGTACCGCGCATGTCCGGCGCCTTCATATTCGTGCAGGGTGACGTGTATGTTTTTGCCCAGTGTCCCCGCGATCTGGTCATGGGCCTCGGACGAACAGAGCTCGTCATTGGCGGCGATGTGCAACATTAATGGTGCGGCAATCAATGTTTCTTCCCGCAAATACTGATCAATGTTCACACCGTAATACCCGACTGTGCAATCGCAATCCGAGCGTGCCGCCATGAGAAAGGCAGTTCGTCCTCCCAAGCAATATCCCAGGGCGCCGGCGCGGCCCGAGCAACCCGGGTGGGCGCGGAGAAAGGCCAAAGTGGATTTCAGATCCTCGATGGCTGTCTCGTCGACAAAGCCACTATTCAATTCGAGAGCGCGTTGCTGCTCGTCAAGGTTTGGCTTGGAAGGATCATTGAGAAGCTGGACGTTTGGTTCCTGCCGCCAAAATAAGTCCGGCACGGCGACCAAATAGCCTTCGTCCGCAAACCCGTCCGCCAGCCCGCGCATCACGGCATTGACGCCGCAGATGTACTGCATGAGCACCAACCCAGGCGCATTTTCTTGCTCTGGCGTGGCCAGATAGGCTGAAAACGATCCACCGTCAGCAGCTTCAATTGTCACCGATGTTCCCGCCATTTTACGTCCTCCCGAATACGTCAAACGAAACTGCTCTCAAGTCCGGTGATTGAACCCGATCTCAATCCTTGGACCTCATCTGTCACAATAAATATTTACATTATCATATGAGTTCAGTAATGTTTAGGCAATAGACCTCGAAATGTTATAGCGAACGGACATTAACGGGGACAAACAGGGACATTTTGGCGCATGGCAAATTCTCATTTGAGCGGCAAAGTCATCATTGTTACCGGCGCGGCACAGGGGTTGGGTCAAGCCATCGCCGAGGGCTTAGCTGACGCCGGCGCGGCCATCGGAATGTGCGACCTAGGCGCAAAATCGCTGGACGCCGTCGCCGAAGGCATTCGCACCAAGTTCGGCGATGATAAGCTTTTTTCCGCTGAATGCGACATTTCGGATGAGGAAGGAACGGCAAATTACATCGAGGCCGTGATGTCAAAATTTGGTCGCATTGACGCCTTGGTCAATAACGCAGGATTGGGTTGCGCCTCGGTAAGGCCCGATTTTATGTCGAATCCGATCCCCATCTGGCAGCTCGATCCGGCTGAATGGCGGCGCGTGGTCGAGGTCAATACCATCGGCACATTTCTGATGACCCGCTGGGCAACGCCGCACATGGTGGCACAGGGCCGTGGCCGTATCATCAATGTGACGACCACGTTTCAAACCATGCTGGCTCCCGCCTTCGGTGCCTATGGACCCTCCAAAGCAGGAATCGAATCCATGACCTCCATTCTGGTGGAGGAACTGGCGGACACCGGTGTCACCGTAAATGTCGTGGTTCCGGGCGGCCCGGCAGACACGGAACAAATTCCCGAAGGCATGGTCGAGGACCGGGATGCGCTGTTGCGCCCGGATGTCATGGTCCCTCCCATCCGCTGGCTTTGCTCCGACGCGGCATCCGGTGTAAGCGGATTGCGCTTTTCGGCGGCAGAATGGGATGACAATATCCCATCGGAACAATCGATCGAAATATCCACCAAGCCCGTGGCCTGGCGTCAGTTGGTTGAACCGCTGGTCACGCGGGAGGGCGTCAACGTTCAAACGTCGCGGGGCGCATGATGGAACTCTACACGCATCCCTTCTCCCCCGCCTCGCAGAAAGTTAGACTGGTTTTAGCCGAAAAGGCATTGGCGTGGGAGCGGCAGGATGTGGACCTGCCAAATAAGGAAAACCTTGAGCCCTGGTACCGGGAGTTAAATTCCTTGGGCATGTTGCCAACATTGGTAGACAACGGGGTGGCCATCAACGAATCATCGGTCATTTGTGAATATCTGGAAGATGCATATCCAGATCCACCATTGCGGCCCGATACCCATGCCCAGCGTGCCAAGATGCGTTGGTGGATGTGTGTCGTGGATGACCGCCTCCATTATTCCGCCGGCGCGATGGTATGGCCAGCGTCGATGAGACCGGCCTTGCTGCAAAAATCCGAGGAAGAGCGGGAAGCCATCCTCTCCCGAATCCCAGATAGAGCACGGCAAGCTCGGCATCGGCGCTGGGTCGAACACGGTGTCGACAATCCGGATTTCAACCGGGCCGTGCTGGTCTATCAGGATACGGTCAGGGATATGGACCACTGTTTGAACGACACTGCTTGGTTGGCGGGGGAACAGTTCACCCTCGGAGATTGCGCTCTCCTGCCCTATTTCCAAGCGATGGATCAGATGGGCTGGGACGGCATGTATTCTTCATATCCCAATGTCGCGGATTGGTTTGAACGGGGCCGGGCGCGGCCGTCATATCAGGATCAAATTACGGCTCAAATTCCTTCGGCCGCTCTCGACCAGTTCAAGGCGGTTGGGGCCCAATTTAACGATCTATTGCTGGAAACAATTGCCACGGCGGCTTGACTATAAAACTTAGGAACGTGACAAACCATGTCGGTATATATGATCTCAAACGTGGAAGTTCATGACCCGGAGCAGTTCCGAAACTACCAACTGCCGGGCCACGCCGCCGCGGTTCAATACGGCGGTAGGTTTCTGGCCGAGGGAGCCACGCCAGAATCGATGGAAGGGGATTGGGTGCCGAAACGCATGGCCATCGTCGAATTTGAAGACGCCGATTCAGCACGCCGGTTCTACCATTCACCGGAGTACCAGGCGGCCCGCCAGTATCGCCTACAAGCGGCCACGTTTAACATCGTCCTGGTCGATCCCGCGACCGGCGTGATTGGAGAGTTAGAGTGAACGACATAGCAGAACGATCCGTCCCAAACACTTCGGACCTTATGGAGGGCTTCGAGCTGTCAGGCTTTGTGCCCTATTTGCTCAATCAGGCCATGAGCCAGTTGGACAATAATCTGCGCTACGCCTTGAAGCCGTTCAGCCTCTCGATCCACCAATGGCGGGTACTGTTTATGCTGAATCTAAGAAACTCTGTCAGCATTGGCGATATCAGTGCGGCCACGGTGATGGGTCAATCGACCATTACCCGGGTCGCCGATCAACTGGAAGAGGCGGGCTTCGCGCGACGCACACCCATGCCAAGTCACAAACGGGTCATTTTATTGTCTCTAACGGAGGCCGGAAACGATCTAATCGAAGAAGTCATCCCTGTTGCCTTCGCCCTACATGACGGCGCGGTTGAGGGATTTACTGCTGAGGAGCAGCAGGTGCTGTTTCACATGCTCCAAAAGTTGGCAACAAATTTTCGCCGCCATGAAGTACAGCAAAAGATGAACGACTTCACACCGAATACACCAGAAACTCACGCGTTAGGCGGATAGATTTCGAAAAGGAAAGGTCACATGCTCGACAATATGGAAAACACCAGCCCGTTGGTCTGGCCATCGGATGATTACACCCGGACACGAGTTTTATCGGAACGACCCCGGTCGTCGTGAGCCGTGCACCGGACAATAAACTTTACGGTTT
>JAYGEH010000419.1:0-4231 GCA_046582475.1 Rhodospirillales bacterium
GTTGGGAAAACCCGTTTGGGTCAAGGCGCATCAAGCGCGTGCTTTTGATTGGGACCCAATCCAGCGGATCGCATTAGGGCCAGCGGCCATGTGTGCCGCATCAACAGGCCGGACACATGACTGCACCTGACCAATTTGCAGCAACGTCAAATTTGCGCTTGCCAAATGGGAGCCGGCCACACATGACCCAAAGCGGTCATTGTTAACCTTTGGCCACGCTCAACTATTGACCGATTGCGGGTCGCTCAATTTGCTCTAGTATTGGCCACCATAAACTTGTTCCGGGGAGGCCAATGGCGGAAACAGGCAAAAGCGCGCGGAGGCGAGGACCGACGAGGCGGGTCGCTAGACCGCTGGCGGAACGCATCGTCGACGAGACCTTGACCGTGGCCGAGGAAATCGGTTGGCAGCGCGTGCGCCTACGCTTGGTCGCCGAGCGCTGCGGCGTGCCGCTGGCCGAGGTGCTGGAGCATTACCGTGACCTGGATGCCGTTGCCGACGGCTGGTTTCGACGCGCTTGGGCGGCGATGCTGGCGCCGCCGCCTACCGGTTTTGCGACGCGGCCGGCGCACGAAAGGCTAAACATCGTGCTCGGCCGTTGGTTTGACGCACTCGACCCACACCGACACGTTTCCGCTGAGATGATTCGCGCCAAGATGTACCCCGCCCATCCCCACCAATGGGTGCCACTGATATTCAATCTTTCACGGACCATTCATTGGCTGCGCGACGCGGCCGCGCTGGATGCCGTAGGATTCCGCCGGCAGATTGAGGAAATGGGCCTGACGCTGCTCTTTCTCGCGACCTTGCGCGTCTGGGCGAACGATGACAGCGAGGGACAGGAGGCAACGCGCGCCTACCTCCAGCGCGCGCTTGCCTGCGCCGACAACGCAATCGCCTGCCTCATTGGGTGTAAAGCGGACATTCCGGGATAGGGTCGGCGGAAAGAATTGGGTATAGTAACTGGCCCTTTTATCTTCGTCGGCAACAATAGATGGACGTTCTTGAATTCCTTAACAGGCTGCTTTGTTGGATGGGACTTCATGAATACCAAATCATCGAAGCAACCCTGGGGTTTGGTGTTGGAGGCAGCGTTGAGAGGGTACGATGCAGCCGTTGCGGAAAAATTCGCACGCGTCAGAATTAAGTCCAGGTGGGAGGTGTAATTAGAGTCCGCTCTTACCTTGAAAGCGGACCTTCAGGGCATGTGGGCTGATTGACCGCTTGTGACCCAGAGCCGACCTGAACAGAATCTCAAATTGACGCCTGATACTTTCTGATCGGCTTTGATCACAATATTTTATCGGTTGTTGGCGAGCACTTGCGCTTCGTCCTCAATAAACCAAGCGGGTGTTCGATACCCGGCCTTTTTGCGTTTTTTTCATGAAGGCCTTGTAGATTGCAATGCGCTCGGGATCGCGGCCTATCTTGTGCTGATAAGGGCAGACATCGACACAAATATGACAGTACTCCACTCGGAATCGTGACGCCTCAAAACAGGTTGCCGTATCCACCTGCCAGCGCTTGACGCCTTCGGTTACGATAAAATCATCCGGCTGGCGGATGCCGGCGGGTGGACAATTCTGCTCACACAGCCGGCATGTTTCGCAGGTCTTCTGCACGCCGAAGACATCGGGCATACCGGGTATTACCGGCGCATCGGTTATGACGAATCCCGGCCGATAACTGGCGCCGAATTTTGGATGAATGAGACTGCCATGCCGGCCCAATTCGCCCATGCCGCTGGCATAGAGTGCCGGTATGGCTTGAACGTCGCCGGTGTCGTTATGATCGGCAATGGCCGGGAATCCCAAGTCCCGAATATATTCGGCCAATTCGGTGGCGATGCGGGCGCATTCCACATAGATGTCGTAAACTTCCCTTTCGACGGCAAGCGCCCCCTCCAGAATTTTGCTGTAATCTTCCGTCACGACAATCGAAACAATGTATTTGAGATCAAACTCGGAGCCGATGTTAACCATGATCGGGGTTAACTCGGCAAATCCAATATCGGCTGCCCCGAGCGCAAGACCTTTTGCTTTGATCAGAGTGGTCAACTTCCCGGCATCATCTCCTTCCGGTTTACCGCCATTGACCGGACCGTCCCGCCGCGGCGTATAGGCCGCCCATTTCTGAAATATTTCGAAGACATTGAACTTTTTGGCTTTCTCGCTGGTCCGGCTGAATTGAGGAATTTCCGATAAGCCTTTCTGTTTCATAATCTCTTGAACCAGAAGGTCATCAGGGCCGCCCCGCCGAAATTCAGAAGTGTCTTTAACCATTTATAATTTCCGTGGGCAGGTGATCAGATGTGGTGAGACGGGATGTGCTTATCGGCCCGTTCGATCCGTTCCCGCCGTTCCGACATAACGGTGTATGCGATTGGCGCATAACCACTTATATTAACGGTATAGCAAATCAAAATTCGCCTTATAAAATTCAACCACGAACCAAAGAAGCAGGTGACAATGGCTATATCACGCGTTTGGATTGAAGACGGCTGTATTTCCTGTGGTGTCGCGGAAGGCATATGTCCAGAGGTTTTTAAGGTTGTCGATACAAATACCGTTATAGAGGGCACGGACCTGTCGCGCTTCGAGGAAAAGATTAAAGAGGCCGCTGAAAGTTGTCCTGTTGATGTAATTAAGTATGAGTAAGTATCCGTTCTGCCACGAGGCGAAATACATCGGTATGGCTACCAGCGGTCATTCCGGTGCGTCAATTTAACGTCCGCTATTACCCCGAAAGCGGTCATTCCCGGGATAATCGCTGAACGGCTGCTTTTGACCCTGAGCAGACATCGTTAACTATTTGCCTTCGATGCCGGCTCCCTATTTGCCAGCCCCTCAACTTCTTGTAGAATTGGCAGCATGGACTCTCAAAATTGTGTGATATAGGAAATGTCGGTTAATAATCTCTTCTATAACATCGTCAAGTTTGGCGTCCGAACGTTGGCTCAAAATCCAGAACTTCGAGCCAAGACAGTGAGCTTCGTCAAAGACCAAGTCGTCCCACAGGCTAAGGCCGAATGGGAGAGGGCAAAGCCCAGGCTCGAACAAGCGAAGGACTCCGCGGTGGGTGCCGCGAAGGATGTGGCTGATGTGGCGCGGGAGAATGATCCACGAGCGGACCTAAAGAAGTTCCTATCTGAGGCGTCCCAACGATTACGCGACGAGTGAAGCGCTAATCCAGATTGGCAATCCAAACTGGCGGCCGTTTCGGGGTTGCTTGGGAAATGCCCGCTGGTTAGAAGCTTGGGAGACGGATGGTATGGTCTACAAGGGAATGAAAGAAAGACGGAAGAAGCCGCGGCGTCCCGCCGATGCCAAGGACAAGGGGCTCGCAGGCGACTTCGTTCGCCAGAGCGAAATTGAGTTCAAGGTGATCGCCCGGCGCAACAAGCTCTTGGGCCTTTGGGCAGCCGAAAAGATGGGCATGACTGGCGAGACCGCCAAGGAGTACAGCATCGAGGTGGTCGTGTCGAATATAGAGGAACCGGGCGACGACGGTGTGGTCCGCAAGGTGATGAAGGACTTCGCGGAAAAGGGCGTGGGCGAATCGGAGGATCGGTTGCGCCAAGAGATGGACGCACTTCTTGGAGTCGCCAGCGGAGAGATCAGGTCCGAAAGTGCTTGATTCGCCCTAATACAGCCTATGGCGGCCATTTGGTTTCGAGGGTCTCTTTCCTGTTTCAAATGGCCCCCTTATTGCCAAACAAATCCGCGCATTCGGCAATAGAAAATAAATTAACGGGGATATATGAGGAATGAAATCCTGGACACCGTGACAATTGAAACCGCGCGCCGGTGTATCGCATCAACTGTAGTAATTCAGACCCGATCTTACAGTTACCGAATTTGCAGCTTCACTTTCGGGTTATCGATTCTCACAAAATCCCGGAGCAATTTAATGTTCTCAGCGTCTTCAAACAGTTTGCTCTGGGCATTTATTTTTTCTTTTCTTTTTTCTGTTTTCGTTTTTCCTTTAGATTACGCAGGGCCATTTTTTGTTGTTCCCTCTTGCCTTTGTCTTTTTTTCCCTTATCACCCATATCTGTTTCTCCTTGTTTGAATCGGGATTCCCCAGATGACTCCTCAAGCTGTGCCCGATGATAGCCGAAGATGGCACCTACCGACTACCACTTCAGACTCTTAACCGACAATTTTGCTCCAATCTTGACCAGCTTCTCCCGCAGCGTGGTTAGCGACCAGTGCTCCACTTCCTTCGGTAA
>JAYGEH010000451.1:0-3408 GCA_046582475.1 Rhodospirillales bacterium
AGCGCGCTCGCCATACTTCCAGGATTCCCGCCAATGAACCGAAGACAGGATCGCCAAAAACGACGTGCCGTTGCCGATCAGCGCGGCGAGGGATGCGGTGGACGGCGCCTGCAATCGCTCAAGCCCATGGTCACGGGGCGCATAGTGGTAAATGCCGGGCTGTTCGCTGACGCCTTCGATGGCGGGCGCCACCAGAGTCAATTCGGTCGGGTGCAGATTGCCGCTGGACGGATTGGCGCGCAATGCCCAACTTGTGTCCTGATAGGCCTTCCATGCGGTCAGCCCCATGGACAGCTCCAGAAACAGCGACAGGCTTTCGGCGTCGAGGCCACTTGGTGCGATCGATCCGGCGGCATCGAGGGCGGCAAAATCCAAATCCGCCGGCCCCGCCTGCAACGGCAGCGGCAGCAAGTCCGCGCCGGCGTAGCGGCGGAACGGGTCCGGCTGGTTGGCCCAATCCATAAACCCAGGTCCCGGCGCGAAGCCATGGGGCCCATGCTTGGTGCCCTGGTGGTAGGCGCGCACCGCTTCCAGATTTGCCTCGTTCGAGCCCATGCTTTCTCCATGACCGGGGAGCCGTAATTGTAGCCAACCCGCCCGCTTCTGCACAGGGCAGCGGAAATTGACCTTCCCGTATTACCCTCTATCCTACCTCTCTGATCGAAATCCATCCGAGGGAGCTTTCTCCATGTCCGAGGCAATCGACGCCATCAAAGGTTCCGCGCCGCCGCTGATCACGCCGTTCAAGGATGGCGCCGTGGATTACCAGGCTTATGCCGGTCTGGTGGAATTTCACCTGGAACGATCCCACTGCATCCTGGTCAACGGCACCACGTCGGAGCCGGCCATGCTAACCGTGGAGGAACGCAACAAGACCTGCGATACCGCCATGGATGTGGCCAAAGGCAAGGCGCCGGTGATCGTTGCCACCGGCTCGCAGAACCTGATCGAGACCAAACAACTCACCGATCACGCCGCCCAGGCCGGCGCCGATGCCTTGCTGATCGTCACCCCCTATTATAGCCGCCCGCCGCAGCGCGGCATCATCGAATATTATCTGGAAGCCACCCGCGACCACGACGTGCCCTGGATGATCTATCATATTCCCGGCCGCGCCGCGGTATCGGTTACCCTGGATACGGTGAAGGAATTGAAAGACCGCTCGCCCACCTTCATCGGCATGAAGCACGCGGTCAACGATTTGGGATTTGTCTCGGAATGCCTGGATGCGGTTCCGGGTTACAAGGTGTTCGTCGGGCTGGAAGAGCTGTCTTACCCGATGATGGCGGTTGGCGCCGTCGGGCTGATGAACGCGGTCGGCAATCTCTGCCCGGAAAAGCTGTCCGAAATGTGCGAAGCGGTGTGGGCCGGCGACATGGCCAAGGGCCAGGATTTGCACGCCGGCCTGCTCGAGCTGAACCAGTCGGTGTTCTATGACACAAATCCCATCCCGCTCAAATACATGATGATGCGCATGGGGCTGATCCCCAAGAACGAGCACCGCCTGCCCATGGCCCCGGCTACGCCCGATTTGGAGAAGCGCCTGGACGGGGTGTTGGAGCGAGCGGGGCTGATTTAAACCTCATCCTCGATGCGGACGCTCAGCGTTCCGATTTCTGAAATTTCCACTTCCAGAGCCTCGCCGCCGGTGAGCCATTTCGGGTTCTCGGTGCCGGCGATGGAGCCGCCGGGACTGCCCGTGGCGATCATGTCGCCGGGCTCCAGCCAGGTGAATTTGGAGGCGTGCGCGATCAAGTACTTGATGTCGAAGATCATCAATTCGGTGCCGCCGTCCTGAACCACCTCGCCGTTGCGCCGGGTGGTGATGTGCAGCGCCATGGGATCATCGATCGCGTCGGCGGTGACGATCCAGGGGCCGATGGCGCCGGAATGATAAAAGTTCTTGGACGGCATGTTCTGGGTGCCTTTCTTGCCCCAGTCGCGTAGCGTGCCTTCGTCCATGATCGTGTAGCCGGCCACATGGTGCATGGCGGCGTCCTCGGATATGGAGCGCCCGCGCTTGCCGATGACCACCACCAATTCCCCCTCGTAATCCAGATTTTCGCCTTCCCTGGGATTGATGACGCCGCCGCCGTGGGGCACGAAGCTGGAGGCGAGGCGCCCGAATATGGAAGGGAATTTGAGCTGTCCGCCGGCCTCGATAACCTCGTGGTAGGCCCGGTAATTGCGCCCGGCGCAGAGGATTTTATCGGGGTTCGGTATGGGCAGGTCATAGTCGATGGCGTCCAGTGCCGCATCGGCTGCCTCGCTGATCAGCCCCCGCAACTGATCCATGCCGCCGCCGATGGCGTCTTTAAGGGTCGGGAACGCGCCGCCGAGCCGCGCCGATGCGTCGATGACGCCGCCTTCGGTAACGATGCCGTAGCGCGGGTTGCCACCCTCGTGGTAGCTGATCAGTTTCATGTGCAGGCTCCTGGATTGGTTCCGCTCAGCATACAGTTTTGCCATGGTGAGAAAAGGCGAATGGGGTGGGGCGGAGTGGACAAAGATTGCATTGCCGGAAATTCAGAAGCATAAGTGAAACCTGATGTTTGATTGGTTGAACCTGCACGTATTGGCGCTGGTCGCGGTTGCCGCCCAGTTCGGCGGCATGGGATTTTTCGCCTTTTTGTTCACGCCCCTGGTGTTCCGCTTTAACGAGCGCGAAGACGCGTCTCTATTCCTGCGCCAGGTGTTTCCGGTCTATTACCGGGTGAATGCGGGCCTGGCCATCTTACCGGCGCTGCTTTTAGCGCCCGGGCAATCCTACGCCGTCGAATTGGTGACCATGCTTAGCGTCGCGGCCACCTTTATATTTTCCGCCCGCTTCATCCTGCCCGCTGCCAACAACGCCCGCGAGGCCGGTAAATTCAAGGCTGTGCACCGGTTCTCGGTGATTTTGCACATGGCCCAGTGGATCGCGGTCACGGTAATTTTATTGCGCCTGGCCCAGTAGAGGTTATTGATCCGCACCGGGTTGCAGGTTTACAGTCGCCGCACAACTTCCAGCAATCCCGAGGAGAGGTAAATATGCCGGATACAGCACCACAGCCCGCACCCCCCGCACCCCCCGCCGGGGGCAAGTCGCGGGAGCAGTTGCGCGAGGAGTGGATCGCGCTTTCCGATATGACGGCCGACGAGTTCGATGCGCTGCAGGCCAGCTATAAGGCGCGCGCCGAAGGCATGCCCCCCGAAGGCTCGGAAGCGCCTGATTTTAGCGTCGAAGTCATGGACCAGAATCAGAAGCGCACCGGCGCCAGCCAGCGCCTGTCGGATTTTCGCGGCAAGCCGGTGGGGTTGATATTCGGCTCCTACACGTGACCTCCGTTTCGTAATGTGTCCGTGCGCCTCAACGAAATTTTCGCCAAATACAAAGACGACATCGAGTTCATGTGCATCTATATTTCC
>JAYGEH010000153.1:0-29138 GCA_046582475.1 Rhodospirillales bacterium
GTTGCGGTCGGCGACATCCTTTACCGCCGCCGCGGTGAATATCCAGAGGGCGCAATTCTCACTGACCCTTTTCCCGTCCAGTAGCCGGGCGGCTTCCCATATTCGCTCGATGGTGTAGCGGGGACAGCCGAGCATGATGTAGTCTACATCGGTTGCGTGGGCGTTGCCGTTGATGGTGTCATACGTGCGCCGCCGTTCCCTTGGCCCATAGTGCAGATCCTGCACCGGCTTTTTGGACCCGAAGGCCTGTTCCTCGGTGTCCGCTTCCGGGGTCATGCCGGCCGCGTGATACATTTCCACGCCGCCCGAGGAGGCGGCGGCGGCGCCGAAATGCTTGTGCCGGATCAGGCCGGCCGGGGCCTCGATGCCGGTCAGGACGGGGATATCCTCTTCCACCTGGGCGCCGGTCAAATAGCCGAGCATGCCCCAATCCAAGACGCTCACCATCTCCACCTCCACATGGATGCGGTGCTGGCCGAGGCGGTTTTCCGGCACATTGCCGTTGGCGTAAGGGGTGCAGTGTTCATAAGCTGCACGCCGAGGGACGCGGAATGGGCCTGGCTTTCCTGATGGAATTCGACCGCACCGCTGGGCGTGCCCATCATCTCGGCGTGGGCGGGATCGATGCGCGTCTGCAAATGGCAGGTGAAGGTAGGCGCCATGGGAATCTAATCGACCGCCTCGTCGCTATCCAGATCGAAGCGGGTAAATAGCTGGTCGCGGTTCTGCACGCCTTCCTTGGCATAGAAATCCCGGATGAAAATGGAGGACGAGCCCGCCGTGCCGGTCACATTGTTGGTGTCCACCAGCCGTTCGGCGCCCAGCGCCTCGCCATTGCGGACCAGCAGGTTCATGGCTTTTTGCCGCGCCTCGGCGCCGGGCTGGCCGTCGCCGTCCAGCATGGCTTGTTCATCCGCGTTCAGTTTCACAGGACAGCTCCCTTGCAAGGCCAATAATTCTGGGCTACCCGGGACATCATTTCAATGCCCAAACGAATGGGCGGCGCGAACAGGGGGAAGCCATGGCCATCGGAGAAACCATGCAGGCGGTGCAAATCACCGAATTCGGCGGACCGGAAGTCCTTAAAACCGCCGAAGTAAGCGTGCCCCAGCCGGACGCCGGCGAGGTATTGGTGCAACTGGATGTGGCCGGCATCAATTTTTCCGATATCAATTGGCGCGAAGGCAAACGCGGCGGCACGCCGCCGATCATCGACGGCGCCGAGGGAGCCGGGACCGTGGCGGCCCTCGGCGACGGGGTCTCGGGCCTGGCCGAGGGCGACCGGGTAGCCTATTGGAACCCGAAGGTGGGCTCTTACGCCGAATATGCCACCTGCCCGGCCTTCCGCATCGTGAAATTGCCGGACGGCATGGATTTCGGCACCGGCGCGGCGCTCATGCTGCAGGGGCTCACCGCCCATTATCTGGTGCGCTCATCCTGTGAAGCCAAGGCCGGCGAGACCATCCTCTTTCACGCCGGCGCCGGCGGTGTCGGCCAGATCGCTATCCAGCTCGCCAAGGCGCAAGGGGCGCGGATCTTGGTCACCGTGGGCAGCGAGGAAAAAGCTGCCTTTGCCAGGGAAATCGGCGCCGACGAAGCGATCCTTTATGAGCAGGTGGATTTCGTCGAAGCCGCCCGGGAATTGACCGATGGCGAGGGCGTGCATGCGGTCTATGATTCGGTCGGCGCAGCCACCTGGGAAGGCTCCTTGAAGGCGCTCAGGGTGCGCGGCAAGGTGGCTTATTTCGGCGGCGCCTCGGGGCCGCTGCCGGACATGGACCTCTCGATCCTGGCCGCCATGGGTTCGTTATCCGTGATCCGGACGGCGCTCCGGGATTATGTGCGGGATTCGGAGGAAATCGCCTGGCGCACCGGCGAAATGTTCGATCTGTGGCGGGACGGCCGCATGAAGGTCAAGATCGGCCACACCTACAAGCTGGCCGAGGCCGGCACCGCGCAGGCCGATCTGCAAGGCCGCCGCAGCACCGGTAAATTGCTGCTCAAACCCTGAGGCGGGGGGTAAATCAACAGGATGAAACGCGGATGAAAATAGCCATCATGGCCGCCGGCGCGGTAGGCGGATATTTCGGGGCACGGCTGGCCGGCGCCGGTCATGAGGTCCATTTTTTGGCGCGCGGCAAGCATCTGGAGGCCATTCGTGCGGGTGGCCTGAGGGTCAAAAGCGACTTCGGCGATATGCACCTGACATCCGTGTCGGTGAGCGATGATCCGTCGCAGGTCGGGCCGGTGGACGTTATCCTATTCGCCGTCAAGCTGTGGGATACGGCGGCGGCGGCGCGCGCCTGCAAACCCATGCTGGGCGAGGACACGGCGGTCATATCCCTGCAAAACGGCGTCGAAAGTACCGGCATCATTGCCGAGGAACTGGGCCCCGAACATGCCCTCGGCGGCAGCGCCTATATCTCGGCTTCCATCGCCGAGCCCGGCGTCATCCACCATTTTGGAAGCTTCGCCAAGTTGGTTTTTGGCGAAGGCGATAACCGAAAATCAGAGCGGGTGCTTGCCTTTCTGGGCGCCTGCGAGGAAAGCGGCATCGAGGCTGAAATTCCCGATGACATGCAGGTTGCCGTTTGGCTCAAATTCATAACCCTGGCCAGCATGAGCGGCGTTACCACCACCACCCGCCGGCCCATCGGGGAAATTCTTGCCGATCCGGATATGGCGAAAATCTACCGGGACACCATGACCGAAATTGCCGAAGTCGGCCGCGCCCGGGGCGTAAATTTGCCGTCCGATGCGGTGGACCAGCGGATGAGCCACGCGGCGAGCTTGCCCGCCGCCATGACCGCTTCGACCTTGAAGGACCTGGAAGCGGGCGGCCGCCTGGAGACGCCCTGGCTGACCGGCGCCGTGGTGCGGCTGGGCCGGGAATCTAATGTCCCAGTGCCGGTCAACGAAACCCTCAACGCCGTCCTCAAACCCTACGAGAACGGCACCTAAAACCTTGGTTTGAAATTTCTTGGAGGCCGAAATACACTCGGCCGGGCAACCAATCCTCCGAACCGGCGTGCATTTAATACGAACATTTTTATCAACGGGGACTTATCAGGGCCCGCCATGAATACTCGCGCCATTCAGTGGATGTTTCGGATGCCTTCATGTTTTGGGGCTGGCATGAGGGCCAGCCGGATTGGTTTTATCGGCTTTTTGGTGGCTTTTATTCTGTCCGGGCCGTTCGCCGCCGAGGCTCAGCAAGCGCCGCCGGTGCCGGCCGAGTTGGTCCAGGAACTGGAAGACCTGGCCCGGGTCATGGAAGACAAGGCGGCGCGCGAACAACTGCTTTCCCGCATCCGCGCCCTCATCGCCACCCGGAAAAATTCCCAGTTGGAAGCGCCGGTGGAAGGCGTCGGTGCCCGGCTGATCGGCGTCCTTTCCGAAAACGTAAAGGAAACCAGCCGGCAATTGGTGGCGGCCGTCAATGCGCTTCGGAACGTGCCGCAACTTATTGCCGCCGTCCGCGATCAGGTGGCAAATCCGAAATCCCGGCAGCGCTGGTTCGATCTGATTATCAAGTTGGCGGCGATTGTGTTTATCGGCTGGGCAGCCGAACGGCTGGTGCGTCTTCTGCTGCGGCGGCCGCGGCGCGCGCTGGAGGAACGCGACGCCGACACGATCTGGGTGCGTCTGCCGCTGCTGGCCGGACGCACGGTGCTGGATTTGGTGCCGATCGCCGCTTTTGCCGCCGCCGCCTACGCGGTGGCTCCGGTGGTGCGGCCGACGCCCCAGGTTCATATCATGGCGCTGACGCTCATCAACGCCTACCTGATCGTCCGCACCATTCTGGCGGTTGCCCGCATGGCCCTGGCGCCGGCCGTGGAATCCCTTCGCATCCTGCCGCTGACCGACCTCACCGCCAACTACCTGTTCATCTGGATCCGGCGGCTGGTGGGCTTCTCCGTTTTCGGCTTCTTCTTCGCCGAAGCCGCGCTGCTGCTGGGCCTGCCGCACGGCGGCTATACGGTCCTGCTGCGCCTCTTGGGGCTGATCGTCGCTTCCTTGGTGGTGGTATTTGCCCTGCAAAACCGGGCGCCGGTTGCGGCCTGGATCCGAGGCGACGAAAGTACCGAAAAATCCGGCCGTCTGCGCGATCGGTTCGCCGATATTTGGCATGTTCTGGCGGTCATATATGTGGCCGCCATCTTCGCCGTTTGGGTGCTCGGCATCGAAGACGGATTCCAGTTCCTTGCCCGGGCGACGGTCATCAGCGCCGTGATCCTGATCGCCGCCCAGCTGATCATGGCCGGCCTCGACCGGTTGGTGAAACGGGGATTCGCCATCCGCCAGGACGTGCGCGACCGATTCCCCACCCTGGAAGAAAGGGCCAACCGGTACCTGCCTGCCATGCGCCTGTTTTTGCGCTGGGCGGTGGGCGTGATCGCCGCGCTCACCCTGTTGGAAACCTGGGGCCTGGACGTGCTCGGTTGGCTCGATACGCCGCTCGGCAAACAGTTGGCGGAAAGCGCCTTCAGCGTCATCGCCGTGGTGGTCCTGGCACTGATATTCTGGGAAGCGGTTAACACCGGCGTCGAACGCTATCTAACGCAAACCGATACGGCGGGCAATGTGGTCGAGCGCAGCGCCCGCATGCGCACCTTGCTGCCACTGTTTCGCAAAGTGGTGTTCACCGTGCTGGCGGTGATGGTGTCGCTGATCTTGCTGTCTGAACTTGGCATCAACATAGGCCCGCTGCTGGCCGGCGCCGGGGTGGTCGGCCTGGCGGTGGGTTTCGGCGCCCAGACCCTGGTCAAGGACGTGATCACCGGTCTGTTCATCCTCGTCGAGGACACCATTGCGGTCGGCGATTACGTGGAGGTGGGCGGCCACGAAGGCGATGTGGAATCCATTTCCATCCGCACCATTCGCCTGCGCGACCCGGCCGGAAGCGTGCATACGGTACCCTTCAGCGAAGTTGGCACGGTGCTTAACTACACCAAGGATTTTTCCGTCGCTGTATTGAACATCGGCATCGCCTACCGGGAAAACGTCGATGAAGTGATGAAGGTGCTCGTAGATCTGGGCCGCGAAATGGCCGCCGACGAAAAGCTGGGCGCCGACATCATCAGGCCATTGGAAGTGCAGGGCCTGCAAAGCCTGGACGATTCCGCCGTGGTCATCCGCGCCCGCATCCGGGTCAAGGCCGGAACCCAATGGGGCATGAAGCGGGAATTCAACCGGCGCATGAAGAACCGCTTCGACGAACTGGGCATCGAAATACCTTTTCCGCAACGGAGCATCACGTTTGCCGAAGACCCACCGGCAACCGGCAAAGCGTCCGAAAGGCCGGCGGCCGCAGGCAACGCGCGCATGGTTCAAGACAAGGGCGGCGTCCCCGATGGGGTCGACGGCGCCCCTGATGGTGACGGCGGCGGCGATTAATCCGGCTGTTCCCGGACGCACCCCAATTCCGTGAATGAAACGGGTTTTTAGCCCCAAACGTCTTCGGCGACTTCGGCGATGCGGACGAACTTCCGTTCCTGCTTTTCAATGCTCATCTGGCCGCCCGACTTGCCGCTGGCGAAGCCGCATTGGGGGCTGATGGCCAGTTGCTCGATGGGGATCAATTTGGCCGCTTCGTCGATGCGGGCTTTGCGGGCGTCGGCGGATTTCAGCTCCGGCGATTTGGTTGTCATCAGGCCGAGCACGGAAATTCATCGAGTCGTTCCCCAAGGGGCGCGGATCGAAATTGTTCGGGCCCGGCGACGCGTCGGAAAGCGTCGAGTTGGAGATCGTGCCGCAAGGCACCCTGGCCGAACCGGACCGGCTAATATCCCACGATCTGATGCAGGCGCATGGTGGCGCCGCGCGCGGCCGGCTGCAATCGCTGATCGATTAAGGCAAATCCAGCCTGACCTCGACGGCGGCGCTGGCGATCACCGCGATATCGCCGGCTTCCGGATCGGCGACGTCCAAGCCGCCCTTGACCGCTTTGACGCTCACCTGGCCCACCGGCAGCGCCGCCTTGACGGCGTCCAGATCGACCGCGCCCGGGTTTTGCACGCCGACGGTGACGATGACCTCCATCTTTTCCAGATCCACCTCGAGGGTGCGGATCATGGTCAGCGAGGAATGATGGATGGCGTCCTGGACGGCGCGGATGGCGGCCTTGGTGTAATCGCCGCCGTGCAGATCGTTGCCGGTTCCCAATTCCAATATGACCCGTTTGGCTGGCATGGCGCGGCCCCTCAAGGCAGATCGAGCCGCACGATGGCGGCGGCGTTGGCGATCACCGTCGATCCGGTACCCGTCTGGTCCGAGATTTCGAGACCGCCCTCGACCACATTGACGGTGCCGGTGCCGTGCGGAAGAACGGCGAGGACCGCTTCGGTGTCCACTTGATCCGGCTTCGGCACGCCGATATTGACCTCCACTTGCATGTCATCCGCATCGAGGCCAAGGGCGGCGGCGGCGCTGAACGAATTGTGCCACAGCGCGTCTCTGAGCGCGCGCACCGCCGCCTTGGTATAATCGGCGCCGCGAATATCGGTGCCCATGCCAATCTCCAGAACGACGCGTTTCATGGTCATAAGTTTTTATCCCTCCATAAGGTCCAGCCTGCCGATCATGATGGCGTTTCACCGATCCTGGTCAACGTCAATTTTGGTTGGGCCTGGCATTCCCGTTGCTTTAATTTGGCTGCTCTGATTTCAAGGGAGAAAGCAATGATTACCTCTGATCTTAGCGGCCAGACCGCGTTGATAACCGGCGGCGGCTCGGGCATCGGGCGGGCCACCGCCGAATTGTTTATCGCCTGCGGCGCCACCGTCGCCGTCAATCATTTGCCCGGCGACGCGGTTGCGCTGGCCGCCATCGAGGAAATGCGCGCCGCCGGAAATGTCATCTCAGCGCCCGGCGATGTCTCCGATGCAACGTCGGCGCCTGCGATGGTGCGCGCCGCGATCACCGAGCTGGGCGGCCTCGACATCCTGATCAACAATGCCGGCACCGCGGTGTCTCCGGTGCCCACCGATTTCAAGGACCTGGACGCCATGACCGATGCGTTTTGGTCGGCGATCCTCGACACCAATCTGTTGGGCGCCTTCCGCTGCACCCGCGAAGCGGCGCCCGAATTGAAGGCCGCCGGGGGCGCCGTGGTCTCCACCGCGTCGGTGGCCGGGCTCGGCCTTCGCGGCTCCTCCATCGCCTACGGCGCGTCCAAGGCGGCGCTGATCAATCTGACCGGCAGCCTGGCGCGCGCCCTGGCGCCCGAAGTGCGGGTCAACGCCGTGGCGCCGGGCCTGGTGATGAGCCCCTGGACCAGCCAATGGCCCAAGGAGCGCATGCAAAAGACCAAGGAGAGCACCTTGCTCGGCCGCCTCGCCACCCCGGAAGATATCGCCGAGGCGATGCTGTACCTGGCCGCCGGCGCTTCTTACGTCACCGGCCAGACCCTTGTCGTCAATGGAGGCCAAGGCTGATCAAACGGGCCTAGCCGCCATCCAGCTTGAACAGGCGCAACGAATTGGTGCGCCCGATTTTCAACCGGTCGGCCTCCGAGATGCCCGCGTTGTCGAACCAGACGGCGGCCTCCTCGACGCCTTCGAACGGATAGTCGGAAGAAAACAATATGCGGTCGGAGCCAATTTCCATCATGGCGTCGATCAGCGTCCTGGTATGGAAATTGCCCGACGTGGTCAAATAGAAATTGTCCTGAAAATACTCGGCGATTTTCTTTTTCGCCGGGTAGGTCGGCGGCGCCTTGGTCCAGCTGTTGCGGTTGTCGATGCGCCACAGGTTGTAGGGGATGCCCTCGCCCATATGGCCGAGGATGATCTGCAGCTTGGGGTGCGCATCGAACAGCCCTGAGCACATGAGCCTGAGCGCGTGCACCGCGGTTTCCTGCGCGAACGCCCAGGTCGGCCCCATCAGCCAGGGATGGCCTTCGTAGATTCTGCACTGGCTGGCCAGCGGGTTGCGGGGATGCAGATAGAACGGCACGTCCAGCTCCTCCACCAGCTTCCAGAACGGCCAATATTGCTCCAGATCGTAATAGAGGCAGCTATCGGGATCGTCCTTTTGTGAAAAACCATTTACCAGGGCGCCGATGAAACCCAACTCGGTCACGCAGCGCTTCAACTCCGCGCCCGCCAGTTCCGCATCCTGCATCGGCAGCGCCGCCAGCGCCTGGAACCGGTCCGGGCGCTTGGCCACTTCTTCCGCCAGCACATCGTTGGAGCGGCGCGCAATCTCGCCGGCGCGCGCGGTGTCGGTGATCGCCTGGATGGCCGGCGCGTTCAGTGACAGGATCATCATCTCCATACCGAACCGGTCCATAAAGCCCAGGCGCTTTTCCTGGATATCCAGGAGCCGGCTTTTCAACTCCGGCCAGATATCCTCGGCCAGGAAGCCGTGCGAATCCATGATCGTGTCCTCGATGGCGAAGTGTTCTTCCAGTCCTATTTTGCCCTGCATGATGCCTCCTCTATTTCTGGCGCCGGCGGCCCTTGGGGGTTTAAACCGGCGCCGCAATGGTAGAGCGGTTCTGGGCAGATAGGAACCATTTGAACGGAATGATTTTGCCCCGTGGCGAGGAGCGCGTCGCATGGCGATGCATTGCATCGGCAAAGACGTGCGACGACGTCCACGCATCGAAAGCACCCGGCCTGCGGTGGGTCAAATCGGCTCCCCGGGGTCGTTGCGGCGCTTGCCCGATGCAAAGGCATCGCGCTGCGCGCCGCGCCTGCCCGGAAAACCGATTTGTTCCCATCAAATTGATTCCTATCTGCCCAGAACCGCTCTAGAATGCGATACAAATGGGCAGAGGGAAAGCGGCCAATTAAGCGTGGAGGCGTCCTCCCATGAGCGAGCCAGACAGGTTCGACTACATCATCGTCGGCGCCGGATCGTCGGGCGCGGTGATCGCCAACCGGCTCAGCGAAGACGCACGGTTGCGCGTCTGCCTGGTGGAGGCCGGGCCCGCCGATTTCAGCCCTTTCATCCATATCCCCACCGGCATTATCAGGCTGGCCCAGCACAAAGTCTTGAATTGGCGCTTCAACACCAAGCCGCAAGCGGGCATGAACGGCCGCCCCATCTATATCCCGCGCGGGCGCACCCTCGGCGGCTCGTCGTCGATCAACGCCATGGTCTATATCCGCGGCAACCGCCTGGATTACGACGACTGGGCGAAGGCCGGCAACCCGGGCTGGTCGTGGGAAGACGTGAAGTCCTATTTCCTCAAAGCCGAGCATAACGAGCAATACCAGAACGATGAATATCACGGCACCGGCGGGCCGCTCAACGTCACCTTCCCGCGAATCGTCTCGCCGCTGACCGACGAGTTCGTGGCCGCCGCCGAGAGCCTGCAATACAAGCACAACCCCGATTTCAACGGCGAGGTCCAGGACGGCGTCGGCCTGCACCAGGCGACCCAGAAAAACGGCCGCCGCTGGTCCACCGCCATGGCCTATATCCACCCGGCCATGAACCGGCCCAACCTGACGGTAATCACCGATGCCCCGGTGGCGCGCATCACGGTGGCGAATGGCCGCGCCACCGGCGCCGAGATTATCGGCGGGCGCAAGCTGAGCGCGGCGCGGGAGGTCATTTTGTCCGCCGGCGGCATCATAAGCCCGAAAATCCTCATGCTTTCGGGCATCGGCGCGGCCGACGAGTTGCAGGCGCACGGCATCGAGGTGAAGCTCGATCTGCCCGGCGTCGGCAAGAACCACCAGGACCATGCCGCCATCATTACCGCCATGCGCACCAAATCCCGCATTCCCTGGGGATTTTCCTGGCCCAAGCTGCCCGCCTTCGCCCTGGATGCGCTCAACTACCTCACCCGGCGGCGCGGCTTTTTCTCGGCGCAGATTATCGAAAGCGGCGGTTTCATCCGCACGGTTCCCGGCCTCGACCGGCCCGACATCCAGTTCGTCTTCATCCCCGGCCACCGGGCGCCGCCGCCGAAGATGATCGAGGTCGGGCATGGCTATTCCTGTTCGGCGGTGCTGCTGCGCCCGAAAAGCCGGGGCACCATATCCCTGGCCTCCAAGAATCCCGCCGATCCGCCGGTGATCGATCCCTGCTTTTTCGAAGACCCGGCCGATTTGGAGGTGCTGCTCAAGGGCCTCAAAGAGGCCCGGCGCATCATCCAGGCCGATATTTTCGCCAAATACCAGCCCACCGAATGGATGCCCGGCGCGGCGGTGCAGAGCGACGACGAGCTGCGCGACTTCATCCGGGGTTTCGGCGGCACCATTTACCATCCCGTCGGCGCCTGCAAAATGGGCAGCGACCCGATGGCGGTGGTCGATGCGCGGCTTCGCGTTCATGGGCTCGCGGCCTTGCGCGTCGCCGACGCCTCGATCATGCCGACCATCGTCGGCGGCAACACCAACGCGCCCTGCATCATGATCGGGGAGAAGGCGGCGGACATGATAAAACAAGATTCGCGCGACTGAACTCAAGCGCGATGGGGATGGCATGGTTGGCCATCGCGCGACTATATTAATTTCTCGGCCCATCGGCGCAGCCGGTCTGGGGATGGCTGGGTCGGCCAGACCGGCGTCGATCCTGGCACCTCGCCCAGTGATTCGCTGTACCGATTGGCGCAGCCGCCATGCGTCAGACGCATAAAGGTGCGACATGCGACACGCGAAAAAACATTAACATTGTTGTCATTTATTGACATTCCTATACATCCACGGACATTTTCCGCCCCTGTTTTTCTCTCCAAACCTTCAAATCCATGCGCCGGCTGCATAGCGGTTTCGCCATGCGCGGCGCCCGTCGGGCGCGGAGTCGTCCGGCCCGGGTTCGGGTGTTGTTGTTTACGATGTGCAAGAGCAGGGGACTTATTTAGTACGAACGGAGGCGATTGCAAGTGCGCCGGCGCACCTTCTCTAACCCCTTCCTCCCTGGAGGGGGAAGGTTGAGATGGGGGGAGGCGATCAAACTGAGGCTTCGATTTAGGGCTCCCCCCCACCCTGTTTCTCCCCCTCGCCGGGGGGAGGGGACGCAAGATTTGAGGTCGGCGCCCCCTCTTCTCACCGCCTCATTGTCTCTGTGGTTCAACTTCTTATTGCCGCTGGAGGAGCAACCCATCGGGAAGCGCGTGGGCTTTGAGCCCTTCCTTACTCCCCAATCATCTCCAACCATTCGTCTTCATTGAGGATATTCACCCCCAACTCCGCCGCCTTCTTCGCCTTCGAGCCCGCATCCGCGCCGATCACTACATAATCCGTCTTTTTCGACACCGAGCCCGCGACCTTGGCGCCGAGGGCTTCGGCCTTGGCCTTGGCCTCGCCGCGGCTCATGCGTTCCAGCGACCCGGTGAAGACGATGGTCTTGCCGGCCACCGGGGAATCCGTTGCATCCGGCGCTTCGAAATCGGCCACATCCAATTGCACCCCCAAATCCTCGAGCACGCCCAAATTGCGCGCATGGGCGAACCAGGCGGCCACGTCCTCGGCCACCGAGGGGCCGATGCCGTCGACGTTGGTCAGCTCCTGGTAGGCCTCGGACTCGGCGTCCTTCGCCGCCATCATCGCCGCCATCCAGACGTCCAGGGAGCCGTAGGTCTTGGCCAGCAGGCGCGCCGTCGCCTGGCCCACCTGGCGGATGCCGAGGGCGTAGATCAAACGCTCCAGGGGCACGGCGCGCCGCGCATCGATGGCGGCAATCAAATTGTCCACCGACAAGTCTCCCCAGCCTTCCCGCTCCAATAAATCGTCTCGTTTTTCACTCAATCGAAAAATATCTGCTTCGGTTTCGATGATGCCGTCTTCGAAGAAATCGGCGATATGCTTGGCCCCCAGACCTTCGATATCGAAGGCGCCCCGGGAGACGAAATGTTTCAGCTTTTCCGCCGCTTGCGCCGGGCAGGAGTAGCCGCCGGTGCAGCGCCGCGCCGCTTCGTCCTCGGCGCGGACCGCCGGGCTGCCGCATTCGGGGCAGGTATCGGGCATTCGGAAGGGTTTGGTTTTTTTCGGGCGCATGGCGGCCACCACTTCGACAACCTGCGGAATTACGTCGCCGGCGCGCTGCACCACGACGGTGTCGCCGATGCGCACGTCTTTCCGGGCGATCTCGTCTTCGTTGTGCAAGGTGGCGTTGGAGACCACCACGCCGCCCACGGTGACCGGTTCCAATTTGGCCACCGGGGTCAGGGTGCCGGTGCGGCCCACCTGAATCTCGATATCGTTGACGATGGTGACCGCTTGTTCCGCCGGAAATTTGTGGGCGACGGCCCAGCGCGGCGCCCGTGAGACAAAGCCCAGCCGCTCCTGCCAGTCGATGCGGTTGACCTTGTAGACCATGCCGTCGATGTCGTAATCGAGGCCGGCCCGCGCCTC
Source organism: Rhodospirillales bacterium (assembly GCA_046582475.1). Lineage (GTDB taxonomy): Bacteria > Pseudomonadota > Alphaproteobacteria > Rhodospirillales > UBA2165. The sequence continues at coordinate 12,312 of JAYGEH010000153.1, forward strand.
GTTGGTGTCATTGTAGGCTGCGATCATGTCCGCCAGCCCGGTGCAGAGCCTGGTGCGGGGATTGACCTGGAAGCCCCACGCTTTCAGCCGTTCCAGGAACTGCCAGTGGGTTTCGGCGATGGGCTCGGAAACCGCGCCCCAGGCATAGGCGAACATCTTCAAGGGCCGCCCGGCGGTGATCGCGGTGTCCAACTGGCGCAGGGAGCCGGCGGCGGCGTTGCGGGGATTGGCGAAGGTTTTCTCGCCGGCCTCCGCCTGGCGCGCGTTGAGGGCCTTAAAATCGGGCTTGGAAAAATACACCTCGCCCCGGATTTCCACCAGATCGGGCGCAGCGCCCGGAAGTTCGGTCACCAGGTCCTTGAATGTCATCACGTTTTTGGTGACGTCCTCGCCGACTGCGCCGTCGCCCCGTGTGGCCGCCGATACAAGCGCGCCCTTTTCGTAGCGCAGCGACAGCGACAGGCCATCGATTTTCGGTTCGGCGACCATCTCCAGTTGGATGGTCTCGTTGTCGGCGAGCTCTTTCAGGAAGCGGCGGATGCCGGCGATGAAATCGGCCAGCTCGCTTTCGGCAAATACATTGCCGAGGGACAGCATGGGCTGGGCGTGGGTGATCTTGGCGAAACCGCCGGCGGCGGGAGCGCCGACGCGCCTGGACGGGCTGTCGGGACGGACCAGGTCCGGGAAACGGGCTTCGATGGCGCCGTTGCGGGCCCGCAAAGAATCGTAGTCGGCATCAGAAATCTCCGGATTGTCGTCCTGGTGGTAGGCGCGGTCATGGCCGGCGATTTGCTTTGCGAGATCGGCCAGTTCGGCGGCGGCCTGGCTTTCGTTTAAGTCCTCCACCACCATAGCGCCGGCGTTCACCGCTCGCCTCCCGCCTCGCCGGCAATCAAACTGGCGGCGGCGGCGCGGGCTTCATCGGTGATTTGCGCGCCGGCCAGCATGCGGGCGATTTCCTCGATGCGGTCCGCCGCGCCCAGATTGGCCACCTCGGTGGCGCTGGCCTTTCGGCTGCTTTGCTTGGTGATGCGCCAATGGCTTTGGCCGCGGGCCGCTACCTGCGGCGAATGGGTCACCACCAGCACCTGGAAAGTTTCGGCCAGCCGTGCCAGGCGCTCGCCCACCGCCGCCGCCGCCGCGCCGCCGATGCCGGCGTCGACCTCGTCGAAGATAAGGGTCGCCGCGCCGCCGGTTGCGGCCAGCACAACCTTGATGGCCAGCATGATGCGCGCCAATTCGCCCCCCGATGCGACCCGCCCGATGGGGCCGGGGTTGGTGTTGGGGTTGGTCTGAACCTGGAAGCCGAGCCGCTCGGCGCCGTCCGGCCCCCAGCCGTTTTCGTCCAGCGCCTCGAAGCAAACCTCGAATTTGGTCTTGTCCAGCATCAGCGCGGGCAGCTCCTTCTCCACCTCCGCCTTCATCGCGGCGGCGGCTTTTTTGCGCGCCCGGGTCAGCCTGGCGGCGGCGGCAATATATGCCTCGCGCGCCTCAACCGCTTCTTTTTGCAGCCGCGACAAGGCATCGGCGCCGTCGTTCAATTGCGCCAGTTTGGCCTCCATCTGCTGGCGCAGCGCGGGCAGATCATCGACCGCCACGGTGTGCTTGCGGGCCAGGGCGCGCAGTGCGAACAAACGCTCCTCGGCCTGTTCCATGGCGGCCGGGTCCAGGTTCAGTCCATCGGAGGCAAGCTCGATCTCCGCTTCGGCGTCGCCCAGCTCGATCAGGGCGCGCTCGAGGGCCGCCAGCGCCCCATCGAAGCGTCCGCCGGCCTTGTCTTCGCCGGCCCGCAAATTTGTCAATGCGGCGCGCAGCGCGGCCTCGACGGTATCGCCGTCGGCAAGATCGGCGGCGGTGGCGTTCAGGGCGGCCAGCAATTGCTCGGAATGCATCAGCGCGCTCCGGGTTCCGGCCAGCACTTCCTCCTCGCCGGGTTGGGCGTCGATGGCGGCCAATTCGGCGCTGGCGTGGCGCAGGAATTCCTCGTCCTTTTGGTTGCGCAGCCTGTCATCTTCGGCCGCCCTCAGGGCCGCCGCCGCATCCCGCCAGGCGCCGTGGCCGGCGGCGGTGGCGGCGAGAAGTTTTTGGTGGCCGCCATAGGCGTCCACATAACCGGCGTGGCTGGCCCCATCCAAAAGCCCGTGGGCTTCAAGCTGGCCGTGGATTTCCACCAGCGCCTCGCCGATGCGGCGCAGCAAGCCGGCGCTGACCGGGCGGTCGTTGACGAAGGCGCGCGAACGGCCGCCGGCGGATATGGAGCGGCGCAGCACCAGCCAGCCCTCGTCGGCCAAATCGTTGTCGGCCAGCAATCGATCGATGGCGGGGCAATTTTCCAGCTCGAACTCGGCCGTGGCCGAGCCTTGATCGGCGCCGGCGCTGATCAGATCGGTATCGGCGCGGGCGCCCAAGGCGAGGCCCAATGCATCGAGCAAAATGGATTTTCCCGATCCGGTTTCCCCGGTGAGCACGCCGAGCCCGCCTCGGAAGGCGAGATCCAGCTTCTCGATAAGCACAACGTTGCGGATGGTCAGGGATCGGAGCATCGAAATTTCGTTATATTTCAAAGCCGGCCGGGACTGCCCGGATCAAAACGGCCAGTACCAGGGTTTGGATTCTTCCGGCGTGGCCGCGGGTTTTTCTTTTTCGCCGCCTTCGACGATTTCAAAGCTATCGGTATACCATTGGTTTCCGGGAAAATTATAGCCGAGGATCGCCGCCGTTTTGCGGGCTTCGTCGACCAGGCCGATGGCCTGGTAGGATTCCGTCAGCCGGTGCAGGGCTTCGGGGACATGGGTGGTGGTTTGATAGTATTCCAACACCACCTTGAAACGGTTGATGGCCGCGAGGTACCGGCGCTGGGTTTCATAATAGCGTCCGATTTCCATTTCCTTGCCGGCCAGATGGTCGCGGGTTAAATCGATCTTGATCTCGGCGTCGCGGGCATATTTCGATTCCGGAAAGCGGGTCACCAGGTCCTGCATGGATTTCAACGCCAATCGGGTCATCTGCTGATCCCGGCCGACGTCGGAAATCTGTTCATAATAAGAGAGCGATTTGAGGTAATAGGCGTAAGGCACATCCCGGTTCGAGGGGTGCAGCGCTACGAAGCGGTCGATGGCGACCACCGCATCGTCGTAGGCGTTATGCTGATAATAGCTGTAGGCGGCCATCAACTGCGCCTTGGTCGCCCAGATGGAATAGGGGTGCTGGCGTTCGACCTCGTCAAAGGCCAGGGCGGCTTCTTCGAAATCTTCGGCCTGCAGCAGGTTCAAGGCGGCGGTGTAAAGCCGCTCGACCGCGCCCTCGCTATAGGGGTCGTCTTCGCTGGCCGCGCACCCCGAGAGGAGCAGCGCCATTGCCAGCAATACGCCCGCCACCGGCAATCTCAGATGCCTCGAATGCTGTCCGTTGCAAACCATCAAATTCCGCATTTTACTCGATTGAAAAATCCCGCGCCGGTTCGGGTCACCAGGGCATTTATAGCCTATTTTTTGCCGGGCTGTCTTCGACAAATACGGGATGGGGCACAATTTATGGTACAAAAATCATGCCGGCACGGGGGCCGGCGTGGCGCCAAATCAATCTGCCGGTTGCCTCAGCCGGGTACCGCAATTCCGGTCCCGGACTTGGCGTCGCCGTTTTCGAGCCGCCAGGCGCCGGCATCGGCGAACAGGGTGCGCAAAAGCCGGTTGTTCAGGGCATGGCCGGCGCGCACGCCCTTGTAATGGCCCTTGATGGGCGCGCCGGCCAGGTACAAATCGCCGATCGCGTCGAGCACCTTGTGCCGGACAAATTCATTATCGTAGCGGAGGCCGCCTTCGTTGAGCACGTTGCCGCCGTCGACGACCACCGCGTTGTCCAGGGACCCGCCGAGGGCCAGGCCGGCGGCGCGCAATTGCTCGACCTCTTCGGCGAAGCCGAAGGTCCGCGCCCGGGCGATCTCGTTCTTGAAGGTGCCGTTCACCAGATTGACGGTAATTTCCTGGTGCGAGACCGCGGCATGATCGAAATCGATCTCGAAGCTCACCGAAAAAATATCGGCGGGGGTCAATTCGGCGTACCTGTCTCCGGCCGAAACCTTGACGGTTTTAAGAATTTCCAGCACCGGCCTGGAGGCGTCCTGCTCGACCACGCCGGCGCATTCGATCAGGAACACAAACGGATGGGCGCTGCCGTCCATCACTGGCACTTCGGGGCCGTCGACCTCGACCAGGGCATTATCCACATGGCAGCCGGCCAGGGCCGCCATTAAATGTTCGACCGTGGCGATGCGCACATCATCGCCGCCGCCGAGGGTGGTGCAAAGGGTGGTATCCACCACGTTTTCCCAATTGGCGGCAATCGGCGCCGAGCCGGCGAGGTCGGTGCGCTGGAACTGGATGCCGGACCCGGCGGGCGCCGGCTTCAAGGTCAGGGATATTTTCTTGCCGGAATGGAGCGCGATGCCCATGCAGTTGGCCGGGCGCGACAGGGTCCGCTGCACCGCGTAACTCTGCATCGCCAGGTCCATCAGGTTTTCGCCGCCCGCAACGGTAGCGCTGGCGGCCGCGTCTGGACCAACAGTATTATTCCGGCCAAGATGGTTCATGTGCGTTTCATTCCGTTCGGCCGCGAACAACCGGCCTTACCCCCGAATATCTTATCCCCCGCGCGCCGGCGCTTAACCTTGCGGCATCTCCCGCCATCGAGCTTTCCCGGCACGCAGCCTCACGATTTTTGTAGCAACGGCTTCCAAATCGTTCAAATCAACAATTATTGCGAATTGTTACCGTCAACCCGGCGCCCGAATTAATTGGCCTGGCGCCGTAAAAACGTCGGAATTTCAAGGAGATCGTCGGACTCCTGGCTGTCCGCCAGGCGGTCGTCCGGATCCAGTCCGCCAAACGCGCCCTGATCGTCCAATTCCGGCTCCGCCGCCATTTCCGCAACCGATTCGGCGGCTTCGGGCAAGGCTTCCTCGGGCGCCGCCAGCGGCGGCTTCCCGTGATCCGGTCCGGCGAAGGTGATGTCTTCTTCGGCGGCTTCCGGCGCCGCCATTTCCGGCTCGGGCGCCGGCTCGGGCGCCGGCTCGAGCATGGTCATGGGTTCGGCTGGCGAACCCTCCATGGCCGGCCCGGCCGGCATGGTATCGATGGCCGGTGCGGTTTCGATTGCCGCGATCTCCGGCTCCGCCGGCATGGAGTTGGGCAGCGTCCGCTCGCGTTTCGGTGGGCGCCGTTCGCTCCTGGCGACGCCGGTGACCCGCTCGAACAGGGATTTCTTCGGCGGCGCGATTTCTTCCGGCTCGATGCGGGTGTTGACCATGTCGGCAACCGTAAACGGATCGGCCTTCGGGATCTCGTCGATGGCCGCGTTGGCCGTGACGGCTGGCGCCGGTATGAAGGCTTCCGATTGGCGGGCCGCCGGTTGCGCAATTTCAGGCGCCGCATCTCCGCTGGCCGCCGCCGCTGGCTGGGCCGGGTCGGTGATGCCGGTTACCGAGGGTATCGGCTTGGTATAGACCGGCCTTTCGGCCCGTTCCGCCGCTTTCTCTATTTTCGGCATTTCCGGAGCCGGCGCTTGCGAAACCGCGCTCTGCTCTTCGCCGGCGTCGTCGATCGCCGACGGCTTGGCGCGGGCATCGGTAATCTCGGGCGCGCCGCGCTCGGCCATCGATTGGGCTTCCGAATCGATACCGGTGGCGACCACCGAAACCCGGATGCGCCCTTCCAAGGCCTCGTCGAAGGTCGAGCCGAAGATAATATTGGCTTCCTCGTCGACTTCCTTGCGGATGCGGTTGGCGGCTTCGTCCACCTCGAACAAGGTTAGGTCCTTGCCGGCGGTGATGTTAATGAGAACGCCGCGGGCGCCCTGCATGGAGCTGTCATCCAAAAGCGGATTGGAGATGGCCGCTTCGGCGGCTTCGATGGCACGGTTGTCTCCCTCGGCTTCGCCGGTACCCATCATGGCCTTGCCCATCTCGCTCATCACCGACTTGATGTCGGCGAAATCCAAATTAATGAGGCCCGGGCTGACCATCAAATCGGTGACCCCGCGCACCCCCGAATAGAGCACCTGGTCGGCCATCTGGAAGGCGTCAGCGAAGGTGGTCTGCTCGTTGGCCACATAGAACAGGTTCTGGTTAGGAATGATCAGCAATGTATCGACGAATTGCTGCAGCTCCTGCAATCCGGCTTCGGCCATGCGCATGCGCCGCTCGCCCTCGAAATGGAACGGCTTGGTCACCACGCCGACGGTGAGGATGCCGTAATCCCTGGCGGCGCGGGCGATCACCGGCGCGGCGCCGGTGCCGGTGCCGCCGCCGAGCCCGGCGGTCACGAACAGCATGTTGGAATGCTGGATATGGCTGAGAATTTCCTCCAGGGATTCTTCCGCCGCGGCGCGGCCGATATCCGGGTTCGATCCGGCGCCAAGGCCGCGGGTCACATCGATGCCGATCTGTATGCGCCGTTCGGCGGCGGACTTGGCCAACGCCTGGGCGTCGGAATTGGCGACCAGGAACTCGACCCCCTCGAGCCCCGATTCGATCATATTATTCACCGCGTTGCCGCCGGCGCCGCCGACGCCGATGACCGTGATATTCGGTTTCAGATCGGTACTGTCCGTGGTTGTTGGAACGGTAAGTTTCATACTCATGTCAGCCTCCAATGAAGACAAGATTGGGTTGCTCAAATATGCTCACGAAGCCATTGCCCGAACCGGTCCATCCGGTTCTTAGGGCTCTCCATGGAGCGGAACGACGTCACCGACTGTTCCGCCCGTTCGTTCAGTGCGAATTGGATCAGCCCGGCGGACGTGGAAAACGCCGGGCCGTTGGTGGAATCGGCGAGGCCCTTGAAATGGGCCGGCCGCCCGAGGCGTACCTGCCGGTTCAGAATTTCGCCGGCGAGCTGGACGACACCGTTCAATTGGCTGGCGCCGCCGGTCAGGACGATGCGGCGCCCGACCTCGGCATCGATGCCGGCAGCCTCGATTTTGCCGCGCGCCAATTCGAAGATCTCTTCCAGGCGCGGGCGGATGATACCCACCAGGATGGCGCGGGTGATCTCGTTTTCGTCCTGGCTGTCTTCGCCGACCAGCGGCACCTTGATAATCTCCTGATCGTCCGAGGCCGAGGGAATGACGCTGCCCAGGAGGCTCTTCATGCGCTCGGCGTGGGCCAGCGGCGTCGAAAGGCCGCGCCGGATATCGTTGGTGACATGGGTGCCGCCCAAGGGCACGGAATCGGTGTGGATCACCTCGCCATCGACGAACACCGATAGCCCGGTGGTGCCGCCGCCCATATCGATGCAGATGACGCCCATCTCCTTTTCATCCTCGACCAGGCAGGCGAGCCCGGACGCATAGGGCGCCGCTACATTGGCCTCGAGCCCTAAGCGGCAGCGCTGGATGCAGCTCTCGATATTGCGCATCTGGGAGGCGTCGGCGGTAACGATGTGCATTTTGACGCCCAGTTTTTCGCCGAACATGCGGCGCGGATCGCGCACCCCGGGGCTGCCGTTGATGGAATAGCCCACCGGCAGGGTATGCAGGATGCGGCGGTCATCGCTTTGCCGCGCGTGCAGCCATGCGGGATCGAGGGCGCGGCGCAAATCGGCGTCACCAATTTCATGACCGGATATGGCCACATCGAAAGAGATCAGCCGCGAATGCGGCGCGCCGCCGGAAGTGCACAAGACCACGTCGCGCACATTCTCTTCGGCCAGTTGCTCGGCGTCCTCGACCGCCGCCACCACGCAGGCTTCGATGGCGTCCATATCGACGATATTGCCGGCGCGCACGCCCTTGGAGATGCGATGGCCGATGCCGATGATCTCGGCGGAAGTGCCCGACGGGCGGGCGATAAAGCACACGATCTTGGTGGTGCCGATATCCAGCGCCGTGATCAAGCCCGAGCGCGCCGGCTTTTTGTTATTGCGGGGAGTGAGCATGGCCGGTATCAGGTGTCCCTTTCGATGGCCGGATTTTTGGCCGCACCTGCCGGCGCTTGTTCGGCTGGTTGTTGGACCGGCATTTGGGCTGGCGGGCGCAACACCACCCGGCCGACCAGGCGGAGATCGATGCCCGCATAGTTCCGGTCCAGGATGGCGTCGCTTCGCTGCAACTCGGCCAGCCGCCGGAGCGCCGTTGCGGGATCAAACTCGGGCAATTGAATGGCCAGGCGATTATCCAGATGCAAATCCCAGCGGCGCGCGCCGACGCGCACCGCGGCGCTCACCCGCCGCGACAGCTCAGGCACCAGCGCCAGCCAGTCCAAAAGCTCCGATGCGTGGCTGGGCGCGTCCAGCCCGATCACCGTGATCAGGTTGCCGAAGCGCCCGATATCGCTGATCGGCACCACCTCGCCGGCGGTATCGATGAGGCGGAAGCGGCCGTCCCGCTGCCACAACGCCATCGGCCGGCGCTCGGAAATGCGCAGATGGATGACATCGGGCAAATGCCGCTCGATGGAAACGCTTTGCACCCAGGGCAGCGATTTCAGCCGTGCCCGCGCCGCTTTCGGATCGAACGCCAGGATCGGCGCGCCCCGTTTCAGGCGCAGCGCGCGCAGCAATTCGGTCGCTTTGGTCTGGTGGCGGCCTTCGACGAATATTTCATCCAAGGCAAATCCGAATTTTGCCGAGGCCGCGATCACCGCCCATTTGGAATTGTCGGCGGTGCGCTGCAGCCAGCCGCTTTGCCACATCCACCAGCCGCCCATCGCCGCCGCGGCCAGCACCAGCACCACGGCGCCGGCACGGGTTTCGGCGCGCCGCAACATTGATTTAATGCGCAGCCTCCGCCGGCGCACCTTGCCCGGTTTCCGGTTATGCCGCCTTAGTCGCACGCAGCGTTCTCCACCATCCAGCCGACAAGCTCTGGAAACGGAATACCGGCAAGCGCCGCCTGTTCCGGAACCAGGGATGTCGGTGTCATCCCAGGCTGAGTGTTCACCTCAAGAATGTACAAATCCTTACCATCGAAACGAATATCGGCGCGGCTGACGCCGCGGCATCCAAGTTTTTGGTGCGCCAGTTCCGATATGCGCCGCGCCTCGGCCTCCACCGGGCCCGGAAGATCCGCCGGTAACCGGTGCTGAGAGCCACCTTCGGCATATTTGGCCTGGTAGTCGTAAAACCCCCGCTGGGTGGTGATTTCGGTGACCGCAAGGGCGTGATCGCCCATCACGGCGACGGTCAACTCGCGCCCCGGAATAAACCGCTCGACCATCACTTTTTCGCCGTAAGGCCACGATTCGGCCGTGGGCGTAAAAGTATCGCCTTCGCCAACGATATGGACGCCGACGCTAGAGCCTTCGTTGAGCGGCTTGATCACATAGGGCGCCGCCATGACCGCGCCACCGGCCAATTCGTCGCGGTTGGCGATCACATGCTCGGCAACCAGGATGCCGGCGGCGGCGAACAGGGATTTGGCCGCCGGCTTGTCCATGGCCAGGGCCGAGGCCAGCAGCCCGGAATGGGTGTAGGGAATATCCAGGATATTGAGCAATCCCTGGACGCAGCCATCTTCGCCGTAGCGCCCGTGCAAGGCGTTGAACACTGCATCCGGCTTCGGGTACAGGCGGGTGAGAAGGGCGCCCATGTCGCGCTGAACATCGATGCTGGTCACCGAATAGCCGGCGGATTTCAGGCCACCCGCCACCGCCGCGCCGGAAACCAGCGACACTTCGCGCTCGGCGGACCAGCCGCCCATCAACACCGCCACATTGCGGATCACCGGTCCACCTCCGCCAAGGGCGTATCTTCGGCGGCGCCGATGATGTGGATTTCCCACTGGAGCCGGATGCCGGTCTCGGCCATCACCCGGCGGCGCACCTCCTCGCCGAGGCCTTCCAGATCGGCTGCCGTGGCCGATCCTGTGTTGATCAGAAAATTGCAGTGCTTTTCGGAAACCATGGCGCCGCCCAGCCGCAGCCCCCGGCATCCGGCCCGCTCGATCAGCTCCCAGGCCTTGTGGCCATCCGGATTGATGAAAGTGGAGCCGCCGGTTGGCGTTTGCAGAGGCTGGCTTTGCCCGCGTTGCGCCTGGATTTCCGCCATGCGGCGGGCGATCGCCGCTTCGTTACCGGGCGTGCCCCGCATTTCGGCGGAAACAAAGATAAGATTTTTATCGGCCTTGGAATGGCGATAGGAAAAGCCCATTTCGTCGGGCCCGAGCCGGCGGCGGCCGTCCCGGCCCAATGCGTCCACGGCGGTCACGATATCCACCATCTCGGCGCCGAACGCGCCGGCGTTCATGCGCAGCGAGCCGCCGAGGGAGCCGGGGATGCCGCTCAAAAATTCAAAGCCCGCCAATCCGGCAACCCGGGCGGCATTGGCGATCTTCAGATTGGACGCGCCGGCGCCGGCGGTGACCGTTTCGCCGTCCACGGCGACACCTGAAAAACCGTCGCCGAGGCGCACCACGATGCCCCTCAATCCGCCGTCGCGCACCAATAGGTTGGAGCCGACGCCGATCACGGTGAGCGGGACATCTTGGGGCATATGGTTCAGGAGCTCCGCCAGATCATCGGCGTCGGCGGGCCGGAACAAGACCTCGGCCGGGCCGCCGACCCGAAACCAGGTCAATTTCGAAAGGGTTGCGTCTTCGCTCAGACGGCCGCGCAAACCCGGCAAGGCGTCGATAAGGCGTCCGCTCCTGTGCTTGGCCGCCATCATCCGCCGGCCTCGAGGGCACGGGCTAATTCATCGGGGAGCGCGTTCGCCCACCCGGTAATACTGCCGGCGCCGAGACAGACCACCATATCGCCGGGCCCGGCAATGGCCGCGACCAGCCCGGCCAATTGACTGGGATCGTCCATGGATATCACGTGGCGGTGGCCGCGCTTCTGCAAGCCGTCCACCAGGGCCGCTCTATCGATGCCTTCGACCGGGTCCTCGCCGGCGGCATAGACGTCGGCGACGATGACCGTATCGGCGTCGTTGAAGCAGGTGCAGAAATCCTCGAACAAATCTTTGAGCCGGGAATAGCGGTGCGGCTGCACCACGGCGATGATATGGCCCTTGCGGTTGGCGAGACGCGCCGCGTCCAGGACCGCCGTGATTTCCACCGGATGATGGCCGTAATCATCGATAACGCTAATGCCGCCGGCCTCGCCGGTTTTGGTAAAACGCCGGTTGACGCCGCCGAATTCGGCCAGGCCGGCGCGAATATCTTTCTCGTCCAAATCCATTTCCAAGGCGATGGCGACGGCGGCGACGGCGTTCTGGACATTGTGGGCGCCGTGCATGGGCAAATAGAGGTCCATGATCCGGGCCGCGGGCGTGCCCCGGCGTCCGGCCACGGTAATATCGAATTTGGAGCCGCCGGGGGCCGGCTCGGACCTGCTCACGCGTACGTCGGCCTGGGGATTGCGCCCGTAGGTGACGATCTTGCGCTCCGGCACCTCCGGGATCAGGGCCTGAACCTCGGGATCATCGATGCACAACACCACGAAACCATAAAAGGGAACATTTTTGACGAAATCGACGAAGGCGGCGCGCAAGGCGTCGAACGATCCGTAGTGATCCATGTGCTCGGCGTCGATATTGGTAACCACGGCGATGGTGGGATGCAGTTTGACGAAGCTGCCGTCGGATTCGTCGGCTTCGGCGACCATCCATTGGCCGGCGCCGAGGCGCGCATTCGAGCCCCACGCATTGATGATGCCGCCATTGATCACGGTGGGATCGATGCCCGCGGTTTCCAGAAGCGCGGCAATCAAGGACGTGGTGGTCGTCTTGCCGTGGGTGCCGCCGACGGCGATCGAGGATTTGAGGCGCATCAATTCGCCGAGCATCTCGGCGCGGCGCACCACCGGAATGAAGTTGCGCCTGGCCGCGACCAGTTCCGGGTTATCGGAATTCACCGCCGAGGAAACCACAACGACCCCGGCGTCGCCCAGATTATCTTCGGAATGGCCGATCATGACCGGGATGCCATGGCCGCGCAGGCGCCGCACATTGGCGCCCTCGGCCAGGTCGCTGCCTTGCACCCCATGGCCGAGATTGTGCAGGATTTCGGCGATGCCGCTCATGCCGATGCCGCCGATGCCGACAAAATGGATGACGCCGAGATCGAGGGGCAGGGTGCTCTTGGGGGTACTCATGGGGCGGTCCCCCGGAATTCCAAGCCGCTTTCCGCCGGCAGCAAATTCAAGACCATATCGGCAAGCCGGCTGGCCGCGTCCGGCCGCCCGAACGCCTTCGCCGCCGCGGCGGCGTTTTCAAGAATGCGCGGCATGGTGAGCAGCGAGGCCAGCCGCCCGGCCAGAATTTCAGGCGTAAACGCCTCTTCCGGCAGCAGCCAGCCGCCGCCGGCGGCGTCCACCGCATGCGCGTTGGAGGATTGGTGATCGTCCGCCGCGTGCGGATAGGGAACCATGATCGAGGGCCGGCCGATGGTGGTCGCCTCGGCCACGGTGGAGGCGCCGGACCGGCATATGATCAGATGCGCCACCGCCATGCGCGCCGGCAGATCATCGAAGAAGGCCGCCACCTCGGCCGCGACGCCAATCTCGCGGTAGGCGGCGATGGCCGCATCCAGATCATCGGGCCGGCATTGCTGGACAATGGTAAGGCGGGCGCGCAAATCTTCGGCCAAGCGGGATATGGCGCCCGGCACCACGTTCGTGAAGACCGCCGCGCCCTGGCTGCCGCCGAACACCAGGATTCCGATCGGGCTGGTATCGCTGCGCTCCGGATAGGGGGTGGTGCGCAGTTCGGCAACGGCGGGGCGCACCGGCATGCCGGTTCTGACCACGCCGGCGGCGCCATCGGGCATCGCGGCGACGCGCTCGAACGAGGTGGCGATTTGGCCGACGCCGGCGGCCAGCAGCCGGTTGGCGCGGCCCAAGACGGCGTTCTGTTCGTGCAAGGCGGTCCTGGCGGCGCAAAATTTTGCCGCCAGCATGGTCGGCACCGACGCGTAACCGCCGAAGCCGACGACCACCGACGGCTTGATCCGTTCGAGAATGAACCAGGCCTGGATGGTGCCCGCCAGTATTTCGAAGGCGCTCTTGATTTTGGCGGCCAGGCCCTTGCCGGCAATGCCGCCGGCGCGAATCCGGAACAATGGGATATCACCAAAGCCGCCGCCGCCGGCACCCGTGCCACTTCCAATAGCGCCGCCGCGCCGGTCGGTGATCAAGGCCAGCCGGCAGCCCCGGCGCCCCAGTTCGGCGGCCAGGGCTTCGGCCGGAAACACATGGCCGGCGGTGCCCCCGGTAGCCAGGGCGACCAAGGGGGCATTTGCCGGCTGCTTGGCAGGCGCCATTACCGGGGCCTCCCCGGCAACCCTGAATCCCGCGTCAACGCCAGCACCATGCCCATGCCCAAGGCCAGCGCGAACATCGACGAGCCGCCATAGGATATGAACGGCAGGGTCATGCCCTTGGTCGGCATCAGGTTGAGGGTCGAGGCCATGTTGATGACCGCCTGCAGGCCGAACTGAACCAGCAGCCCGGCCACCGCGAGCTGGATAAAGAGGTCCGATTCCCGGAACACGCGGACAAACCCGCGCAACACGATAAAGGCAAAGAGAGCCACCACCATCAGCGTCATCAGGAGGCCGAACTCCTCGCCGGCGACGGCAAAGATGAAATCGGCGTGGGCGTCGGGCAGCACCTCTTTGACGTGGCCCTCGCCGGGGCCTACGCCGAAGATGCCGCCGCCCCGAAAAGCGTCCAGGGAGCGCGCCACCTGATAGGCCTCCTCGCCGGAGGGATCGAGAAACATATCGATGCGGGCGCGCACATGGGCGAACTCGAAATAGGCAAAGACGCCGCCGGCGAGGAAGATGGCGCCGATGGCGATGACCAGCAGCATCGGCAATCCGGCCAGAAAAAACTGGGTGCCCCAGATGATCGAGACCAGGATCGCCATGCCCACGTCGGGCTGCGCCAGTAAAAGCAATACCACCAGCCCGTAAAGCCCGATGGCCAGGGCGTAGCCGGAATAGCTAATCCCCAGCCGCTGCCGCGCGAACAGCCAGGCCGAGAGCACCACGAACGAGGGTTTGACGAATTCGGACGGCTGCAGGGACAACCCGGCGATCGAAATCCAGCGGGTGGCGCCCTTGATTTCGGACCCCGACACCAGGGTCAGGACCATAAGGCCGAGGGCCATGGTAAACACCAGCAGGGCCAGGATGCGCACCCCTTGGGCGCTAAGGGCGGAAACGCCGAGGAGACCGGCGAGCGCGATCGGCAAAAAGGTGATATGGCGCTGGGCGAAATAGAAGCTGTCCTTGCCCAGATGTTCGGCCACCGGCGGGCTGGCCGCCATGCCGAGCACCGCGCCCACCGCCGCCAGGGCAATGAGGGCGGCGATGTTCCAGCGGTCCAGGCTTAGCCACCAGGCGCCGAGCAGGCTCAGATTGGTGCGCGAATAGGTGCTCATGGCTGGCCGTCTTGCAGCGCCTGAACCAGGGCCCGGAAGGCGTCGCCGCGCGCCTCGAAATTTTCAAACTGATCGAAAGACGCACAGGCCGGCGACAACAATACCACCGCCACGTCCGCCGCCGCCGCTTGCGCGTCGCTGTGCGCTTCGGCCAGGGCGCTTTGCAAATCTTCGCATTGGCGGGTTTGAACCTGGCCGCCGATGAGCGCTTCGAATTGGGCCGCCGCCGCGCCGATCAAATAGGCGCCGCGCATGCGTTCCAGGGACGGCCCAATGGCGTCCAGGTTTTCTTCCTTGAACTCTCCGCCGGCGATCCAATAGATGGCGTCATAACATTCCAGCGCCTTGGCCGCCGCCTGGCTGTTGGTCGCCTTGGAATCGTTTACATACAAAACCGATCCGATGGCCGCCACGATTTCCTGGCGGTGCGGCAATCCGGGGAAACTATGCAAGGCCTGGGCAATGGCTTCGGGATCGATTCCCAAGAGGCGCGCCACCGCGTATGCGGCGGCGGCGTTCTGCCAATTGTGGGTGCCGGGAAGCGCCGCGATGGGTTTCAGATCGCAAACGGTTGCCTGGCCGTATTCGATGTCGTCATAGAGGATGCCGCCGTCGCCATAGACGCCGCCGGCGGTGCGGGCGCTGCCCGAGATGGGGATGATCTTATGATCGCCGCGCACCATCAGCTCCAGGCCGATGCCGCGCGAGGCGCCGTCCTCCATGCCGACAACGGCGTGGGCGCCGGGTCCGGGATTTGCGAAGATCCGGCGCTTGGCGGCCACATATCCGTCGAGCCCGCCATGGCGGCCCAGATGATCGGGGGTGATGTTCAGGAGCACCGCGATATCGGGTTTGAGGGTTGGCACCCGCTCCAACTGGTAGGACGACAGTTCCAGCACATAGGCGCCCTCGGGGCCGAGGCTGGCCAGATCGAGGGCCGGGACGCCGATATTTCCGCCCACCTCGGCCGGCACCCCGGCGGCCCCTAGGATATGGCCGACCAGCGCCGAGGTGGTGGATTTGCCGTTGGTGCCGGTGATGCCGATATAGCGGGCGTCGGGCTTGGCCCGGGCCAGCAGGTCGACGTCGCAAATGATCGGGCAGCCGGCGTCCCGGGCGGCGCTCGCGATTCTGTTGGGCTCCGGGTAGCGGTCCGGGATGCCGGGGCTGAGCACCAGCGCGGCGGTGCCGGTCCAATCACAATGCCTGAGATCGGTCACCGCCACGCCGGCGGCGGCGGCTTCGTGGCGGCGCGGCTCGGCATCGTCCCAGGCCCGCACATGGGTGCCGCCGGCGGCCAGGCTAAGGGCGGCGGCGAGCCCGGAGCGCGCCAATCCCATGACCGCAACCGTTTGACCGGCGAATGTATGGACCGGGATCATGGCCCTCCTTAACGCAGTTTCAGCGTCGCCAATCCGGCGAGCCCCAGGATCATGGCGATGATCCAAAAGCGGATGACGATGGTCGGCTCGGCCCAGCCCTTCTTTTCGAAATGATGATGCAGGGGCGCCATCTGGAAGACCCGCCGGCCGGTCAGCTTGAACGACACCACCTGGACAATGACCGATACGGTTTCCAGCACGAACAGGCCGCCGACGATGGCCAGCACCAGCTCGTGCTTGGTGATGACGGAAACGATGCCCGGCGCCCCGCCCATGGATAAAGAGCCGGTGTCGCCCATGAACACCATGGCCGGCGGCGCGTTGAACCAGAGGAAGCCGAGGCCGGCGCCGACCAAGGCGCCGCAGAAGATCGCCAGCTCGCCGGCGCCGGGCACGTAATGCACTTGCAGATAGCTTGAAAAAACCGAATTGCCGATGACATAGGCGATCAGCGCGAAGACGCCGGCGGCGATCATCACCGGGCCAATGGCGAGGCCGTCGAGGCCGTCGGTCAAATTCACCGCGTTGGAGGCTCCGACCATGACGAATACGGCGAAGCTCACGAACAGGAAGCCGCCGAGATCGATGAGCACGTTCTTGAAGAACGGGATCGCCAGCGAGGTGGACAGGGGCTCGCGGGTGATCGAGACCACCCATATGGTGGCGGCGGCGGCGATGAAAATCTGCAGCAATAATTTCAGCTTGCCGGGCAGACCCTTGGAGGTGCGCCGCGTCACTTTTATGTAATCGTCGATGAAGCCGATCATGCCGTAGCCGACGGTGACGCCGAGCGCCGCCCAGATATAGCCGTTGCGCAAATCCGCCCACATCAGGGTCGAGATCAGCAGCGCCGTCAGGATCATGAAGCCGCCCATGGTGGGCGTGCCGGCCTTGGTGATCAGGTGGCTCTCGGGGCCGTCTTCGCGGATCGGCTGGCCGCCCTGCTGATGCGCGGCCAGCCAGCGGATGATGAACGGCCCGCAGATGAAGCTGACGATCAGGGCGGTGATCATGGCGCCGCCGGTGCGGAAGGTTATGTAGCGGAAGACGTTGAAGAATCCCAATTG
>JAYGEH010000170.1:0-15103 GCA_046582475.1 Rhodospirillales bacterium
CGGTGATTTCCCAGGTCAGCCATTGCACGCCGATGCGTTGCAGCCACATGCCGGAATTTGCGATCCATCCCGACAGCGCAAACAGGGTGAAATCCCGGTGCCGGAAGGCCCGCCCCATGCCCCGGGTGGCGATGCTGGTAAAGAGACGGTACGGGGTAGGCATGGAGTGGAATTCCGTTGGATTATTTCATTTCCGGCGCGCAAATAAGTATCGGGTCCAGATTGTCCAATCACAAGACCGGCAATGCGCTTTCAACGCCGGCCAATTATGTTTTACTGTGGCTAGTGCCAGATGGCGGCCCGCATTGAGACCTCCGGAGTAAACAGGTTTTGCAGAAATTCCTTATTATCCTAGCTGGTTTGTTGGTGGCGCTGGTAGCATTGGTGCTTATCGTTCCCGGTTTCATGAACTGGAACCAGTATCGCGCCCTGATCCAGTCGGAAGCGGCGGCGGCGACCGGGCGCGCCGTGGAAATCGACGGCGATATCCGCATCCAGCTGATCCCGGCGCCCAGGCTGGTGATCGAAAATGCGCGCCTCGCCAATATCGAGGGTGCCTCCAGCGCCGATATGGTAACCCTCAAGCGATTGGAAGTGCATGTGGCCTTGGCGCCGCTGTTCTCGGGCGCTGTCCGGGTGCAATCGGTGATTTTGGTGGAGCCCGAGGTGCGCCTGGAAATCCTCGAAAACGGGCGCAACAATTTCACCTTCAAGCCGGACCCAAAGGCGGTGCCGGCGACTGGGTCCGCATCGCCGGCGCCGCAAACGCCGGCTGCGCCCACGCCTCCGGGCGGCGGGCTGTTCAATTTCCAGCCCGAACTCAGCATCGATAATTTCACCATCGAGCGCGGCAGGGTGTCGTTCAGGAATGCCGCCGACGGGCGCACCGAAACCATCGAGAACCTCAATGGCCGCTTTGCCATGGCGGCCCTCAAGGGACCCTGGGAAGCGTCGGGGAGCGCCGTGGTGCGCGGCATTCCGCTGTCGTTCCTGGGCTCCACCGGCGCCATTGTCCAGGGCCGCACCTTGCCCTTCAACTTCGATCTGACCGCCATTCCGGGCGCCGTCCGCGCGCAATTCTCCGGCGCCGTGACCAATATGCAGGCGCAACCCAGCGTCAAGGGCAAGCTCGCCATTTCGGGCAAGAACCTGGAGGCGTTCCTCAGCGCCCTGGCCGGGGTGCCGGCGTCCGGCGGCGCCCTCGCCCGGCCCTTCGGCATCGAGGCGAATGTGGTGGCCTCGAATAGGCAATCGGATATCTCCGACATCGCCGTCCGCTTTACCGATACCCAGATGAGCGGCGCCATCAAGCTCAAATCGGGCAAGGCAACCGAAATCGAGATTTCCCTGGCCGCCAACCGGCTCGATTTGGATGCCTTCCTGCAAACGCCGGCACCGGTGCAGGCGGCGCCCGCCGCCAAGGGCGCCATCCCGCCGCCGCCCACCAAAGGCAGCCGCGCCGCTGGCCGGAGCCGCCCGGCGCCGAAGCCAGGCGCGGCCGGGGCGGCGGCGTTCGATCTCAGCCGTCTGCCGGACAATCTCAGCGCCACCGTGAACCTGTCGGTACAGGCGGTTACCTATCGCGGCCAGCCGATCCGCCAGGCCAAGCTCAACTATTCCCTGGCCAACCGGGAGATTACCCTCAACCAGTTCTCGGCCTTGTTGCCCGGCAATACGGATGTGGCCCTGTTCGGCTTCATCACCCAAAATGACGGCGCGCCGCAGTTCGAGGGCAATCTGGATGCGGCCACCAGCGATCTTAGGACATTGCTGGCCTGGCTCGATATCGAGACGCTAGGCGTCGCCAGCGGCCGGCTGCGCCAGTTTACCCTGAGCGCCAAGCTTGCGGCACGGCCCGATGCGGCGCGGCTGCGGGATTTCAAGCTCCAGTTCGACGGCACGACGGTGACCGGCGAGGCCTCGGTCCTGCTGGCCGGGCGGCCCGGCATCGACGCCAGGATTTCGGTGGACCGCATCAATCTGGATTCCTATCTGGCGCATTCAGCGGGCACCACACCAACACCAAAGCCAGGCGCCACCGCCGCAACCGCCAAGGTTAAGAGCGCCGCCAAAGCCGCCAACGTCGCGGCCGGCATGGCGGTCCCGTTTCCGGATTTGGGCGCCCTCGGCAGCTTCGATGCGCAGCTCCGCGCGAATATCAAAACCCTGATCCTGCACGGGCTGCCGGTGCGCGGCATCAGCGCCGATATGGTTCTTGCCGGCGGCAATATCCGCGTCGATGCGTTCCGCATTGCCGATGCCGCCGGCATCGATGCCAGTCTCAGCGGCGCCCTCACCGGGCTGACCGCCGCCAATCCGCGGCTGGAAAATGTCCGATTTCGCCTTACCGGCAAGGACCTCAACCGGTTTTTCAAGCTGGCGCGAATCAAGCCGCCGATCCCGGTCAAGGGGCTCGGCCGGCTTAGCCTCAGCGGCACCGCCAATGGCGGGCTGGGGGGCATCCAGCTCAAGGGCAAGGCGCAGGCGTTCGGCGCCACCGCCAGCATCGACGGCAAGATCAAGGGATTTATCGGTGCGCCTGTATTCGAAGCGGGGTTCAACCTGCAACACCGGGACCTGGCCCGCCTGGTGCGCAATTTGGGCACCGATTACCGGCCCAAAAAAGGACGCTTCGGCGGCCTCTCGGTGTCTGGATTGGTGACCGGCACAGCGGACAAGATGAAGATTTCCAGCCTTGAGGGAGAGGTCGGCGGGGTCCCTCTCAGCGGCATGCTGGACCTGGATTTGAGGGGCCGCACCCCGATCATCGATGCCCGCCTGAACACCGGCGATATCGATATCGAGAAGTTCCTGCCGGCGCCCAAAGGGGCGTTCCTGGCGCCGCATATTCCGGGGGCGCCCCTGTTGCAACGCGCCTCCTGGCCGGGGTTTGCGGCGCCTCGGAACAAACCGGCGCCCAGCGCCATTCCGGCCCAGGCCGGGCGCGGCGGGCGCTGGTCCCGGGAGCCGATCGATCTGTCGGCCCTGCACAAATTCGGCGGCAATCTGGCGGTCAAATCGGATTCGGTGAAATTCGGCAAATTGCGCCTGGTCAACGCCGATCTGACCGCCGGCTTGGACCGCGGCACCCTCAATATCGCCAAGCTGACCGGTCTCGTTTTCGGCGGCGATTTGCGCCTGGACGGCAGTCTGGCGGCAATACGCAACGGCGCGCAGTTGGTGGCCCGCTACACGATCACAAATCTGGATGCGGCCGCCGCGCAATCCGCCTTCGGCGGGCGCCAGATTACCAGGGGCCGGTTGTCGGCGACCGGCGAGCTGGGCGCCGAGGGGCGCAGCCAGGCCGATCTGATCGCCAGTTTGCGCGGGCGCGGCACGGCGGCGCTCAAAGGCGTCGGCGTCAGCACCAAGGGCGGCGGGCGATCGGTGCTGTCCGGTTTCGCCGGATTGTTGCGCTCGGTCAACCGCCTCGGCGCCGTCCTCGGCGGCAAATCGGCGAACGGCCTGGCCGACATCAACGGCGCCTATACCATCAACAAGGGCGTCGTCGCGTTCAATGATCTGACCCTGGTGTCCGATCTGGCCAAGGGCTCGGTGCGCGGCATCGTCGATCTGCCGGCCTGGCGGATCAGCGCCAACGGCCACCTGGATCTGGCGCAAAACCTGGTCACCCGATTGTTGCTGAAAAATACCCGTCGGCGGCCGTCGATCCCGTTCTCGGTTTCCGGCGCCCTGGATGCGCCCCGGGTCAAATTGGAAACCGGCAAGCTGCCCGGCGGCGGTATCCGTATCCCGGTTCCGGCGCTGGAAAAATTGCGCAAAAAACGCGGCGTCGGCCGGCTGCTCGATCAGTTCCTTCCCGGCCTCACCGGGCAAGCGCCAACCCCGGCGCCATCCCAACCGCCACCGCCGCCGACGGCGTCCGCGCCGGCCCCGGCGTCAGCTCCGGCCAAGCCGCCGGAGAAACCCAAGGTGGAAGATTTGCTGAAAAATATCCTGCGCGGCCTTACCCGTTAGAGCGGCTCCGGACAAATAGGAACCATTTGACCGGGATGATTTTGCCCCGTGGCGAGGAGCACGTCGCATGGCGATGCCTTGATCGGCAAAGATGTGCGACGACGTCCACGCATCGAAAGCACCCGGCCTGCGGTGGGTCAAATCGGCTCCTAAGGCGGCGTTGCGGCGCTTGCCCGATGGACACGCATCGCGCTACGCACCGCGCCTACCCGGAAAACCGATTTGTTCCCATCAAATTGATTCTTATTTATCCGGAGCCGCTCTAGCGCGTATTTCCGACAGCACGAATATGCGCAGCGCGCTGGAGAGATTGCCGGTCCGCGCGGCGTCGATTTCCGCCGCAAGCTGATTGAGGGATTGGCCACGCGCCGCGGCGATGATTTTCAGCTCTTGCCAGAACGCATCCTCCAGGGAAACGCTGGTGGAATGGCCGGCGATCAATATGGAGCGTTTGCGGATCAACCCGGCCCCCCGTCGATGAGGCGGGCAACGATCAGCGCCGCCACAAGCAAGCCGTTGATCAGGCAGGCGACGGCAAAGATATAAAGGCCGCGCCGCATATCGAGGCCGCTGGCCCGGGCCGAGCCGGCGCCCAGCCAGGGCTCGCCCGAATGATCGCCGCCGCCATCGCCGCCGCCCAAAGACACGCCGAGGGCGCCGGCCATGGCGCCGATCGGCCAGCCGAGATTTTTCGAGCGGTATTTTCCGGCATCGCGCAGCATGGTGGCGAGGGCCGCCTTTGGATTGGTGGTGGGCACGAACAGGCTGGCGAGGACCACCAGAATGCCGGCCAGGCGGGCGGGAATAAACAACAAGATTTCGTTGGTGCGTGCGGCGGCGAAACCAAAGGCCCGGTGGCGCGCCGTCCGGTGGCCGACCACCAGGTCCATCACCGACAGCAATTTAAAAACCAGCAATCCCGGAAAGCCGAACAACAGGTACCAGAATACCGGGCCGATGACGCCCGCCGCAAGCGCCCGGCCGCAGCCTTCGATGCCGCTACGGGCGACGGCGTGGAGGTCCATGCGCGCCGTCCGGCCCGGTGCCAGCGGCGCCATATCCAGGCGCGCCTGATCGGCGTTGTTGGCGGTGATCGCCCTGGCGGCGCGGCGCACCCTCGCATGCACGCCGCGCTGATCGAGCAGCATCAGAATGAGGGCGGTCTCGACGATCCACATCAGGGGCAGGTTCTGGGTGGCCCAGGCGAAGGACCAGGCGAGGCCGGCGGCGGCGGCCAAAAGCAGGAGCGTCGCCACCAGGCCGCGCATGGCGCGGTCCATTTCCGGGCGGTGCTCGCGGTTCAGTTTGCGGTCGCACCAGCCGACCAGGCCGGCCAGCAGATTCACCGGATGCCAAGCGAGGCGCCAGCGGTTCACGATGCCGCCGATGCCGGTGTCGACAAGCAGCGCCAGCAACAGCAAAATCAACGGATCGAAGGCCGCGACTTCGATATTGATGCCGAACAAAAACATGGGCCACAGAATGGGGCGGCGCCGGAATGGCGTCAACCTGGCGCCATTCATGCCCCCCGCGGCGGGCTCCCAAAAATGCAGCCGTTCACCGGATCGTTAATTGGCGTGTGTTGATCGGGCCGCGGCTTGGCTTATAACGGGTGCTGGAAATAATCCCGGATGGAGCATCCATGCCAATTCGCAGTGTCTATCTTTATTTCGGCGTTGCCGTGCTGGTGGTCGCCTTGGGGTTGGGACTGCGCGCCTTCGTCAGCGACCAGCCCGTCGCCCGCGCCGGCAAGCAGGTGGACCGGGGCGCGTCCGGAACGCCGGCCATCGGCGGTCCATTCACCCTGGTGGATCATAATGGCAAGACGGTCTCCGAGCAGGACTTCCTGGGCCGCCACATGCTGGTGATTTTCGGCTACACCCATTGCCCCGATGTCTGCCCCCTGACCCTCAATACGCTCAGCGAAGTCATCGACAAATTGGCCAGCGACGCGGAAAAAATTCGCCCGGTGTTCATCTCGGTGGACCCAAGCCGGGACACGCCGGCGGTGATAAAGGAATATCTGAAGAACTTTCACCCGTCCTTTGTCGGGCTGACCGGAACCGCCGGGCAGGTGGCGGCGGCGAAGCGCACCTTCCGCATTTATTCGCAAATCAACCACGCCGGCGCCGAACATACGGAATCGGGTGGCCATAAGAACGAACACAAACTCGCCTCCGGCGATTATCTGGTCGATCATTCTTCGATCTCTTATCTCATGGGACCGGACGGAAATTTCAAAACCTTTGTCCGCCATACCGCCGGCGCCGAAGCCATGCTGGCGAAAATAAAAAAACACCTTTAGCTTCCCGTCTCTTAAAATTGTAGACTTGCCGCCGGTCCCTTTGGGGGCCCTGGGGGGCACCGATTGTGGAGCTAAGCTTCTAATCATGGCGGACGAAACTCTTCCATTCTGGAAAACCAAAAAGCTGAACGAGATGTCGTTGGAAGAGTGGGATTCCTTGTGCGACGGCTGCGCCAAATGCTGCCTGCATAAGCTGGAAGACCAGGGCACCGGCGACCTCTCCTACACCGACGTGGCATGCGGGCTCCTGGATTTGGGCAGCTGCCGTTGCCGGAACTACGCCGAGCGCACGCTGATGGTACCCGATTGCATCGAGTTGCTGCCCACCAATCTCAGCGTGCTGCGCTGGCTGCCGCCCACCTGCGCCTACCGGCTGATCAACGAGGGCAAGGATCTTTATTGGTGGCACCCGCTGGTTTCGGGAAACGCCGAGGACGTCCACAAGGCGGGCATCTCGGTGCGCGGCCGCGCCATATCCGAGCGCAAAGCCGGCGATTTGGAAGACCATATCGTGCATTGGCCGGAAGAGGATTACGAATGACCGGGCGGCAATCCCGGCCAGAACCAATACCATGACCGAAGCCCGGCAGATCGAGATGGCAGGCCGCCCGGTGCCGGTGCGCCTGCGCCGCAACCGATCGGCCCGGCGCATTATTCTGCGCATCGATTCCGATGCGGACGGAGTTGTGCTGACCCTGCCCAAATGGGCGAAGGATGCGGACGCCATGGCGCTGTTGTCGGAGCGCACCGATTGGGTGCTGGCGCGCCTCGGCGCGCTGCCGCCGCGCATCGCCTTTGCCGACGGCGCCCTGGTTCCGGTTTTCGATGCGCCGCACATCGTTCGCCACGCGCCCGGACTCGGCCGGGCCATCGTCCGCGAAGGCGGCGAGATCCGGGTATCGGGGCGCGCCGAACATCTTGCGCGCCGGCTCGGCGATTGGCTGCGCGCCCAGGCGCGCGCAGAGATTTCGGCCCGCGCCCACCCGTTGGCGGCGCGCCTCGGCGAGCGCATCCAGCGCATCACGGTGCGCGACACCCGCTCGCGCTGGGGCTCCTGTTCGAGCGCCGGCAATCTTTCCTTTTCCTGGCGGCTGGTGATGGCGCCGGAATGGGTCATGGATTATGTCATCGCCCACGAAGTGGCGCATCTTCGCCACGCCAATCACGGGCCTGATTTCTGGGCGGCGGTGGCCGGTCTCGGCGTGCGCGTCCAAGAGGCGCGGCGCTGGCTGAACGGCAACGCCCAGCGCCTGCAACGCATAGGCTGATCGCCGGTGGCGCAAGGATCGGATAGATTACCGCCAGGCCCGGCGTCATGATGCGGCCATGGATAAAATGACAGTTCAAGAATTTGCGCCGCACATCTCCCCAAACATCTCCCCGGCCGTCGATGTGGCGCGGCGCGTCTGCCTGACCATCGAGGGCTTTGATGAGGGCGTGCCGAGCTTGGCCGAATTGGGCGTGGCGGTGGGGCTCAGCCCGTCCTACATGCAGCGGGTGTTCAAAAAAGTGCTGGGCATTTCGCCCCGGGAATTTGCCGAGGCGACGCGCCTGGAGCGGTTCAAACTGGCGGTGCGCGCCGGCGGCAATGTGGCCGAAGCGTTGTACGAGGCCGGCTTCGGCTCGTCCAGGGGATTGTACGAGACCGCCAAGCCGCGCCTCGGCATGACGCCGGCCAGCTACGGCAAGGGCGGCAAGGGGGCGGACATTGCGTACGCCGTGGAGCGCTGCGAACTCGGCCATCTGTTGCTGGCGGCGACCGCGCACGGGGTTTGCAAGATCGCCCTTGCCGATAGCAAGGCGGAACCGGTGGCCGAGCTGCAACGGGAATTTCCGCACGCCCAGATCCGCCGCGACGATGGGTTGCTGGCCGAGTTGGTCGGCGTCCTCCGCCGCCAGCTGCAAGGCGCCCACGGACCGGCGGCGGCGCTGCCCCTGGATATCAGGGCGACGGCGTTTCAGGCCAAGGTATGGAACTACCTGCGCACCATCCCGGCCGGCGAAACCCGCAGCTATGGGGAGATCGCCCGGGCCTTGGATTTGCCCACCGGCGCCCGCGCCGTGGCCGGCGCCTGCGCCGCCAATCCGGCCGCCGTCACCGTGCCCTGCCACCGGGTCATCAGCGCTGGCGGCGATTTGCGCGGCTATCGCTGGGGGCTGGAGCGCAAGCGCCAACTGCTGGCCCGGGAAAACGCCGCCAACGCCTAAAGGCGCGGATCCTTGATCCGGTCTAATTTTATAGGCGCGGATCTTTGATCCGGTCTAATTTTAAAGGCGCGGATCTTTGATCCGGCCGAGGCGGTCGGCGGCGGTCTTGGCAAAGCGCAGGGTTTGCGAGCGCCGCCGCACGGCATGAATTTTTTTGAGGGGCGCTTCCCGGTAAATGACCGCGTTGTAGAAATCGGCAATGATAATGCCGCACTCGGCGGGCAGCATTTCCACCGGAAAGCCGTTGGCGACGGCAAAATAGAGATGATCGGCGAAGGGTCGGTATTCGGGCCATTTTTCATCGGCGCGAAAGTCGGCCACCGAGGACTTCACCTCGGCCACCAGAAAGCGCCCGCCCTTGTCGAGGCCGATCACATCGACCCGGCGGTTGGTCTTGAGCTTGAACTCGGTCAGCGGGCTGTAGCCCAGATCGCGCAAAAAACGGCAGACGCCGCGCGTAATGTCGTCGGCGTCCAACGGTCCCGGCGTCGGCGAGATCGACGATAACCCATAGTTGTTCATTTTATGTTCCTCCGGCGTTCCTATATAAGGGGATATTGGGCCGGCGCGCAAGGGGCCCGGTTGCCGACCGGGGTAGCTTGCCCTGGCAACCAGACCGGAGATTGCGTAAATTTGCTGGTGATGAGACAGGCACAGCACACCCTCGAATTGGAAACCCGCGGCCAGGGGCTTTATGAAATCACCGCTCCGGTGACCGATTGGACGGCCCGGCAAGACATCGATACCGGCATGCTGACGGTATTTTGCCGGCATACCTCGGCATCCCTGGTCATCCAGGAAAATGCCGATCCCGACGTGATGGTGGATTTGGAGGCGTTTTTTAAGGGCACCGTGCCCGAGGATCTGTCCCTCTACCGGCATCGCGCGGAAGGCGCCGACGATATGCCCGCCCATATCAAAGCGGCCTTGACGGACGTGTCGCTCAATATCCCGGTGGCGGGCGGCGCGCCCTTGCTCGGCACCTGGCAGGGCATATTTCTGTTCGAACACCGGATCGCCGCGCACCGGCGGCGGCTGGTCCTGCATTTGAGCGGCGTATAGGCCGGCTATGGACACCGGCGAATTATTGCAGGACGGCCTCGGTGCCCATCAGGCGGGCCAGCTGGACGCAGCCGAGCGCAAGTACCGCCAGGTGCTGGAGCAAGAGGCCGACAACCAGGACGCCTTGCATTTCCTCGGGCTCATCGCCCATCAGCGAGGGCAATTGACCGAAGCCGTGCGGCTGATCGGGCGCGCCATCGAAATCGACGAAGCCCGCCCCACCTTTCACTTTAATCTTGGCGCCGTCCGAGTGGCGATGGGCGATGGCGCCGGTGCCGCCGTATGCTACCGGCGGGTGCTTGCGCTGGAGCCGGATCATTTCGACGCCGCCTATTCTCTCGGCACCGTGCTCGGCCAGGCCGGCGAATCGGAGCCGGCGCTCGGCGCACTGGAGACGGCATTGGCCGGCAAGCCGGATGACGCCAGGGCGCTCAGCGCCAAATCGGCGGTGCTGGAGGCGCTCGGGCGGAGCGGTGATGCGGTATTCGCGGCCCGGCGCGCCACCGAGGCCGATGCCGGGCTGGCCGAGGCCTGGACCAATCTCGGCACCGCCCTCGGCTCCACCGGTGAATGGAAGGACGCCGAAGCGGCACACCGGCGGGCGCTGGCGATAAACCCCGAATACGCCACCGGGCATTTCAATCTGGGCAACCTGTTGAACGATCTATGGCGGGGGCCGGAGGCGCGCGCCGCGTTCCGCCGCGCCCTCGATCTGGACCCGAATGATGCCAGTGCCCGGGGTAATCATTTGATGAACTTGCTTTACGATGAAGATGTGGACGAGGCGCAGCTGTTCGAGGAGCACCGGAAATGGGCGGCGCGGGCGTCCCCCGATGCTGGCCATCCCGATCACGCAAACCCGCCGGAGCCGGAGCGGCGGCTGAAGATCGGCTATGTCTCGGGAGATTTCCGCACCCATTCCTGCGCCTTTTTTTTAGCGCCCCTGTTCGCCAATCATGACCGGAGCGCGGTCGAATGTTTCGCCTATTCCAGCGTTGAGCGCGCCGACGAAACCACCGCCAGGCTGCGAGGGCTGATCGATCATTGGCGGCCCATCGACGGCGCCAGCGATGGCGAGGCCGCCGATATGGTGGCTGTCGACGGCATCGATATCCTGGTGGATCTGGCCGGCTATAGCCGCGGCGGGCGGCTTGGCTTGTTCCAGATGCGGCCGGCGCCGGTACAAATCGCCTGGCTCGGCTATGCGGCAACCACCGGCATGGCAGCAATGGATTACCGGGTGACCGACGCCATCGCCGATCCGGAAGGCGGTGCGCAACGCCTGCACACCGAGACGTTGATCCGGCTTGCCGGCGGCTTCCATTGCTATTTGCCGCCCGCCGCCGCGCCCCAAGTGGTGGCGCCGCCGATGGCCGCGAACGGCTTTGTGACATTTGCTTCGTTCAACAACCCGGCCAAGATCAACGCCAAGGTGGTCGCGGTTTGGGCGGCGGTGCTCGGCGCCGTGCCCGATTCCCGGCTGCTGCTCAAGGGCCAGGGCCTGCATCAGGGGCCGGTCCGGGATCGCCTGCTTGCCGCCTTCGAAAGCGAAGCCATTGCCGCGGCGCGCATCGAAGCCCTGGCCTGGGTGCCCCGGGAGCAAAACCCCATGGGACTGTACGGGCGCGCCGATATCGCCCTCGACACCTTCCCCTATAACGGCACCACCACCACCTTGGAAGCCTTGTGGATGGGGTTGCCGGTGGTGAGCCTGGCCGGCCAGCGCCATTCCGGGCGCGTCGGCGCCAGCCTGCTGGCTCACGGCGGCACCGGCCTGGAAGTGGCGGCAACACCGGAAGACTATGTGGATCTGGCTTCATCCCTGGCGCAGGCGCCGGAACGGCTGGCCCAGTTCCGCTTTGGCGTCCGCGAAACCCTTTTGGCATCGCCACTGATGGACGGGCCCGGCTTTGCCGCCAAGATGGAGGCCGCCTACCGGGATGTCTGGCGGCGCTGGTGCGCGGCCCGGTAAGGTTTGGCCGGACAGGAATTTCTTTACAACACTGCCCGCCGCCGCCAGTGTTGTTGTATAAAGAGTAACAAAACAGCGGAACCTCCATGGCCGACAGCCTGCATCAAATGACGGCGGAATATGTCCCGGCACAAGACCGCATCCTGTTTCGCGTCAACACCCAGGAAAAGCTCGAATACCGGGTCTGGCTGACCCGGCGATTGGTGCGCAACCTTTGGGGCGTGGCGGTGACATCCTTCGCCGCCAAGCCCGAGGTGAGCGAACAGCCGCGCCCCCAGGTCAAGCAGGCAATGATGTCCATGCAGCATCAACAGGCGGTGCAATCAAGCAATTTCAAGCAAAAGCACGCCACCGACACCAAGCCGGCGCCGGACGCCGAAACGCCGCTGCTGGCGATCGCCACGCAAATCACCCAAATCAACGAAACCACCATCCGCCTGACCTTCGTTACGGCGGAGCGCAAAGCGGTCAATCTGCATCTGACCGAGGATATGTTGCACGCGGTCTGTTACATCATGCAGACCGCCGCCGACCGGGCCGGCTGGGACCTCAAACTGAGCGTCGGCGATGCGGCGGCGGTGCCCCAGATCGAGGCCGGCCAGGTGCATTGAGACATAATAAACGCCGCCGGAAACAACTTTCGTTAATTGGGCCGGCGGCGTTTTGGGCTTGCAAGCTGCTATTTCCGGTTATTTCTTTTGGGATTCCATATAGCCGATCATCTTGATCGCGTCTTCCGCGTCCAGGCGGCCGGCGGGGCCGGCGCTGTAGGAGGCGAACACAACCTTGTTGTCGGCGTTGAGGATGAATTCCGAAGGCTGCACAAATCCCCGGTTGTCGTCCCACCAGGAATCGATGCTATCGGTGGTTTGCCTCGAGACGCTGTGGGCGACGGGGAACGATACCGTGTCCGCGACTTCCCGCGCCTTGTCTTCGGGATCTACGCTGATGGCGATGATCTGGGCGCCAATCCCGCCCAGCGCCGCGGCATTCTGTTCAAAGTCGGCCAACTGCCGACGGCAGTAAGGTCACCAATGACCCCGGTAAAAAAGGATGATCTTGTAGCCATCGCCGAGATCGGCGGGCACCGCACTGGAACCGCCGCCGGCCAGATCAAAAGTCATGGTGGGGAAGCTATCGCCAATTTTGAGTTTATCCGCCATTTGATTTTCCTGTTTGCATTTGCATATGTATCAGGGTCGTTCCGGCCGGTTTGGCCGCCGGCAATGAACCAGACCGCCGCCCATTGTTCAACCAATTCCTAGGACCTATAATTGCGCGCACAAAAATGTGAAGGTGGGTTGTGGCGGATACCAAGCTGGCAGATTTGATGAAGGCGGCGGAGAAAACCAACGCGTCGGAAATGCGCAACGCGGCGACCGGCGAGAGCGAGCTTTATCTCTCCATCGAGAACACCATCGAGCAACGCTTGCGCGCCTTCAACAGGATGATGCGGCTGAAATTGACGCAATCGGCGGCGGCCTCGCACCGGCGCCGCGAATAGGGTTCCTGATATTTGGCGGTTATTGGGCGTTTGAGCCCGGACCGGTCGGCCTCAGGATGTTTGGTGTCGGGCGGTGCGGCAGCGGCGTGGTGCGGCGGCGCTTGATCAGTTGAATTTCGGAATGCAGGCGGCGGATCTCTTTGCGCATGGTTTTGATATCCGACACCAAAAGCCGGTTGGTCTTGGCGCGGCCGGCCATCAATTCGTGGGCGGAATCCAGTTTCTGTTCGGAGGCCGACAGATTTCTTTGCGCGGCCGCGGTAATATCCTGGGCGCGCACCACGTCCCTGGCCAGCCTCGCCTCGCGCCCGGCCGCCGCCTCCATGTCTTCCTCGTGCTGTATTTTCAAGGCCGCCTCGGCCGCCTTGTGTGCGGCCTCATTGGTATCGAGCCTTTTGGTCAAAGCCGCCTCGGCCGCCCGGTGCTCGGCCTCGCGGGCGCTCAGGGTTTTGTTCATTCCGTCGATATCGCCGCGCAGGCCGGTGGTGGTCTGGCGCTCGATGGTCAACAGCTCGTTGAGCACCGAAATTTCCGAAATCAGGTTGGTGTTGTCCTCGCCCTGGCTCGACATGGCCGAGATGATATCGCCGACCCGGGTCGCCAGGGCCTCGATTTCCCTGGCCCGGGCTTCGGTTTCGCGCCGTACCCGGTCGATCTTCGATTGGGTCTTGCTGATGAAGGCCTGGGTTTTATGGAATTCACTGTTGGGATCAGCGTTGGGATCAACCGCTGGCGGCGCAGCAGGCGGCGCAGTCTGACCCATGGCCGGACCCGACAACGGTCCCGGCAACAGCAGGATCAATCCCAAAAGCATCCAAATTCGCATGGGTTGGCTCCCTTGGGCCCGGATGGTTCTCCCACCCCTATAGAATAGCCGCGATCCCACCCAAATTACAAATTCCGCCGCGAAAAGGGGCGCCCCCCATCAGAGACGCGCCCCAATCTCGAACGTTTATCCTGACTTAGGCGGCTTGCTTGTCGTCTTGGCCGAGGAAATTCCGGGCCTTGCCGGCGACGCTCGCGGCCGGGCCTTTTTTGATGGCGATCTTGCGCGGCTGCAAGGCTTCGGGCAATTCCCGCACCAGATCGATGGTCAGCAACCCGTTGTCCAAATTGGCTTCCGAGACCTTGACATGATCGGCAAGATCGAAGCGCTGCTGGAAGGCGCGCGCCGCGATGCCCCGGTGCAGGAAATTGGTCCCGGTTTCACCGCCGCCATCGTTTGCCGGGATGTTGCCGGCGACGCTGAGCGCGTTTTCCTTGATCTGAATGTCCAGATCCTGTTCCCGGAAGCCGGCCACGGCCATGGTGATCCGATAGGCGTCCTTATCCACGGATTCGATGTTG
Organism: Rhodospirillales bacterium; assembly: GCA_046582475.1. Taxonomy (GTDB): domain Bacteria; phylum Pseudomonadota; class Alphaproteobacteria; order Rhodospirillales; family UBA2165. Next base: position 14,377 of record JAYGEH010000170.1, read on the forward strand.
TAGGGCGGATAACCGGGCGCCTGACCGGCGCGTTCCAATGCCGTGCCGAGCAGGCGCTCGATACGGTCAAATCCAACGGAATAACGAAAAAGGGGTGAGAAATCATAGCTACGCATGACATATCCTCCTAATAAGCGATATGGGTCAATGAACCCGCCGCAATGGCCGGGTTCGGGTTTCACAAAGTGGAATTGGGCCCGCATTCGGCGCCCTCTTCCAAGTTAGATATAGTCCGCGCGCGGCGGAGCGCAAGCCCTTAAGGTCCCGAGCAGAGCCGCCGGGAAAGATTTATTTTATGAGAGGCCGCCGAAATCTATTCGACGATATAAACGCAGGCGGTGAGCCCGGTAAACAAGACTAACATTACGTACACGAATTCCATGCGGCATTTTCCTGGATGGTTTTATCCCTTTTGCCGTCAAAAAATTATCCCAAGGTTAACGCAACGAAGCCAACAGGGATCCGGCATCGAATATCGGTAGCGATGCTTGCGCGGGACCGGCAGCCACCGGTCCGCGCCATACCCGGAGGATTGCAATCGAACCGGGTCATGCGCCTATCTCGAGCCTTTGTGCAGCAGCCAATCAGCTAGGCTCAGGACCCATTAATTATTAATTCAGCATTTCACCGGATGATGTCCTTAGGACCTTTGGAGGGCATCAAATGAAAGACTTATTCTGGCTGACGCAAACGCAATTGGACCGCATGGCACCCCATTTTCCTTTGT
>JAYGEH010000199.1:0-13785 GCA_046582475.1 Rhodospirillales bacterium
GCATCGATCCCTGGGGTGATATTGGCGCCGGGCAGTATAAGGCCAACATGAGCCAGGCCCTCGATTCCCAGATCGCCTACGAGATTTTCCGGCACAACGCCGTGCTTTCGGCCCGAAAGCGCAATATTTCCGTGTCCGAGATGCGCGCCACCAGCCGCGCCGCCCTGCCGCTACTTGGCGGCGGGCGGTTTCATCTCATCTATATTGACGGCGGCCACTCTTACGACGATGCCCGCTTCGACATTACCGAATGCCACCGCCTGCTGGCCGCTGGCGGCATCATGTGCGGCGACGATTTGGAATTGCAGGCCCACCAATGCGATATGGAATTCCTCGCCGCCAGCAAAGGCGCCGATTATATCACCGACGCCGAAGACCGGGGGCTGCACCCGGGCGTGACCCTGGCGGTGCATGAATTTTTCGGCACGGTTTCGGTCTTCGATGGATTTTGGGCGATGCGCAAATGTTCCGGCGGCGGCTACGAGCCGGTCGATTTTCAGGGCGCCACGGGCATTCTCCCCGGCCATTGGCCGGAGGAATTCCAAGCCCAGGCCCGAGCCTGCGTCACCGAAAGCCAATCCCTCGGCGTGCTGATGGCCTAAACAGGCAAACTATAGTCCTTGAAATCCTCGCGCAGCTTGGTCTTGAGGATTTTGCCGGTGGCAGTGTGCGGCAACTCGTCGACGAATTCGACCGCGTCGGGGATGCACATCTTGGCCACCTTGCCGTCGAACAATGCCAAGATGTCGGCGGGCGCCGGCGATGCACCGTCCTTCGCAACGACGACCAGCAGCGGCCGCTCAACCCATTTTTCATGGGCAATGCCGATCACCGCCGCCTCGGCCACATCGGCGTGGCCAACCGCCAGGTTTTCCAATTCGATCGAGCTGATCCATTCGCCGCCCGACTTGATCACATCCTTGGCGCGGTCGACGATCTGCATGAAGCCTTCCGCGTCGATGGTGGAAACGTCGCCGGTGCGCAAATAGCCGTCATCGTCGAAGGCGCCGGCGTCGGCTTCGTCGTCTTCGAAATAGCCGCCGGTGATCCAGGGGCCGCGCACGCACAACTCGCCAAATTGCTCGCCGTCGTGGTCCAGCGGCTTGCCGCCGTCGCCGGCGATTTTCATATCGACGCCATAGAGCGGGCGTCCCTGTTTGATGCGGTAGCCGATGGTTTCCCCGGCCGCCTTGCCGACCATGGCGTTTTTGATATGGGCGACGGTGCCCAGCGGGCTCATCTCGGTCATGCCCCAGGCGTGGATGCACTCGGCGCCGACCAGGGTTTCGAAGTCTTCGATCATCGATTGGGGCACCGCCGAGCCGCCGACGATCACCCGCTCCAGCTTGGGCAGCTTGACGTTGTTTTTCTTCAAATGCTGCAACAGCATGGCCCAGATGGTGGGCACACCGGCGCTCATGGTGGCGCCCTCGTCGGCGAGCAATTCGGCCACCGATTTGCCGTCCATGCCGGCGCCCGGGAATATGATCTTGGCGCCCGCCATGGTGCAGGAATAGGGCAGCCCCCAGGCGTTGACGTGGAACATGGGCACCACCGGCAGCACCGCGTCGCGGGCCGAAACGGCGAGCCCGTCGGAGGCGCAGGTGGCGAAGGAATGCAGCACCGTCGAGCGGTGCGAATACAATACGCCCTTGGGATTGCCGGTTGTGCCGGAAGAATAACAAAGCGACGAGGCGGTGTTTTCGTCCAGTTCCGGCCAGGGGAAATCTTCGGGACCCGGCGCAATAATATCTTCGTAAGCGAGGACGCCTGGCAACGACGTTTCGGGCATGTGATCGGCGTCGGTCATGATCACCACCTTGGCGCCATCCGGCAGCCGGCCGGCGAGCGCTTCCAGCACCGGCACGAACGTCAAATCCACAAAGATCACCTTGTCGCCGGCGTGGTTGACGATATAGGCGATCTGATCGGCGAACAGGCGCGGATTGATGGTGTGGCAGACGGCGCCCATGCCGGAAACGGCGAAATACAATTCGAAATGCCGGTAGGTGTTCCAGGCCAAAGTCGCCACCCGATCGCCGTCAACCACGCCGAGGGCCGCCAAGGCATGCGCCAGCTTGCCGATTCGATTGTAGGCGTCCGCATAGGTGTAGCGGTGGATCGGCCCCTCCACCGAGCGGGTCACGATTTCCGTGGAGCCGTGGAATTTGACCGCAAACTCGATCAGCGAATTGATCGTAAGCTGGGTATCCATCATCTTGCCGAGCATGGGCGCCTCCTCCCCGAATGCATTGGTTTGTCTTCTAACCGGCAGTTTAGGCCAAAGCAGGCCCGCGGCGCATGGAAAAAATGCGTCCACCGGTAATTCGCCGACCAATTATTTCGCGATTGTTTCGAATCTCATCCATCCCTTGTATTCGCGCATTTCGGCTCCCATTTGCACTAACAGCATAGCAAACATGCAAATTGTTTACCTCGTTCGAAACTCTCATTTGAGGATATCATTATGGATACTCAATCTATCACCCATCGTATCAGCAAATGCTTGACCGCCGCCGCCGTCGCCGTTGTCCTCGCCGCACCGGCGATGACGATCGGCGGTTCATCGGCCTTCGCCGCCGCATCCAATGAAGACATCGCCGTCAGCCTGGCGACATTGCTGCGCAGCGCCCGCGCCGTCATTTCGAAAAACCAGAAACATATCAATGATCCGAAAGTTGGCAACAAGGGGATCACCGCTGATTTTGTCGACAAAACAGCAAGAGCGAATTACAAAAAAGCCACCAAGACCGATTTGAGCAGTGTCGACGCGAACTCCCGCCACGGCAGGCTGCTGGCGGCCGAGATCAAGGCCACTCGCGATGTCATGGATGCCGCTCAGGAATCTATCAACCGCAAGGACATCGGAGTTAAAGGCTTTCTTCCGGCGATATTCGCGCCTGGTGACGGAAAATTTCCGCGTCAACAACGGCGGACAAGCCTCTCTCAAGCTGACGGCGCCGAAAAAGTTTGTGCGCAACCGCGCCAACCGGCCTGACAAATGGGAGCACAAGGTGATCGAGAATATGTTCAAGGCACCGGACCATCCCCGTGGCCAGCATTTCACCGAGGAAACGTCGGTCAAGGGCAAGCAGGCCTTTCGCCTTATTTTGCCTGAGTATTATGGCCAATCCTGCCTGGCATGCCATGGCGAGCCGGCCGGCGCCCGCGACATTACCGGCGGCAAGAAAGCAGGCGGCTAGCTCGGCCAATTGGGCGGTGCGATTAGTGTCGTAATCTTGAAATAACGAGGATATGGGAAAGGCGTAAGTGCGGCGCCTTTCCCAAATCTTTTGCGGCTGAATATTTGGTCTAACCGGAAGTAGAGTCACGCGTCCCGTTCTGAATATATTTTCATTGGTTAACAAACTTACCTTGGCATTAGCCAACAAACTTTCCATGGCAAGTGTGCCAGTCGTCAATAAGCTCTCCATAGGCAATCGGTTAACCATATTCGCCGCCGGGATGTTGGTCGTCCTGGCCGCCACCAACCTTTACCTCAAGTCGGAAATCAGCGCGGCGAATGACGCCCTGGGCGAGCAGGCCCGGATTACGGAAGAGCTGAATTCCGCGACCAATGCTCTGCGCGCTTTCGGCGAGCAGAAATACTGGCTCACCGATCTGGCCGTGAGCTGGCTAACCGAATCCGAGGAAAATGCGGATAAGTCCGGCGAGAAATTGGCCGCCATTCTCCAATCGATGAACGCCGCACACCCGGAAAAGGTCAATAAAATAAGCGCGCTCGTGGAAAACGTGGCGGAAAAATCCCTCGAAGCGGTTGATGCCTACGTGGATAATAACCGTGTGCTCGGTAACAGCATCCTGTCCCAGGCCCGGGACAATATTGTGGCCATCGACAAGATTTTGATTGTGGCCATCGACAAGATTTTGGTCGAACAGGCCGGCGTCTTGCGCGCAAAGTTCAAGGCGACCCAAAAAAAGCCGCCGAAAAAGAAGCCGCTGTCGCCCGCATAACCTTCCTGGTGATCGTCTTGGCGGCCGCCTTCTCGGCATTGCTGACATGGATTATCGTTGCATCGATCAGCGGACAGCTTAAGGGCCTGACCCAAGTCATGAGCGTCTTGGCGGAAGGCAATCACGGCGTCGATGTTATTGGCGCCGGCAGAAGCGACGAAATCGGCAAAATGGCGCAAGCCATACAGGTTTTCAAAGACAACGCCATCGACCGCGAACGCCTGGAAGGCGAAGCAAAGGCGCAGCGCGAACGGGCTGAAATCGAGCGCGAAGACCGCCAACGCAAGGAAACCGAAGCCGAGGCGGAACGCTCCGTTGCCTTAAACCAGTTGGCCGACAGTTTTGAGGCCCAAGTCATGGGCGTCGTCGAAAAGGTCGCGAATTCCGCCACCGATATGGCGGACGCCGCGGACAATATGGTGCAGCGCACGGAAGAAGCTCAGGAACAATCGAGCAGCGTTTCGGCGGCGGCCGAACAGGCTTCCAACAATGTACAAACCGTCGCCGCGGCGGCCGAGGAACTGTCAAAATCCATTGCCGAGAATTCACAGCAAGTCACCAAATCCGCGGCCATTTCTTCCGAAGCCGTCAGCAACGCCCAAACCACCAACGCGCAGGTGCAAAGCCTTGCCGAGGCGGCGAATAAAATTGGCAGGGTCGTCGAGCTGATCAACAATATTGCCGGGCAAACCAATCTCTTGGCCCTCAACGCCACCATCGAGGCGGCGCGGGCCGGCGACGCGGGCAAGGGTTTCGCGGTTGTTGCCTCCGAAGTCGGCAACTTGGCCACGCAGACGGCGAAGGCGACCGAGGAGATCGAAATGCAAATCAGCGGCATCCAGTCGGCAACCGAAGATTCCGTGCATGCCATCGACGGCATCACCAAGACCATCGGCGAGATCAATGAAATCACCACGAGCATCGCCGCGGCCGTCGAGGAACAGGGTAAGGCAACGCAGGAAATTGCCCGCAATGTTGATCAGGCTTCGAACGGCACGCAGGAGGTCACGAATTCCATTACTAGCGTCGCCTCGGCGGTTGCCGCCACCGGCCAAGCCGCCGGAAAGGTCCAGACCTCGGCGACCGGCCTCACCGAACAGTCGGAGAATTTGGCGGGCGCGGTCCAGCATTTCCTGGCCAAAGTCCGCACCGGCACGGACGCGATCGATTTGGTAGAGGCCGATCCGGACACGGTCGATACGGATGCGGTCAATCCGGCGGCGGTGGCAACTGACGAAATCGATTCGATGGCCGCTTGATCAAAGCAAAACAGCGGCGGACATCCGTGAACCCGTCAATCGTTCCGATTTAATTGACAGGATTCGGTAATTGCCTTGACCGGTATCGCCGCCAGCCCGGCATTCTCGGCCAACGTGAAAATTACGCACCTCGGCAGCCGCGGGGGGCAACGCTAAAAAGCAGTTCAACGTGCTGCGCTTCGGCGCCGAAAGCAAGATCGGCGGTGTGCGCGTCGCCATTGTGCCGGTGCATCATTCCAACGGCGTTAATCCCGGCTTCTTGAATAATAACTTGGCCGACACCCTGAAAAAGAACGGCTTGACCGCTTACGTGGAACCCGACAACGGGTTTATCCTGAGCTTTACCAACGGATTGGTGGTTTATCTGTCCGGTGACAGCGGCATCAGCGCCGAACAGGATGTCACGGTGCGAAGGTACTACGGCGCCAAACTGGCGATCATCAACGGCGGCGATTTGTTTACCTCCGGGCCCAAGGAAGCGGCCCTTTCCATCAACGAGCTGATCAAGCCCAACGCGGCCATCCCCCAGCATATGAACGAAGCAGCCACCAAGGGCGGCAAGCCGATCCCCGGCACCAAGACCGCCAGGTTCGTCTCCATGTTCAAGGGAATTCCGGTCCATATGCCGCTCAGCGGGCGCACCATGGAATTCGACGCCAACGCAAAATGCTTCAGCGGTTGCAAATACCGGATCGCTGATCCAAGCTTCAAAACCCCCTCCGGATTGTGGGAGGGGGGTTTTTCGTATCGGGCCTTTAGATCGGGGAAGCCTCGGAGATGGTTAATTTCAAGGTCGGCCAATCGGCGCCGGCCAACACCTTCCTGGCCATCTGGATGGCCGACGCGGCGGGCTTTTACCGGGACCGGGGCCTGCAAATAGACGTGGTGCCCATGGTCGGCGGGCGCCAGGCCGGGCCGTCCCTCACCAACCGCCATTTCCAATTGATGCATATCGGGCTTTCATCGGTGGTGCGCGCCAATGCCGCCGGCGCTTCTCTGGTGGCCGTCGGCTCACTCTCCAACGTGATCCGGGGCACGTTGTTCGGGGGTCCCGGCGTAACCGATCTGAAGGGCGGGGTAATTGGCATTTCGAGCGCCGGCTCGGAAAGCGACGCGGCCGCCACCCTGGCCCTCAAGAGGCTCGGCCTCACCCGCCGGGAGGTCACCGAAGGAGATCGGGCTCGGGCGGCTGGCCGCCCTCAGAGACGGCGGGATCACGGCGGCGATGCTGGATGAGCCGCAGCGCAGCCAGGCCTTGCAGGCGGGGCTTGAGCCGATGATCGATTTTTTATCGGAACGGGTGCCGTGGCTTTATACCGGGCTGGTGGTCACCCGGTCTTACCTGGCGGAGCATCGGGGTGCCGTCCGGGACTTCCTGGCCGCCACCATCGACGGCAATCACCTGGCGGTCGCCGACGCCGAGCGCGGCAAAGAGGTTCTGGCGCGGGCGCTGGAGCTCACCGATGCCGAAACCATCGATATCTGTTACGACAATTTCAAAACCTTCACCCCGGCAAATGCGGAAATCGACGCCGCCGGCGCCGAGAACATCATCGCCACGGTGGCGCCGGACACCGGCGCCGTTGCCGAGGGCTATATCGATACATCCCTGATCGACGAATTGCGGACACGTTAGAGCGGTTCCGGATAAATATGAACCATTTGACCGGGATGATTTTGCCATCATTTCCATCCCAAGTGTGCGAGAAGCGCGCCGCATGGCGATGCATTGCATCGGCAAAGGCGTGCGACGTTGTCCACGAATCGAAAGCACCCCGCCTGCGGTGGGTCAAATCAGCTCCCCAGGTGCGTTGCGGCGCTTGCCCGATGCAAAGGCATCGCGCGGCGTACCGCGCCTACCCGGAAAACCGATTTGTTCCCATCAAATTGATTCATATTTATCCGGAACCGCTCTAACGTCCGTAGAGTTCCTTGGCCGCCTTCTGGCTCACATAGCCTTCTTCCAGATCGCGGGCCAAGCGCTCGGCGGCGCGTTGCCTGGGATCGCCGAAGCCGCCGCCGCCGGCGCTTTCAAGATAGAACACCTCGCCGGCCTTCAATTCGAACTTGCCCGCCGCCGGGGTTTCTTCTTCCTCCGCCGTGCCGGCGCGGATCACGAATTTGGAGGCACCGCCGTCGGCGCCGCCGTCGGCGCCGGGCGGCGGGAATTTGCGCCGGTCGTAGCGGCGCACCACGGTGCAATCCTGCCCAACCTCATAGCGCCGCCGGAACGAAACGCCGCCCCGGAATTCGCCGGCGCCGCCGGAATCGGTCACCATGTCGAACTCGGTGATGCGGCAGGGATATTCGCTTTCGATAATCTCGATGGAGGTGACATGCAGATTGGAGAGATGCGTTGCCGTGGCGTTGCAGCCGTCATTGCCCGCACCGCCGCCATAGGCCGAGCCGAGGATTTCATATTGCAGGGAATTGTGGCCTTGCCGGCCGCCCTGGTGCCAGTTGATCGACAGCGAGCCGGACGAGCCCGAGCCGGCGATGGCGCGGGCCGGATTAAAGCTCGCCAACGCGGTCAGGATCACGTCGGTCAGGCGCAAGTTGGCTTTTTGGTAGGACGACACCGGCGCCGGAGCCTCGGCGTTGGTGATCGTGCGCGGCGCATATTTGAAGGTGACCACATCGCGCATGCCGTCGTTGAACTGCATCTCGGGACCGAGGCACCCAATCAGGGAATAGAACACGCAGGCCTCGACCATGGACGGGCGCAAATTGATCGGCCCCCTCGCTTGTTCCTGGGATTCGGAAAAATCGAAGGTGATGGCGTCGTCCTTCTTGGTGATGGTGACGGCGAAATAGATAGGCTTGTCCAGATCGATGCCGTCGTCATCCATATAGCCGTCGGCGGAGGCCTCGCCGTCGGGCAAGGCGGCGATGGCGGCGCGCATCTCTTCCGCCGCCGCGCCGAGGATGGCGGCGAAGGCGTCCATCACCGTCTCGGTGCCGAAGCGCTGGCAATGCCCGGTCATGCGCTGCACCCCCATTTCGGTGGCCGCGATCTGGGCGCGCACGTCGCCGCGCACCAAATCGGGCTGGCGGCTGTTGGCCAGGATCATGCGTTCGATGTCGTGGTTGTATTCGCCGCCCCGGGTGATCTTGACCGGCGGCAGCAACAGGCCCTCATGGAAAATCTCGGTGGAGTTGGCCGAGGTGGAGCCGGGATTGGTGCCGCCGATATCGGCCTTGTGGGCGCAGGAGCCCGAATATCCGACGAGCACGCCGCCGGCGAATATGGGCGCGATAAAGGCCATGTCGGAGACGTGCGGCACGCCGGCCTCGTAGGGGTGGTTGGAGACAATCACGTCGCCGCCGCGTAAATTATCCAACCCGTGAATCGCAATCGTGCGGTCCACGAAATGCTTGTAGAACGGGGCGTGGAAGAACATCGGCGGCGGCACGATGAGGCGGCCATCTTTATCCAATATGACACAGGAGAAATCCCGGCTTTCGCGGATGATGGTGGAATAGCCCGAACGGTAGAAATGATAGTGCATCTCGTCGACAAGGCTGGCGACCTTGTTTTTGATGATCTGCACGGTGATCGGATCGACGGCCATGCTCTAAATATCCCGCGTCAATATCATGTTCCAATAGCCATCCACTTGCGCCCGCCATCCGGGCGGCACGACGATGGTGGCATCCAACTGCTCGGCGATGGCTGGTCCTTCGAACACGCTTCCCGCCGGCAGATCGGGGCGCGACAAGATGGCGGTTTCCATCGGCGCATCGGAGGTAAACCAAACCTGCCGCGTGCCCTTGGACGCGGCGCCCGGGGCGGCGGTTTCGGCAATATCGCGCGCCATGGCCGGCTGGTATTTGGGCACCTCTACGCGCACCCGCACCCGGTAGGAGACCAGTTCCACCGGCTTTTCGCGGGCGGCGTGGCCGTGCATGCGGGCGTGGATATCGTCGAACCGGTCCCGAACATTGGCGAGCGCCTTGGCGTCGATGCCGCGCTCCGGCACCGGCACCCGCAATTCGTAGCCCTGGCCGGTATAACGCATGTCGAACTCGCGGGTGAAGCCGGCGCCCGACGGGTCCATGCCTTCGTTTTCCAGCTCCCGGCGGCCGCGGTCCTCCAGCTCCTGGAAGATGGCTTCCGCATGGGCCGGCGGCACCTGCTCCAAGGGGCGCAATTCGGAGCGGATATAGTCATGCACCACGTCGGTGCACAATAGGCCCAGCGCCGAGAAGGCGCCTGGGCTGGGCGGCACCAGGATGCGCCCCATGGTCAGCTCCTCGGCCACCAATGCGGCGTGCACGGCGCCGGCGCCGCCGAACGGCAGCAGGGTGAATTCCTGGGGATCGACGCCGCGCTTGGCGCCGAAGACGCGCACCTCGTCGGCCATGCGCATATCGACGATGCGGCGGATACCGGCGGCGGCTTCGAGGCCGGAAAGCCCGAGCCGATCGCCGACCTTTTCGGCCAGCGCCTTGAGCGACGCGTCCCGGTCGAGTGATTGGGCGCCGCCCAGGAAATAATCGGGATTGAGGAAGCCGCAAGCGATGTCGGCATCGGTCACCGTCGGATTTTCGCCTCCCTTGCCATAGCAGACCGGGCCCGGATCGGCGCCGGCGCTTTTTGGCCCCACCGCCAGCAGGCCGCCGCCATCGATCCAGGCGATGGAGCCGCCGCCCGCCGAAATTGTGGTGAGATCCAGGGCCGGCACATCGAGCCGCCGGCGCGCCACCTCGGCCTCGGTCACCTCCAGGGGCGCGCCACCCTCGATGAAGGCGATGTCGCACGACGTGCCGCCCATATCGAGGGTGACGAGGCCCCTCTTGGCGTCGTCGGCGGCGAGATAGGCGGCGGCTTCGGCGCCAGCGGCCGGGCCGGAGAACAGGGTATGCACGGTCTTGCCGCCGGCCATGGCCGCCTGGAACGGCATGACGCCGCCGTTCGACTGCATCAGAAAGCGCTGCGCCGTCTTGACGCCGGCGGCGTCCAGCCCACGGGCCAGATCGCCGATATAGTGCATCAGAACCGGTTCCAGATAGGCGTTGAGGAGCGTCGTAGACATGCGCGGCCATTCGCGGATACGCGGCAACACGTCCGACGACAGCGAGACGTCGGCTTCCGGCCAGGCTTCGGCGATCACGTCCCGGGCGCGCCGTTCGTGATCCGGGTTCATGTAGGAAAACAAAAAGACGATGGCGATGGAGCCGATGCCCTTCGCTTTCAGGGCGCGCGCCGCATCCCGAACCGCGTCCGCGTCCAGGGGCGCGATCTCGGCGCCTTCGAAATCCAGGCGCCCGCCGATCTCGAAGGTGGCGCTTTGCGGGGCAAGCTGGGTTGGCCGCTGGAAGAAGTAGTCGAACGGGTTGCCGTCCCGGGCCTGGCTTTGGATTTCCTGGATGGCGCGGAAGCCTTGATTGATCAGCATACCTACCTTGGCGCCGCGCATCTCCAAAAGCGCGTTGGTGGTGATGGTGGTGCCGTGGGCGAAAAACTCGATTGTTTCGGGCCGCTTGCCTTGGGCGGTGAAGCGGGCCACCCCATCGAGCACGCCAAGGGCCGGGTTATTCGGCGTCGAGGCAACCTTTTCAATCTCGATGGTGCCGTCGGAAACGTCGAGCAGCACCAGATCCGTATGGGTGCCGCCCACATCGACGCCGAGACGATAGGGACCGGTCATTTAGCGGCCTTGCTCTCGGTTCTGCCCGGATCGGCGAACGAGGCCATGGCCATGGTGCCGCCGTCCACGAACAAATTGGCGCCGGCGACGAACGAGGCATCTTCCGAGGCCATGAACAGCACCGCCTTCGCCTGTTCCTCGGGCTCACCGGCGCGGCCGACGAGATTGCTCACCCGGCGCTTGGGATCGAAATCTTGCCTGCCCACCGGCGAGCCGGTCATGTTGGGCGACACCTGATTGACGATGATGCCGTGCGGCGCGAGCTGTACCGCCAGGGACTGGGTTAATATATTGAGGCCGCCCTTGGCGGCGCCGTAGGCCAGCGCCTGGGGGCGCCCGGCAAAGCCCGACGTGGAGCCGATATTGACGATGCGCCCTCCCCGGCCGTTATCGACCATCCATTTGGCCACCTGCTTGGTGACGTAAAACGGTGACGACAAGGTGACATCGATGGTGCGCCGCCATTCGTCTTCGCTGAGCGCAAATATATCCTTGCGGTCGGTGATCGCCACATTGTTGACAAGGATGTCGATGCCGCCGAAGACCTCCACGGCGGCGGCAACCATATTGGATATTTCCTCCGGAACGGAAACGTCGCAGGTGATGGGGGCCGCTTCGCCGCCGGCCGCCTTGATCTTATCGGCAACCGCGCCGGCGCGCCCCGCATCCATATCGACGACCGCGACGGCAGCGCCCTCGGCCGCGAACAGGGCGGCGATGGCTTCGCCGATATTGCGCCCCGCGCCGGTTACGATGGCCGCCTTGCCCGCCAGCTTGCCCTCACCTGTTGCCATGGTTATTCCTCTTTTACCGCCTGAGCCAGTGGTCCGATAAAATCGCGGGAAAATCAAGATTTCCGGTAAATGAGCGAGCGGTTGTTGGACGGCATCGGGATAGTGCGTTCCAGTTGCAGGCCGTGCTCCTCGGCAAACGCGGTCACCGCATCCACATCGCGTAGGCCGAAATCCGGATCGTGGGCCTTCAGGCTCACATCGAAATCGGCGTTGCCGGGCGAGGTATGGACGCCGCCTTCGGAGAAGGGGCCATAGAAATACAGCACCCCGCCCGCTCCCAGCACTTTGGCGGCGCCAGCCACCAGGCCGACGCAGGCGTCCCAGGGCGCGATATGGATCATATTGATGGAGATAACCGCCTCCGCCCGGTCGACCGGCCAATCGGCCTGGCCTGTATCCAGATACAGGGGCGGCGGGGCGTTACCGATACTCGCATGATCGATCCAGGCGCGGATGCTGCGCCGGTTTTTCGCATCCGGCTCGCTCGCCTGCCAGGTGAGGGCGGCGAAATGGGCGGCGAAAAATACCGTTTGCTGGCCGGAGCCGGCGCCGATCTCCAGCACCCGCCCGGTGGCGGGCAGTATCGTTTTCAGCACCTCGAGGATCGGGCCTTTGTTGCGTTCGGCCGACTGAAATATGAGGCGCTCGCCGGCGGCTTCGGAGTCTCCGGCATCGGTCGCGGATTTGGCCATGGTCATCTCGCCTCGACAAATCGCTATCCTACCATCGACCGCCAAGCCGCCGCCAGCGCGTCGAAGCCAATGCCGTAAACCGCCTGCCAGCGGCTGCGCGCGCCGGGGTTCCTTTGGCGCGACACCAGCGGTGTCAGGGCGTAGAGTTCGCGGAATTTTTGCATGCCGTGGCTTTCGATCAAGAAGCGGACGAAAGACCCGGCGAGGATATAGGCGGGCTTGGCATCGAACTGGTCATTTTGCAGCCGCTTTGGCGTCGCCAGTCCTGCCAGGACGCCCAAATTCGCATCGGCGGCATTGCGCGCCGCCGCCTTGTGCAGATCATCGCCGAAATTGGGATAGGTGGCGTTGCTGCCGCAGCGCAGGGTCCAGGCATGGAACAGCATCTCGCCCCGCTTGCCGCGCCAGGCCGGCACCAGCGCCATCGACGGCCCCCGCGCGCCATCGACGGTGATCCGGTACGGGCCGGTGAGGGAAACTGGTAAGCCCCACCCGCCACCGGCAGTGTGTTGATCATCTTCAATCCAAGCTTGGCATCTCGGAACGTCATGCCTGTGATGTTGTCGGGCAGCATCGCTCGACACAACGAAAGTCACCGTGTTCGAGATCGGATGAAGATGAACTGACGAAGGCAATCATTCGTTTGGCCAGCCAGTATGGCCGTTATGGCTATCGCCGTACCTGGTCACTGCTTCGATCCGAAGGCTGGCACGCGAATGTCAAGCGGGTGCATCGCATCTGGCGGCGGGAGGGGCTGAAAGTCCCACGGAAACAGCCCAAGCGAGGCAGGCTATGGCTCAATGATGGGTCTTGTATTCGTCTCAGACCAAGTTGGCCCAATCATGTCTGGTCCCATGACTTCGTCATAGATAGAACCCATGAAGGCAAGGCATTCAGGATGCTGACTGTCATCGATGAGTTCACCAGGCGCTGCCTGACCATCGTCGTGGATCGCAAGCTCAACTCTGACAAGGTTCTGCATTGTCTGACCGACCTATTTGTTGAACATGGCCAACCGGATCACATTCGATCAGACAATGGTCCGGAGTTTACTGCCAACGCCGTCAGGGACTGGCTCGCCAGGGTCGGCGTGAAGACATTGTTTATCGCACCAGGATCACCCTGGGAGAACGGTTACAATGAGAGCTTCAACAGCAAGCTCAGAGACGAGATATTGAACACGGAAACCTTCTACACATTGAAGGAGGCAAATGTGCTGATCGAGAGATGGCGACAACATTACAACACCGTCAGGCCGCACAGTTCATTGGGCTACAGACCACCCGTACCGGAAACGGTATTGCCAAACGTTGATGTTCCGCCCTACGCTGTTGATGGGTTTCAGCCGGAACATCAACTTAACCAGCGCTAAACTCAAACTTAAATGCTGGACCACTTGATGGGGGCAGGCCAA
>JAYGEH010000223.1:0-9580 GCA_046582475.1 Rhodospirillales bacterium
CTGCCGCGAGGTCTGCCCAAGACCTGGAGCAAGCCATCGCTGATGCCCTCGATCAATTCACGCCCAACGAATGTTCGAATTACTTCGTAGCGGCAGGCTATGACCGCGATTAAATTAAAAGTGCTCTAGCGGCTCCATCCAGAATTCTCTGAAAACGTCCAATTTCATCGCCATCCAGAACAATGTGGAAGCCTTCATCAAGGCCAAGAGCGGCGGTGCCTCGAGCGGCGGCAATGGGTCCGGCGGCGGCGCGACAAAATCCTCAAGGAGCGATGGCGGGACCAAGCTGATCATCGAGAAATTCCGCATGACCGATGTCAAGGTGCGCGCCGTGTCCCACGACGGGCTGAAAATGGATACCTCCTTGCCGGCATTTTCCATTTCCCTCGATAATATCGGCAAAAAGGAAAACGGTTTACCGCCGGCGGAGATCGCGGCGATCTTGATCCCCAAGGTGCAGGACGCCATCGTGACCGCCATGACCGGCGATCTGATCAAGCTCGCTAGCGACATGTTCTCAAAATTGGGCGGCGGCGCTAAAGATGCGCTCAAGGCGATCACCGGGGGTGCGTCGGGCGCCGTGAAAGACAGCCTGAAAGCCATCACCGGAGGCACCTCGGGCGCCACCAAATCCCTGGAAGATACCGCCAAAAGCGCCACCGGCGCGCTCAAGAATTTGTTCGGAAAATAGTCTCCGGGCGCCGATTGGCGGCCGGGAAATACCATGAAGCGCTTGTGATGTGCGGCCGCATCGCTATAGTCCGCCGCCTGTTCCCATACCAACCCGAATGGATATTTAATGAGCGGCGAGCCGAACGCCCTGCGCAATATCGCGATTATCGCCCATGTGGACCATGGCAAGACCACATTGGTGGATGGCTTGCTGCGCCAATCGGGCCTATTCCGGGATAACCAGAAGGTTGCTGAACGGGCGCTCGATTCGGGCGATATCGAACGCGAACGGGGCATCACAATTCTGGCCAAATGCACGTCCGTCGCCTGGAAAGAATGGCGCATCAATATTGTCGACACGCCCGGCCACGCCGATTTCGGCGGCGAGGTAGAGCGCATCCTGAGCATGGTCGACGGGGTGATCCTCCTGGTCGACGCCGCCGAGGGGCCGATGCCGCAAACCAAGTTCGTTACCGGCAAAGCCCTGGCATTGGGCCTGCGTCCGATTGTCGTCATCAACAAGTTGGATCGGTCCGATCAACGCGCCGACGCCGTCTTGGATGAGATATTCGATCTGTTCGTGGCCCTGGACGCCGATGAATACCAGCTTGATTTTCCGGTCCTCTATGCCAGCGCCAAACAAGGATGGGCGGCGGCCCAGCCCGATGGCCCGCATCATGACCTCGCCCCCTTGTTCGATTTGATCATCGCCTATGTGGCGCCCCCCGATGTGGAGCCCGATGGTGCCTTTCGCATGCTGGCGACTACCCTCGAAGCCGATCCCTATCTCGGGCGCATGCTGACCGGAAAAATCCTGGCCGGTACCGTTCGCGCCAATCAGACCGTGCGCTCGCTGGGGCGGGATGGGACGGTGCTGGAAGAAACCCGCATCATCAAGATCACGGCCTTCCGGGGATTGGAGCGCCAGGTGGTGATGGAAGCCGGCGCCGGCGATATCGTTGCCTTGGCCGGGTTCCAGAAAGCCACCGTCGCCGACACCTTGTGCGCGACCGATGTGGACATACCGATCCCGTCGCAGCCGATCGATCCGCCGACCCTGGCGATGACGTTCTCGATCAACGATTCGCCGCTGGCCGGCACCGAGGGCGACAAGGTCACCTCCCGGGAGATCCGGGCGCGCCTCGAGGGCGAAGCCGAAGGCAATGTGGCTTTAAAGATTCGCGGTACCGAAGATGCCAACGCCTTCGAAGTTTCGGGCCGGGGCGAGTTGCAGCTTGCGGTTCTGATCGAAACCATGCGCCGCGAAGGGTTTGAGCTGTCGATCTCGCGGCCGCGTGTGGTCTACCAGGAAGACCCCGAGAGCGGCGAGCGGCTGGAGCCGATCGAGGAAGTGACCGTGGATGTGGACGAGGGATTTTCCGGCGCCGTGGTCGAAAAGCTGAGCGCCCGCAAGGCCGTGCTGGTGGAAATGCGCTCGGGCGAGCGCGGCAAGCAACGGCTTGTGTTTCACGCGCCGACCCGGGCACTGATCGGCTATCACGGCGAGTTCATGACCGACACCCGCGGCACCGGCGTCCTCAACCGCATCTTTCACCGTTACGCGCCCTACCGGGGCGCTTTGCAATCCCGCCGCGCCGGGGTTTTGGTGTCGATGGCGGCAGGCAAATCGGTCGCCTATGCGATCTGGAACCTGGAAGAGCGCGGTCCGATGTTCATCGGGCCCGGCGAGCGCATCTATAGCGGCATGATTATCGGCGAGCATAACCGGGGCAACGATCTTGAGGTGAACCCTTTAAAGGCCAAGCAACTCACCAATATCCGGGCATCGGGCAAAGACGACGCCGTCGATCTGACAACGCCGATCGAGATGAACCTGGACCGGGCCATCGCCTATATCGGCGACGACGAGCTGGTCGAGGTGACGCCCAGTTCCATCCGCCTGCGCAAGCGCCATCTGGACCCGCACCAGCGCAAGAAGGCGCAGCGCAAGGTGGAAGTCGCTTAGAAATGGGGATGGTCACATGGCGGCCATGAAAACCCGGGTTAAATGGACCGGAAAGCGCACCTTTCTCGGGCAAACCGACAGCGGTCATTCGGTGGTCATGGGCGGCGCGGCGAGCCATGGCGGCGCGGACGCCGGGGTGCGCCCGATGGAGATGCTGCTGCTCGGGCTGGGCGGCTGCACCGCCTATGACGTGGTCGATATCCTGGAAAAATCGCGCCAGCCGGTGGCCGATGTGGTCATCGAAATCGAGGGCCAGCGGGCCGAGGACATTCCCAAGGTATTTACCCATATCCATGTCCGCTACATTGTAAGCGGCGCCGGCCTGGACCCGGCCAAGGTGGAGCGGGCGGTCAGCCTGTCGGCGGATAAATATTGCTCGGCGACGGTCATGCTTGGCGCCAGCGCGAAGGTCAGCCACGAAATAGAAATTGTGGACAGCGGCGGAAGCTAGAGCGACCCTGCAAGGGTCATAATCTCCGACCCTTGGTATAACCCCTTATGTCGGGAAATAGATCGAAGGATGCAGCTATGCGCCCTCACCCGTTTCCGACAAGCCGCCAAGCTGCAGCGGGCCGCCGGCCAGCCTGGAGCGCAGGTGATTGAGGGTACGGCCGGTCACTTCCAGATCCTGGGTGCTCATGCCCTCGGCCAGCTTGCCCGCCATCTCGGCGAACCGGGCGGTCATCTGTTGATGGCGGGCGCGCCCGGCATCGGTCAGGCTCACCAGTTTCGATTTTTTGTGGGCCGGGTTGTCGATAAAGGCGATCAGGCCGTCGGCTTCGGCTTGGTTGGCGATCTGCTGGATATGCTGGCGTGATACCGGGCGGGCGCCGGCCAATTGCGGCACCGTCTGCGGGCCGTCCACGGCCAGGGAATGCAGGAAGCCCCATATGCCGCCGCCGCCGGGGGTCACCAGACCGGACTGCTTGCCCGCATCGCGGAGGCGGAAATAGAGCCCCATGGTCTCCAAAAACACGGTCATGGCGGCGGCGCCTTCGTGGGTAAATTTGGTTTTTTCATGCATAATCCTGCTCCCAAACCGAGCAATAGCGCAATTCTTATTGATTGACAATATAATTGTCATATATTATTGACAATTATATTGTCAAAATGGATGCCGACCATGTCAGACCAAGCCGAAGACCGCGCCGATGTGGTTGTCCGCCCGCCCCTGCTCTGGTTCCTATTGGTGGGCGCCGGCTATGGGCTGAGCTGGCTGCTTGCCTTGCGCTTCGTGCCCGCCTCTTGGCCCAATATCTGGATCGGCGCTGGCGTATTCGCCATTGGTGGCGGATTCGCTTTCTGGTCGTTCCGCCAGTTCAAGGAATTTCGCGGCGACGTGGACACCCACACGCCGTCCTCGGCGCTGGTCGACACCGGCCCCTTCGCGTTCAGCCGCAATCCCATCTATTGCGGCATGGTCTTAGGTATTGCCGGCGCCGCCATCGCCGCCGATACCTTATGGATCATCCTGGGCCTGGCAATCTGGTATCCGGTCATGCGCTACGGCGTCATCGGGCGGGAGGAAGCCTATCTGGAGCGCCGCTTCGGCGCCCCCTACCTGGATTACAAATCCCGGGTCCGACGCTGGCTCTAATTGAGCCCGAGGATCGCCGCCGCCGGCCCCGGTCCGGCCGCCAGATGGGCATCGAAGCCAGCCGCCAAGGCGCCTTCGACATTCTCGGCGCGGTCGTCGAAAAACATGATTTCCCCGGGCGCCAACGACCAGCGTTCGGCTGCCGCCATAAAGGCCGCCGGCTCCGGTTTTCGCTGCCCCAGTTGGAACGACAGAATATGGGTTTCGAAAAATCGGTCGATGCCCAGATCGCGGCACTGGCTGGCCCAGTGCAATTGGTTGATATTGCTGAAACAGGCCACGTGGGTACGGGATGCCAGACCCGCAAGCAGCTCCGCCGCGCCGGCGAACAGGCCCCGGTGAATGTCCTCGAACCGCTCAAGAAACTGCGCCGCCGTGCAATCCAATGCCAGCTCCATGACAATCGCCTCGCCGAAAGCCGCCGGTCCAATTTGGCCTTTTTCGAAAGCGTCGATGGCGGCCGCCTTGTACCAAGCTTCGGCAACGCTTGTATCGATACGGTTCGATGCAAAGGTCGCCACCACGCTGCCCATATCCACATCGATAATCACGCCGCCCAAATCGAACAGCACGCATTTGGGCAAGGCGGGTTCGCTCATGTCTTTGCTTCCAACGCGATGCTTTGATAAAGCTGGATCATCGCCTTCGCACCCCCTATGGAAACCGGCGTTTCATCTTGCAGGCAATGTCCGGTAAATTAAACATGATCAAGGACAGCGCCGATAGCCAGCCCTCAGGATTCGGCGCCGAAATCAAGGCGTTGCTGCGCCTCGCGGGCCCGGTGATCGGCTCGCGCCTCGGCATGCTGACCATGTCGCTGGCCGATACCGTCATGCTTGGCCGCTTCGCGGCGCGGGAATTGGCCTACCAAAGCATCGCCATCACCATGCCATTGTTCGTCACCACTATCGGACTATGCCTCGGCACGTTGGTGGAGACCGCCCGCGCCGCCGGCGCCGGCAATCCCGCCGGTTGCGGCGCCGCCTGGCGGCGCGGCCTGGTCTATGCCGCCGGGCTCGGCCTGATCTGTCTGGGTCTTGCCCTGGCCGGCGAATCGGTGCTGCACCTATCGGGGCAAAGCGCCGAGCTCAGCCTTCACGGCGGGCGCGTTGTCCGCATCCTGGCCCTCGGCCTGCCGTTCATGATTGTCTACGTCACTTGCTCCTATTTTCTCGAAGCCTTGAAGCGGCCGGCCATGCCGATGATCATGATGGGCACCGCCAATCTGCTGAACATCTTCCTCAACTGGATGTGGATTTACGGCAATCTGGGATTTCAGCCCATGGGCGCCACCGGCTCGGCCTGGGCAACGACGGCGGTGCGCGCCGCACTCGCCGCCGCCATCATCCTCTATATCTGGAATTTGCGCGACCACGAACACCTGGCGGTGCGCCGGCCGGCGCCTGGCGGCTGGCGGGTGTGGCGCGGCCAGCGGCGCATCGGTTATAGCGCCGGCGCCAGCCAGGCGGTGGAATCCCTGGCCTTTGCCATGCAGACTCTGATCGCCGGATTGCTCGGCACCATCGCGCTCGCCGCCTATTCCATCGCCTTTCAGATGCTGGGCATGGTGTTCATGGTGGCCCTCGGCATGGGCAGCGCCACGGCGGTCCTGGTCGGCCATGCCTGGGGCGCGCACGACGGGCCCGGCATGGCGCGCGCCGGCTGGCTCGGATTCGGCGTCAATTCGGTGGCCATGTTCCTACTCGGCGGCTTGCTGTTCGCCTTCGCCCCCTGGATCGCCAAGGGCTTTGCCGTCGATGCGGCGCTGGTCGCCGGGGCGGCACCGCTGATCGCCTTCATCGCTTTCATTCTGATCCCCGACGGCGGCCAGGTTGTGCTGTCCCACGCCTTGCGCGGGCGCGGCGATACGGTGCTGCCGGTACTCACCCATTTTATATCCTACCTGTTCGTGATGATCCCATTGTCGTGGCTGCTGGCGCTGAAATTGGAGCGCGGCGCGGAGGGCATTCTCGAAGCCATCCTGATCGCCAGCGTGGTTGCTGCGGCGCTGCTGATCTGGCGGTTTTATTATCTGGCCAAGCGCGGCCGGGTTGCCTAGGGCGTAATTCGGTCAAATGGTTCCATTTAACCGAATTACGCTCTAGTTTCGCCCAGGAGGACCAACGCCTATTGGAGACCACAATGAACGCTAGTGCTAGTGTTAACCGCGCCGAGGGCATGGGTGCCTACGATCCCAAGGAACCCGGCTTGGCGCCGTTCACATCCTTGATCCCGGCCTTCCTGGACGGGCAGGGCAGCCCCCGGGATTACCTGGAACGCTGCATCGAGGCCATCAAGACCCGCGAAGCCCAGGTTATGGCCTTCGTCCATTTGAATTTGGAGGCCGCCCGCACTGCCGCCGACGCCGCGGGCCAGCGCTACAAGTACGGCCGCCCGGCGTCGCCGGTCGACGGCATGCCCATCGGCGTCAAGGACATCATCGAAACCGAGGACATGCCCACCGAATATGGCAGCGAAATGTTCGCCGGGCATCAGTCCATGTGGGACGCGGCCTGCGTTTATTGGCTGCGGCGCGGCGGCGCCGCCATCATCGGCAAGACCGTGACCACCGAGTTTGCCGCCCGCCCGCCGGGCAAAACCCGCAATCCCTGGGATCTGGAGCGCACGCCGGGCGGCTCGTCGAGCGGCTCAGCCGCCGGCGCCGCGTCCCGTATGTTCCCCGTGGGGCTTGGCACGCAAGTGCGCGGCTCGGTGCTCCGGCCCGGCGCCTTTTGCGGCCTCTATGCGATCAAGCCCAGTTTCGGCTGCATCAACTTGGAAGGCATCAATCCGATTTCCAGAGGCGTCAATCATCTGGGCACCCTGGCGGCCAGCCTCGAAGACATGTGGCTTTCCCTGCATTACCTGTCCAGGAACGCCGGCGCCGAGGCGACCCGGATAAGCCTGCCCGGCGCCACCGAAATGCCGGGCCCGGAAAAACCCGGCCGCCTGATCCGCCTGGAAACGCCGGGCTGGGAGAAAGTTTCCGATGACGTGCGCGCCATATTTGAGAGCACGCTCGATGACCTTGCCGAGGACGGCATTGAAATTATCAGCCGCGAAAACGACAAGGACGTGGCCGCACTGGAAACCATGCTGGCGGACGTTTCGGAAATATCCGGCATCATTCGCGACTGGGAATCCCGCTTTCCGGTGCTTGCTTATCTGCACCGCGCCCCCGATCTTTTGAGCAAGGACGTGCATGCTAGAAAAGACATCATGGAGGACATGACCGCCGACGATTTCGCCGCCGCCCGCCAGCGCGCCGACGCCATGGGGGAAGCCTATGCCGGTTTGGCAGCCAAGGCGGACGCCTGCATCACGCTGACCGCACTTGGCCCGGCGCCCGAGGGCATGGCCACCGGCGATGCCGGCTTCCTCGATCCCTGCTCGATCATCGGCGCACCGGCGCTCAGCTTGCCCTTGTTGTCCTCCGGCGGCCTGCCGCTCGGCGTACAGTTTTTGGGCTTCGATTACCAGGACCGGCGCCCGGTCGCGCAAGCGAGTTGGCTCCGGGACTTTGTCCTAACCTGACCAATTCCAACCACCCACCGGGAGAAACCCACATGGTCGACGACGTATTAATTGAACATGACGGCGATATTGCCAAAGTCACCTTGAACATGGCCGACGACGGCAACCGGGTCTCGGATCCGCTCGCCGTCAGCCTTGCCGCCACCTTGCGCGAACTGGCAACGGACGCGCGCGCCATCATCTTTACTGGCGCCGGCGACGATTTCTGCCTGGGCCGCTCGCAGATGGGCCGCCAGGGCGGCGGCGCCCGCCCCGAGGCGCTCGATCTTCGCGACAACAATGAGATCATATTCGATGCCTACGGCGCCTTTCGCGATGTCGACGTTCCCATTGTCTCGGTGGTGCGCGGCCGCGCCCTCGGTTTCGGCTGCGCCCTGGCCGCCGTCTGCGACATGACCCTCGCCGCCGACAATGCCCGCTTCGCCTTGCCGGAAATGGGCCACAACATCATGCCGACCATGGCGATGTCGTCGCTGGTCGATCGGCTGCACCGGAAAGCCGCCGTCTTCATGACCTATTCCACCGAGGAGATCGATGCCCATACCGCCCTCGCCTACGGCCTGGTCAGCAAGGTGACAGCCCTGGCCGATCTGGACGGCGAGGTGGACAAATTGATCGAAGCGCTGCGCAAGGCGCCGTTGCCGGCGGTCAAGGCGGTCAAGGAGTTTGCCCGCAACGCCTTTCACAACGATATCAGAACGGTCAACGATTTCGCCCGCAACCTGCACGCCACGGTCAACGCATCGTCGCGGATGCAGGCCGGATGATCGCCGGACGGATGAAGGCCGGATGAAGCGTTGAGCCAAACCAAGGGCGTCCCGTTCCGGCTGCCGTTTTTCTATGGCTGGGTGGTGGTGGCGATTGCCTTCGTCACCATGGGCATCGGCGTCAACACGCGCACCGCGTTCTCGCTCCTGTTCCCGCCGATCCTGAATGAGTTCGGCTGGAGCCGGGCGACCATCGCCGCCACATTTTCCATCGGCTTTATCGTCTCCACCCTGGCGACGCCGGCGATCGGCTTGATGATGGACCGCTGGGGCCCCAGGATCGTCATTCCCATCGGCGCCGTGCTGACCGGTTTGGGGCTGATCGCCGCCACCTTCGCCACCCTGCCCTGGCATTTCTACCTGACCCTCGGCGTGATGGTGGTCGGCGGCACCATATTCATGAGCTATATGGGCCATACCATGTTCCTGCCGCACTGGTTCGACCGGCGCCGGGGACTGGCCATCGGCATCGCCTTTTCCGGCGTCGGCGTCGGCTCGATCATCATGTTCCCCTGGATGCAGTTCGCCATCGACACCGTCGGCTGGCGGCAAAGCCTTTGGATCATGGCCATGGTGCTGATCGCCGTGATCGTGCCGCTCAATTTTCTCTTTCAACGGCATCGCCCGGAGCATCTTGGCCTCCGCCCCGACGGCGCGGCTGCCGATGACGCGGCAGGCCCAGGCGGCGAAGGGTTGCCGAAAAGCGACGGCATCGTCGACCGCGCCTGGGTGGAGACCGATTGGACCTTGGGCCGGGCGGTGCGAACGGCGCGTTTCTGGTGGCTGATCCTAGCCTTCTCAACCGCGCTTTACGCCTGGTACGCGGTGCAGGTGCACCAGACCCGTTATTTGATTGATGTGGGCATATCGGCCGAAGCGGCCGCCGTCGCCCTCGGTCTGGTCGGCCTGACCGGCATCGGCGGCCAAATCGCCATTGGCCATCTCTCAGACCGGATCGGCCGCGAATGGGCCTGGAGCCTGGCCTATTCCGGCTTCCTGTTGACCTACGTTTTGTTGCTGGCATTGGACCGCTGGCCGTCCGAT
>JAYGEH010000106.1:0-13700 GCA_046582475.1 Rhodospirillales bacterium
ACGCGCGCGTTGCTACGGAGCCGGTCCTTAGTTCGGCAACGGTAAAGGTGCTGTTCTCGATAGCCGCCGACACCCATTTGCGCGATGCTGCGTCAAATGCGCGGCGGCATGGCGTTGAACAATACCGTTGCGGCTTGCCGCCGGTCGCGCGCGGATCAAATGTGGATTGGCACCATAGGCAATTCATCGGCGCGCCCTCCGACAATGGGAAGCCGCCGCCGGCTTCATTGAGCGGGCAGCTAAAGGAACGGCACGACGAAAAGAACGGCCAGACCGGCGACGGCTAAACTGGGGACGTCTCTGGATCATTGGCTGCTCTTTTCATGGCTTCATTTCCTTGGGTCGCTGCCCTGCGAATGCACAGATTCTACCGCACCCGAATACGGCGATGGGTAACGGCGTTAGTATTTTATCCAGAGATTTTTGAGATGAGGAAGGTAGTTTATCAGTTACGATCGATTTAGGTTTACCATAACGCTTCATGATTTTCTTAAGGAAAACCAATGCTGCATTTCGATCACGACGTTTGGAAACAAAGGCTTATAGCTCAAACAAGCCGAAACGCCGAGCCTAAACTTCCCGCAGTTTCCTCCCTTGAGGCTTGTCCGACACCTGCCAAAGGAGACCATGGCTGGCACCCGGCTAAGGCAGATGTCCGACAACCCTTAACAAAAGGCGACATTAACAAATAAATTTGCGCCTCAATTTTTTGCAAATCGCGATGCCGTTTACGGGAGAAGGCGTATGTTGCAGCTAGTCCGCGGCCCGCGTGCCAAATAATCAGTCTGGATAAATATCAGCGCCTTCCGGTATCCAGAAAATTCTCTCTTGCTAACGGCAACCGGCCCATACATATGGGTCAGGACACTAGCCAACCTTGTCTTTTCCTTCGTAGACCTCAATGACACGGCAAGCGTCCGACTTTCCCCAACCGGCTGCTTCGGCGCGTTGAAACATTTTCCGAGCCGCCGTTAGCACTTCAAGGTCAATCCCATTTTCCTTACCGAGATCGATGGCAAGACCCATGTCCTTGACAAAAATTTCAACCGCCCCCCGCGCTTCGAAATCCCGGACAAATAATCTCGGAACCATTTGCTCAAGCATAGATCCCTGTACCGAGCCGGACCGGAGGCAGGTCATCATTATTTCGTGCGACAGGCCCGCCCGTTCGCCGACCAGAACCATTTCGGCGAAGATTGCCGTGGTGGCATTGACGAACTGGTTGGTCACGACCTTCATCGTTGCAGCGGATCCGCTTGGTCCCGTGTGGGTAACGGCGACGGCCAGAGGCTCAAGAATTGGACGCACCCGTTCCACAATGTCTTGCTTGCCGCCTACCATGAACGAGATTTCGCGAGTATTGACTCTGTCGTGCGAGCCCGAGATCGGAGCATCGAGCATGTCAATTTTATAGGCGGCCAGCTTGGCGGCAAGTTCCGTTTGCCAGGCCGGCGGCATGGTGCTCATTTCGACGTGAATGAGGCCGTCGTTGCTAGCCCGAACAATGCCGTTGGGACCGGTAGTGTTCTCTTCGATATGAGCCGGCTTGAGCAGGATGGAAAATGTAATGTCACTGCGCTCGGCTGTTTCCTTGGCGTTAGCGGCGGCGGTTCCGCCCAGGTCTTCAAGCATTTTCATCCGCTTCGGATCGATGTCGTAGCCACAGACTTCATGGCCGTCGGTGATCATCTCGCGCGCCAGCGCCAATCCCATTTTACCCAGACCGATCATGCCGAGTTTTTCACCCATAATTTTCTCCAGTCAATTTCGCTCCGTTCAAAAATCAAGCGGCTTTACGATTGCGATTTGTTCCGTGCGCGGCAGCGCGCATACCGGTGTTACTTTGCTGGGATCACGGGCAATAATACGTAGGCCTGCTTGTCTGAGCCCGTATGCAAGGTTACGTCGCCACCGAAAATATTGGCCGGCCGGTCCGCCGGGTCATCATGTTTGAACAGCCCGCAGCCGGTCCATTCGCCATAGGCGCCCAAGTCGGTTTTGGCGTCCCCCGGATAAACATAATCCGAGCCCCGCACCGAAAAGCCCAATCTGTACCCTTTGGGCAGGACGATACAGGTTGGCCAAACTTCCACGTCGACTTGATAAATTTCACCCGGAGTGAGTTTTTGTATCTCGTCGTGGGTATGGTAGGGCCGGTAGGGAAGCGTCAGTTCCGGGTTCAGTTTTCGGTGCGAACATCGAAGCCAGCCTTGTGCCAGCGGTGTATGCGGGTCGAGCGCGCCTTGAAACGTGAGCTCCTTCATGTCCGGCGCAAAGGCGCGAACGACGAGGAACAAATCCGCATCCTCGGTTGCCGACGATACCCACAATTTCGACGCAATGGGACCGGTGATTTCCATATCCTCGGCCAAGGGCTCCGACAGAAACGTCACCCCATCGGAAAAGCCACCGTAGGTTGTGTTCAGGTCCGTCAATTGCACCTTGGTTGACAGACTCAGCTGCTCGGGATGAATGTAGAATTTTGTCCATTCGGTTCGTGCGAGCGGCCACTCGCTTTCATGGCGCTCGACGAATTTTTCATCCGGGTGGCGAATTTGCAACTGGACCTTCGGCTGATTGTCGGCCCAACCCGTATCCTCGCCCTTTAGGAAATGCCCGAAGAACCGCTTCTGCAAATCAACGCCGTAATCCGTGTAAAAGTGTGTCCAGTGTTCGATGCCATGGACTTCCAGCCATTTGTCTTGGGACGCCGAGCGCACAAAGCCCTCGAAGTTGCCGCGCGGGTGCAATCCTTGACCGCCCCAATTCGCCGTCGATAACATCGGCGTCTTGATCTTCGAATGATCGGGCATTCGCGACTGCCAATACTCGTCGGTATCGAGTTTATTGTTGAGGCAATCGGTGTAAAAATCGCGCCTGCGGGCGCCGAGTTCCTCCTCGCTCAGGGTTTCCGGACCCGAAACCCAGTCGCCGGTCATGCGCGATCTGAAACCGCGTGCGCCGCGGCCATTCTGCAGCGTATATACTTGCGCCTTTGACCAGTCTTCGACAAAGCCGCGGCAGAAAATTCCGCCATGCCACGCCATGTCCCGATAGAAATCCAGCGCCCCTTCCCAGGTGCACATCGCGGCCAGGTGTTTGGGTTGCAAGGCGGCGGTCTGCCACTGGTTCTCGGCGAAATAGCTGATTCCATTCAGACCTACCTTTCCGTTCGACCAGGATTGCACCCCCGCCCAATCGACGCAGATCGCCTGATCCTGCGCCTCGCGCAGGGACCAAATGTCGATTTCACCCGGCGAACGGCCCGCTCCACGGGAATCAACGCGAACGCAGACGTACCCATCCGGCACCCATTTTTCGGGATCGACAATTTCCCACGCTTGATATTTGTTGGTTGAATTTGCCGGGACATCGGGGTGCTTCTCACACATCAGGCGCCACTGATCGGCGTACAGGTCTTCGAAGTGCAGCCACTTGCCATAGGGACCGTAGCTCAGGATGACCGCGTATTCTCCGTCTTCGATGGGGCGGTACACGTCACAGCGTAAAATGACGCCATCATCCATTTCGATGGGAACGTCCCAGTCAATCGCCATGCCGTCGCGAATGTCAGTTTTTTGGTCCAAGCGATCCTGCGTCGTGCCATCCTTCATTGCTTATTCCTTTCCAAAGATTTAAATCGTCGAGCTCGCGGTAACCGGCGCGGTCTACGATTTCTACGTTCGCCACTGGAGATTTCCTTGCTTCTCGGATTTATGACAAAGCTCATTAATTAAGACGTTTAACAATCTACGGGGGCAAGCAATTAACATTTCCTCATTCCTAAGGCAGCGGAATTTTTAGAAACGGACAGATGGCATTCAGAAATGCGTCCGGGTCCTGCAACTGAGGGCAGTGACCGATCCCGGGTAATTCGACAAGTTCCGCATTGGCAATGCCCGCGGCGAGTTCATGCGACAGATCGGGCGGGGTGGTCATGTCCTCAAGACCGACCACGATAAGAGTTGGATTTTTGATTTGTGCAAGCGCCGCCCGATTGTCCAGAACGGTAAGAGATTCAGCCGCCATGGCGAAGATCTCAGGATTTGCCGTCGCCAAGCGGCGCTTGCGGTTTTCGATGATGTCTGGACGTTGGTCGATAAAGGGCGCCGGGAACATGCGTTTCACGGCTACATCCAACACGCTTTCCATGCCACCTTCACGGACCTTTTTGGCCATAATGCGCAACGGTTCCTTTGCCGGTTCGGGAAACCCAGCGCCCGTGTCGACCAACACCAGGCGATCAATTCTTGCCGGATTATGGATCACCAAAGTGACGGCGACAAAGCCACCGAAGCCATTGCCCAGCAAATCCGACTGTGGCGAAATTTCGATCGCATTCAATGTGTCGACAACCATCGTCGCGTAGTCTTCGACACGGGGGCCAACCGATGTCGAGCCACCGAATCCCGGGAAATCAATGCGGGTTACCAGACGGAATTTGGCCAGGTATGGCGCCACTTCATCATAGACGCTACGGTCAGCCAACAATGTTGGCAAAAGAATCAGGTCTTTGCCCTTGCCCTCTTGGATAATGTCGACTTTGCCCCCGCCCGCCTCAATGATACTCATGATAATTTCTTCTCACTGGTAATTTATTCTACCGCATCAATGAGTTCGCATAATCGCTGCGGCGTAACAGGATAATAATCTATTTCAATTTTGAACTGTTCTAGCGCGTTCTCGATGGCCGCGACGACGGCTGCCGCCGCGGGGATGGTTCCACCTTCACCGGCGCCCTTGAGCCCCAGGGGATTGAGCGGCGAGGGCGTATCCTGGTGGACGAGATCAATGTGCGGCATCTCGGTCGCCAGCGGTAGCAGGTATTCACCGTAATTTGTTGTCAGCGGTTGACCCGACTCGTCGTAGAGCATTTGCTCGAACAGCGCATTGCCAATGCCGTGCACGACGCCGCCAACGATCTGGCCATCGACGATCATGGGATTAATTCTGCGTCCACAATCATGCGCGACCGAATAGCGAAGTACTTTAACTTCGCCGGTCCCGATATCGACTTCCACTTCACAAATATTGGTACCCGACGCGTGCGGTGGCCCCTTCGATCCCTCGTAAGACGTGGCCTCCAAACTTGGAACAAAGCCCTCCGGTATCGCACCGCCGGTCATCGGCGCCAACTTCAACGCAAGTTCTCCCAAAGTAATATTGATGTTTCGGTCTCCGGTGTCTCGGACGATTCCGTCTTGGATCTCCAGGTTTTCCAGATCGGCATCAAGCAAACTGGCCGCCAACCTCAGCGCTTTTTGCCGGACCTCCCGGGCGGCGGCGTAGGATGCGGTGCCGATGTTGACACCAACCCGGCTGCCGACGGTTCCCACGCCCTGAGGAAATTTGGCGGTGTCGCCGATTTCGACGCGCACGTCTTCGATCGCGATGTCCAGTTCGTCCGCGACGATTTGCGCGATCACCGTCTTATGGCCTTGGCCCTGACTCGCCGCGCCACTGATGGCGTGTACCTTGCCAAGGGTATCAACGCGAACGGTCACCCCCTCGTAAGGGCCGACGCCGGTATCCTCAATGCAGCTCGAAATGCCAATGCCAATGAAGCGGCCCTCGTCCCGCGCCGCCTTTTGACGTGCTGAAAACCCTTCAAAGTCGGCCAGCGCCATCGCCTTTTCAAGCAGGCCGTGATAGTCGCCGCTGTCATAGAACACCGGGAGCCCATTGGAACGGATGAGGCCCGTCTCGTAGGGAAAGTCCTGCTTGCGGACAAAGTTCCTGCGGCGGACTTCGGCGCTGTCGAGTTTCAAGGCGCGCGCGACCGTCTCGATGACGCGCTCCATGGCATAAGCCGCGGTCGGTCGGCCGGCGCCGCGCACCGGCGAGTTGCACACGGTGTTGGTAAAAACGACTTTCTGGGTAACGTCGAGCGCCTGAACGCGATAAGGTCCCGGCAACGGCACAATGGACGTAACCGGAAGCAATAACCCGTACACAACATAAGCGCCGTTATCGAGGGTCATATCCCCACGTACGCCGAGAATTCGCCCCTCTGAATTAGCGGCGATTTCCAGGTCCCAGACAGTATCGCGCTGGGTATTTGTGCTGATGAAGTGTTCGCGGCGGTCTTCGATCCATTTTACCGGCCGGCCGAGCAATTTGGCGGCGAACGGAACGATTGCTTCTTCGACATAATATCCGGCCTTGGGTCCGAAGCCGCCGCCGACATCGGGCGCGATCAGGCGAAGGTTCTCTTCCGGCAAATCAAATTGTTTGGCAAGCGCGCGGCGGATGAGATAGGGGCATTGGGTCGCCGACCAGATCGTCAACTCGTTTTCTCTTGGGTCGTGGACCGCCACCACGCCCCGGCATTCCATCGCGTGGCAGCCGCCGCGATGCTGCATAAAACGAGTGTTGAGATGGTGATCGGCGTTGGCGAATACTTCGTCGATGTCACCGTATTTCACGTTCAGCTCCGCCGCCAGGTTATCCGGCGCGCCGTCATGGGCGAGGGGCGCATTTTCACCCAGCGCCTGGCGCACATCGACGATCGGTTTCAAGGTCTGGTAATCGACGTCGATCAAAGCCTGGGCGTCTTCGGCGACGTGGCGGCTCTCGGCGACGATGAAGGCGACCGCTTCGCCGACAAAACAGACCTCGTCCCTGGCCAGCAGATAGGGCCGGAGATCTTGTTTGATCGCCGGGCTCGGGTAGGTTTGAATCATTTGCTCGGCCAACGGCCCCGAAAGATCGCCGTAGGTGAATACGGCATGGACGCCGTCCAGAGCTTCGGCCCTGGATGTGTCAATCTTGGTAATGCGGGCATGAGCGTGGGGGCTCCGGAGAAAGGCGCCGTGCGCCATATCCGGCAACTGGATATCGTCTACATATTGGCCATGACCGACGATAAGGTTGTCGTCCTCGACGCGCAGGACTTGGGCCCCGAAATATCTCACGCCCATTTTTTTTCTCCCCCCATGGCCTTCATTTTTTTGGCGGCGTCGAGGGCAGCCGCGACAATCGATTGATAACCGGTGCATCGGCAAATATTGCCCGACAGCGCCTCGCGAACGGAACTCTCGCTCGGATCGGGATTGTCGCGCAGGAAAGCGGCGAGGGAAATCAACATGCCGGGTGTGCAGAACCCGCACTGAAGGCCATGATGCTCGCGGAATGCTTGTTGCAACGGATGCAGCGTTCCGTCTTCATCGGCCAGGCCCTCGACGGTGGTAACCGACGCGCCGTCGGCTTGCACGGCGAGGGTTAAACAGGATCTGACCGCATCCCCATCGACGATTACCGTGCAGGCGCCGCAGACGCCATGTTCGCACCCGAGGTGCGTTCCCGTTAGATCAAGAATCTGGCGCAAAAAATCGGCGAGACTGAATCGCGTTTCCACAACTTCGCTATAGGTTTGTCCGTTCACCGTCACGGTTATGTCGCGCGTATCGGCCATTTCCTCAGGCTCCCCTTGCTCGTTCCGCGGCCTGAGCGAGCGCGCGCTCAACCAGAACGCCGACCAGTCGCTGGCGATAAGCGGCCGGATAATAGGCGTCTGACATGGTGTCGAGTTTTCGCGCGCTGGCGGCGGCGGCGGAAAACGCCGCATTATCCGCTTTTTCGCCGATGAGCGCTTTCTCCACGTCGCTCAATCGAATGGGAGTTTTGGTGGCGCCGGCGACGGAAAGCGCGGCCTTTGCAATCAGGCCGGACCCATCGAGCGCCAGAAGACACGCCACCGCCACGATCGCGAAATCGCCGTGCCGCCGGGCGAACTCCACCAAGGCATATCCGTGCGGTTCCCGCCAATAAGGTATCTCGATACTCGTCAGGACTTCTTCCGGCGCAATATTCGGCATCATATAGGCCAGCGGCCATTCGGCGAACCCGATACGGCGCTCGCCATCGGGACCCTTGATGTTTAACGATGCATTGTAAAGGCAGGCGATGGCGGGCAACTCGGCGGCGGGGTCGAGATGACATAAACTACCGCCCATGGTTCCCCGGTTACGAGTCTGAAAATGCCCAACCAGCCTTAGAGCTTCGCTCATGATCGGACAATGCTGCCTCACTTCCTCGGAAGACAGGAGGTCGCGCTGGCGGGTCATGGCGCCGATGTGAAGCGTACCATTGTCATTATTCGTGAACCGCAGTTCGGCAATCTTGTTGATGTCGATGAGATGCTCGGGCAACAGGAAACGCATGTTGAGCATTGGCATCAAGGATTGCCCACCAGCCAATATCTTCGCATCCTCCAGGTCGCCCAGAAGCCCCACCAGATCGTCGACGGTTTCAGGGTCGTGGTATTTATATGGCGCGGGTTTCATTGAATTTTTTGGTCCTCCCGTTGGCGCAGCAGCGGTTTCGAATAGCGCCGTCATCGCCCCGACTCGCACTCATCCGTTTGACCAAGGCGATGAATCTTTGGAAGGCGGCCCGGATCAGGACTTTCAAGGTGGCGTCGCGTCCGAGAGGGACCCCAAAACTGTTTTGAATCATCATTCTCTGTTCAGTTCCTCAAATCCCCATGCCCGTTGACATGGGAATTTATCACCGTTAGGCGCTGGATTTAGCAAACGACACACTAAAAAATCCAACCCAATGTATAAATAATTGGAGAATAATATTTATAAAATAATTTATTCGCATTTTAATAGTTGTATACAGAAAATGCAATTTGCATTAGCGTACTACTCTACGTTACACAAGGTACAAAAATCAAACCGAAACGATCACACGGGCGCCACTCAGTGGCGACACAGGGAGGATGAAATGCGGATTAACTTTTTAGAATACACACGCCGGCAATTCATGAAACAGGCCGCCATCGCGGCTGCAGTGGGGGCGACTTCCACCGGACTGGCGGGATCAGTCTTCGCCGCAAGTGAGACGGAAAGAGTCCTGGCGGCGGCCAAGGGCGTGAAGCCGGTTGGTTTGCGCGGCATGATCTGGTCCAACTATATGGCCGCGATGAAAGCGTCCGAAGAGGAATTCAAGAAGCTCACCGGCATCGGCATTGCCAGCATCCAGGACATCAGTATTTTCGTAATTCCGCAGCGTGCGATGGCGGAAGCGATCTCGCGCTCCGATAAGTTCGATTTCTTCCATGTTGATTCGAACATGATCCCCACACTCGCCTCGGCGGGCCTGTTGGAGCCTCTCGACAAGTATATGGAAAGGGCCGACTTCAAGATCAACGCCGTCGGCCATTACGGAAAATTCATGTCCTACAAGGGCAGCACCTACGGTATGCCGACCGATGGCAACGTGCATACCCAGTTCGTGCGCTGGGATCTGGTGAAGAAAAACGAGAAAAGGTACCAAGATAAGTATGGCATGGCCCCGGCGTGGCCGGTCACCTGGGAAGATGACCAACGCATGATGGAATTCCACCATGATCCGGATAATGGCGTCTGGGGTTCGGCTAATCTCAGAAACCGCGCCAACGGGGTGACCTGGTGGTACATGTACTTCTATTCGGCCGGCGGTTTCCCGTTCGATGACGACATGAACCCGACCCTGAATACACCGGCCGGAAAATATTCGGTCGAGACCTACCTAAAACTCAAGAGTGTTTCGCATCCGGAAGCGCCCGGTTGGGGGACGCCACAGATGATTCCGCGGCTGATCCTGGGCAACGCCTTTGCGTGTCAATACTGGGACGGCATCATATCGCTGAACGAAAACCCGAAGAAGTCCAAGACCGTCGGTTTGTGGCGCTACGGTTTGGTGCCGGGCTCGAAGTTTTCGGGCAAACTGATCCACCGTTCGATTGCCTCGCCGATCGCGGCGATCCTGGTCAACAAATACAGCCCGCGCAAGGAGCAGGCGGCATTGTTGGCGATGTGGTGGGCAACATTGCAAAAAAGCGCGGAGATCGTCGCCGACCGGGTCAATACCTTCCACGATCCGTGGCACAAGGGCCATATGACCAACAAATTGGTCCGCGACGCCTATACCCCGGGCGGCGTGGATGCGATCGAACTCAACCTCAAGGTCGCGTCGCCGCCGATCTATCTGACCGGATTATTGCAGTTCCAGGATATTCTCGGCAAGCATCTGTCGGAAGCCTATGTCGGGCAGATGAAGGCGAAAGACGTGCTGCCCAAGACGGAAGAGGCATGGAAAAAGATCGTCCGCCGCATAGGCAAGAAAAAGCTCAAGCAAGACCTCGCCAGCTACAAGGCGGTGTTCCCGTCGATCGACGTTCCGACTTAAGGGCCTGCGTTAACGGTTGTAGGATCAAGTATAGGGGAGACGACACGCTCTTCGCGTTGCGAAGAAGTTCTGGGGCAGGCCGCGGTCTGCCCCATCGCAACGCGGGCGAATACCAACGATGTCCACGGAACAACTTACACACACCTCGGTTAGCCTTTCCCACAACAAGGAAATGACGCAGGTGAGGGCAATCCGCCGGTTCAAGTGGTTGGCCTTATTGCCGATATTGTTGGTATTTGCGATTGTGCTTCTGCCGGCATTGGCCCTGCAGCTCTATTTTTCCTTTTTTAGCTGGACGGTTTACCTGGGCAGTTGGTGGGATGCCGAATTTGTGGGTCTGGGGATGTTTGAAGAGGTGCTGACCGACCCACGGCTTGGATGGGCGATAGTCCGCTCACTCTATTTCTCGGTAGGCTCCACGGTTGGTTGTTTCGTCATTGGTTTCGGGCTCGCGCTTCTCATGTACAGGCCGTTCAGGGGCAACGGGCTGTACTATATCATTTTCATCCTGCCGATGCTGACGGTGCCGATTGTTATCGCCTATACCGGTGAAATGCTGCTTTACCAGAAAGGGCCGGTCAACGGTATTTTGAGTGTGATTTTGGGTCATGACATCAACGTCACCTGGCTTGCGAACGCCGACCTGGCGCTGACGACGGTGATGCTTATGGAGATTTGGAATTGGACCCCGTTCTCCTTTATCATCATGATGGCGGGCCTGGCGTCTTTGCCCAAGGAACCTCAGGAGGCGGCGCAGATTCTGGGCGCCAACCGCTGGCAAATTTTTTGGGAGGTTCAAGTCCCGCTTCTAAAGCCCGTCATCCTTCTCGCCCTCATCCTCCGTTTTTTGGAAGCCATGGCCGAGTACCCTAAAACCTGGTCGCTGTTCCAGGGCGGACCGGGTTCGGCGACGGAGACGGTCCCGGTCTATATCTATCTCACCACGTGGAGCTATTTCGAAATTTCCAAGGGTGCGGCAATGTCCTACGTGGTCATGATGATGATGGTCGTCATCGTGCTCGCGGCGATTTGGCTCTTGCGGCGCGAAAAATCAAACCTTGACCGGCTGTACGAATAAGGGCTCCAGGCATGAAAATAGACGAGAAGGCGCCAAATGGATAGGCGGACGAAACGGAGATTTTTTACCGGGTTTCGATACACCATGCTGAGCTTTTGGCTGTTGGTTGTCGGGTTCCCGCTGTTCTGGATATTCAGCACGTCCTTCAAGCCTGATTTCGAATGGTTTGCCTGGCCCCCGGTCTATTGGTCGGACACCCCGACATTGAGCAATTACGAAAACGTTTGGACGGGTAAGGAAGCATACTCCGACATTCAATACATTCAGTCGATGCAAAAGCCCTGGATAGCGCTTGGAAACAGCGCCCTTATCGCCTTTGTCTCGACCAGTCTCGCCGTGTTCTTTGGTTCAATTCTGGCGTACGGCGTTTCGCGCTATCAGATACTCAGTGAAAAGCGCATGTTCCAGCTCCTGATGCTGCGCATGATACCGCCCATCGTCATCGTCGCGCCGTTGTCGCTTCATTATTCGACGCTCGGACTTCTCGACACCCATATCGGATTAATCTTGATCTATTTTCTGACGACGCTGCCATATTCGGTGTGGATGACGAAAAGCTTTATCGACGAGGTTCCCATGGAGATCGAGCAGGCCGCGGAAATCCTCGGCGCGAGCAGATGGCGAACGATCTGGGAAATCGTGCTGCCCTTGGTGCGTTCGGGGTTGGTGGCGACGTTCTTGTTTATATTGATCCTAACCTGGAGCGAGTATTTGCTGGCTCTTATCCTTTCGAAGACGGAAGTGGTTACGTTGCCGATCGAATTGAGCAAATATGAAGGCTCGACGGAAGGGCGCGTTTATGGGCGCCAAGCCGCTCTCGCGGTCGGAATCACGATCCCATTGATCATGGTTGGCGTTTTCATTCGCAAGCATCTCGCGCGCGGTTTCAGTTTTGGCATGGTAAGAAGGTAACGACACGTGGCTCGTATAGAACTAAAAAATCTGAGCAAGGAATTCGGCGCGACAATTGCCGTCAAGGAACTCAACCTGGAAATCGAAGACGGCGAATTCCTCGTCCTCGTCGGCCCGTCCGGTTGCGGCAAGACGACGACCTTGCGCATGATGGCGGGTTTCGAGGACCCGACGACCGGAGAAATCACGATGGACGGCGCCGTCGTAAACGACCTCGAACCGCGCGATCGCGACATCGGGATGGTGTTCCAAAACCACGCTTTGTTTCCCCACAAATCCGTCTACGACAATATTGAATTCGGCCTGCGCATGAAAAAAATGGCGAAAGAGGAACGCAGAAAAATCGTGCATGAGGTGGCGGAGATGGTGCACATCACGCCCCTGCTCGACAAGATGCCGGCCCAGTGCTCGGGCGGCGAATCGCAACGGGTTGCACTGGCCAGAACCTTGGTGACCGAACCGTCCACGTTCCTGCTCGACGAACCTTTGTCCAGCCTGGACGCTAAACTGCGCCGGGAATTGCGCGCCGAAGTCGACCGCCTGCACACCAACCTGAAAAAGACGTTCATCTATGTCACCCACGATCAGGAAGAAGCGATGACGTTAGCCGACCGCATCGTCGTGATGCGCGCGGGCGTGATCGAACAGGAAGGCACGCCGATGCAGATTTATTCCGATCCGAAGTCATATTTCGTCGCCGACTTTTTCGGCTCGCCGTCGATGAATTTGACGGATGGCGAGATTATCGCACAAGACGGCAAGCCGGTATTCAAGAATGGACACATGGAATTACCCGTGCCCGAGCTATACAAAGGCAAGGTTTCGGGCAATGTGACGCTGGGAATAAGGCCAGAACACGTTGTCGTCGAAGAGAAGAGCGGACAGGTCCCGGATACAATTGATCTCGTTGAACCGATGGGCAAGGAAACGCTTCTCTATTTCGAAGCAGGAGAAGAGCGGCCTTTCATCGTCATCGTTGAAGGCCTGGCCGATGACGAACTCCAGTCCGGGCAAGACGTTAAACTCACCTTTCCAGAGGACAAGGTTTTCTTTTTTGATAAAGAGGGACAGCGCATCCGGTAAGGGAAGAGTGGCGAGATTTTATGGCGCGCCTTAAAGATGAGCCTCACCGGAACGACAACTTTTGAGCTCCTTGAATTGATGTCAGCAAGTGTGTAGTCATTTCCTGATATTCGGCATGACCCAAGTTTAGGTGCGCTCTAGAATGCGGAACGGACAATAAAATTATTTTATTTTTCCATATTTTTTTCGAGATTTCCGCAATTTAACATGCCACACATTCGCAACAATTTTATTGTAATGACATGTATCAGAATGCCGGAGCGATATCCGATCATGAACGAAACGTTCACTGCGGCTGAACTGGCCAATTAAGATCATGATGCGTTGATTACGGGGAAAGTCTGATCCATATAAATTCCTCGATGATATAATTCAATAATAGCGTAAATACGTTAGAAAATATGCGTAGAGTTCACTGAATTTGAAATAAAAATAGATCGGAAGAGCGTCG
>JAYGEH010000429.1:0-5614 GCA_046582475.1 Rhodospirillales bacterium
ATTCGCAAACAGCGATTTCGGCCGGTCGATGCCCACCTCCGTTGTGCCAAGGTTATCCATTTGGGAGTTCGCGGCCCAGCAAACCCTGGAACGGCCAATACTGGGATGGGGGTTGAATTCGTCACGTATCCTGCCAGGCGGCGGGGAAAAAGTCGTTATTTACGATGATCGCGTGGGCGACGGCCGGCAAAAACAACTTCATAACGAATCGAAGCTTCCCCTACATCCGCATAATCAGGCGTTACAAATATGGCTGGAACTGGGTGGCGTGGCGGCCGTCATTGTCGCCATATTCGGCGGAGTCATTCTTTATCGTTTTTCTGCTGCCCGCATTGCCGAAGCGCCCTTGTTTGGGCTAGTCACTTCTTACTTGGTATTTGCATTTTCGAGTTTTGGTGCGTGGCAAAATTGGTGGATCGCCGGCCTATTTCTTGTCGCGGTTATTTGGAAAACATTGGGCCGTGATCCGGGGACCATGCCGCAATCCGACTTATGATTTCCGTTCGATCAAAACCGGCGAAGGCCAGCTTTTAAAATTTGCGCGCCCGAATAAGTGCTTCGTCCATGCGCGCCTGGCGGAGATACTGGCCCATCAGATGCATCAGCGATTGGTGCACGTCTTCGATGACGCCGTAATTGTCGGCGCTTACATGCAGGTTGACGCTGGCCAATTGGGCGGTGCGCCCGCCTTCAAAGCCGGTCAGCGTAATCACCTCAAGGCCGTTATCGCGGGCCCAGCTGGCAGCCCGCACCACGTTTTCCGAATCGCCGGACGAGGATACGGTCATCACCACATCGCCCTTGCCGGCTTGTAATTTGAGCTGATGGACAAAAACCTCGTCGTAGGAAATGTCGTTGGCGATGGCGGTGATCACTTCCACATTGGCGGCCAGGGACTGCACGTGCGGCAACAAATCCGTATCGGTGGCCAGCAGCTTGCCATGGTCGCAAGCCAAATGGTTGGAGATCGAGGCCGAGCCGCCATTGCCGCATACAAACAAAGTGGCGCCGCCTTCATAGGCGCGTTCGAGAATTTCGGTGGCCGCCGCCAAGGCGCCCCGGTCGACGCTGGCCGCCGCCTGTGCATATTGATCGAAATAGGCATCCACATAGGCGCCGGCATCGGAATACTTTGTTTCGGGAAATGTCATAGGCGATTATGTACCCGCATCCAGCCGCGTGATCAACGCCACCTTATTTTCGCATCTTAATTTCTTTTGGCATCGGCGACCGTAAACAGGAGCGCGCCGCCGAGTGCAAAAAACACCAGTATCGTTGCCATGCCCCAACGCGGACTTGCGGTCAGCGCGGTCACGGCGCCAAAGACGAGCGGCCCCATAAACGCCGTCGCCTTGCCCGAGAACGCAAACAGCCCGAACATTTCCGTTTTCATGCCCCGCGGCGCCAGATGCGCCATCATCGTACGGCTGGCCGCCTGCACCGGACCGACAAAAATTCCAAGCAGCGATCCCCAGATCAGGAACGCAAGTGTGGTCTCGGCGGATAAAACGCCGGCGGCTATGATGATCAATCCGGCCAACGAGATCAGAATGGTGCGCTTGGAGCCGATCCAATCGTCGATCCAGGCGAAGCCGGCGGCGCCCAGCCCGGCGGTCACATTGATGGCGACGCCGAATTGCAGAACCTCGGCGGTGGTCATGCCGAATGTCGTTTTGGCATAAATGCCGCCGACCGCGAACAGGGTCACCAAGCCATCGTTGTAAAACAGGCGCGCCAATAAAAAGCGGGCGATATCGCTGTGATGCCTGACTTGGCGCAAGGTAGCAATCAATTTCCCGAAGCCATCAATAATGGCGCCGCGCCAGCTTATGGGGCGTGCCGGCGTATCCGGAGTCCATAAAATGAGCGGCAGCGAAAACACTCCGAACCAGACCGCCACCAAAACCGAGGTGAGACGAACCTGATCGAGATCGCTGGTATCGAAGGCAACAAGTATAAACACCAGACAGGCCAGGCCGCCAGCATAGCCAAGCCCCCAGGCCCAGCCCGACACCCGCCCGATGATTGCAGCCGGCGCGATGTCCGGCAGCATGGCGTTATAGAACACGATGCCCATTTCGAACCCCACGTTGGCGAGCGCCACCAAGATAAGCGCCGGCAGAACATAGGACGGGTCCGGCGCCATGAACCACAAAGCGCCGGTCAGCAAAACCGAAAGGGCGGTAAAAAATATTATCCAGGGTTTACGGCGGCCGCCGCGATCGGCGATTGCGCCCAGCACCGGCGCCAAAACCGCGATGGCCAGGGCCGATGCGGAAATGGCGAATCCCCATTGGGCAGCGCCGAGGATTGGATCAACCGCAATCGCGGATACGAAATAAGTTGCGAACACAAAGGTGATGACGATGGTAGTAAAGGCTGAATTGGCCCAGTCGTAATAACACCAGGCGGCTATTCCCAGTTTTTCTTTGGCCGGCAAATCTTTTTCCTAACCGGCGCCGCTGGCGATGGCGCTCAAATGACGCGACGCCACGGCCAGCATCGAGAGATCGACCTGTTCGGCGGCCTCCAACTCGTTCATCATTTGGCGGGTTTGCTCCATCAGCATGGTGTTGGACTTCACCCAGGCGTCGAGTGCGCCTCTACCGCCGCCGACGCCATTGACGATACGCAGCGTTATGCCCTTCTGGTGGGTATAAAGCTCCTCGATCATCGCCGCCGAGGCCAGTTTCTGCCAATGATTATCGGCCGGCAATTGTTCGGCGCCGAAGCGCAACCAGCCAAGGCCGAAGGTCTCGCCAACGCGGAAATAGAGGCGCGCCACATCGGCAATTATTACGTGGCAGAGATTCTCGGTGCGGACGATATCGAACGACGAGATCAGCAACAGTAAATAGGCGACGCGCCGGGCCAGATCCAACGGTACGCCTTCACCGGCATAACGCCGCGCCCGATATTCCACCCGGTCGATCACTTCCTTGGGCGCCACATCCTTGATGATTTTCTTTAGCTGCTGTACGCCGGGCCGGAATTCATCGATTGCGCCTCCGATATTGATCGGATGATCCAGACCGCGCAGCAGCCAAAGGGTCGCGCGCTCGATCAATTGGTTGACCGACTGCAGCAGCGTCGCCTGCATGGATGCGGCTATCTTGTTATCCAGCGCTTCGATTTCGCGCCATATAGATTCGAGATCGAAGGTATCGCGGACCACGATATAGGCGCGCGCGATATCCACCGGCCGGGCGCCGGATTTTTCCATCAAATTGATGACGAATGTACCGCCCACATGATTGATCATGCTGTTGGTGACGACCGTGGCGATAATTTCCCGGGCCAACCGGTGGCCAAGAATTTCGCGCCGGTATTTTTGCCGCAACGGCGTTGGAAAATATTCGATCAAATCGGTTTGCAGAAGTTTCTCGTCGGGCAGGCCGGAGGCCAGCAATTCATCATAAAGCCAAAGCTTGGCATAGGGCATGACGACGGATACTTCGGGCCGCGTTAGGCCGATATTGTCGCGCTCCCTTTCTTCCAGCTCTTCATCGTCGGGGAGGAACTCGACCGCCCGGTCGAGGCGCCCGGTGCGCTCAAGAAAACGCACAAAGCGGCCCTGAAGATCGATAACATCGGTTTCGCGGGACCGGGTCAACGTTATCGCCTGGGTTTGCAAATAGTTGTCGCGCAATACCAATTCACCGACTTCGTCGGTCATGCTTCTTAGCAATTTGTTGCGCTGACCGATTTTGAGCTTTTTCTTGGCGACCACTGAGTCCAAAAGGATTTTGATATTGACCTCATGGTCCGAGCAATCAACGCCGGCGGAATTATCAACCGAGTCGGTGTTCAAGCGACCGCCGGCGAGAGCAAATTCGATGCGCCCGCGCTGGGTGGCACCCAAATTGGCGCCTTCGCCGATCACCTGGCAGCGAAGCTCGCGCCCGTCGATGCGTAAGGCGTCGTTGGCCCGGTCGCCGGCATCCGCATGCGCCTCCGATGAGGCCTTGATATAGGTGCCGATACCGCCGAACCATAAAAGCTCGATCTCGGCACGCAGCAGAATTTGAATAAGCTCGTTCGGTGTAACCTGACTGTTGCTGATCGCGAACCGGGAGCGGATTTCCGGTGTGAGTTTGATGGATTTGGCGCTGCGTTCGAAGATACCGCCGCCCTTGGATATCAGCTTGGCGTTGTAATCGGACCAGCCCGAGCGCGGCAGGTTGAAAAGGCGCTTGCGCTCGGCAAAACTTTTGCCCGGATCGGGGTCGG
This sequence comes from Rhodospirillales bacterium, assembly GCA_046582475.1. GTDB lineage: Bacteria > Pseudomonadota > Alphaproteobacteria > Rhodospirillales > UBA2165. The sequence continues at coordinate 4,231 of JAYGEH010000429.1, forward strand.
GATCGACGAATATGTGTATATGGTTGAAGGCGGCATAGAGTTTGATGTGCTTGGATAGCAGCATGCCGTTGCCGAACACGTCCCCCGACATGTCGCCGACGCCGACGACGCTGAAATCTTCATTTTGAATGTCTTTTTCGTTTTCGCGGAAATGCCGTTTAACCGATTCCCAGGCGCCGCGCGCGGTGATGCCCATTTTCTTGTGGTCGTAGCCGACGCTGCCCCCCGACGCGTAGGCATCGCCGAGCCAAAACCCGTATTCGCCGGCAATACCGTTGGCGATATCGGAGAATGTCGCCGTGCCCTTATCGGCGGCGACCACCAGATAGGGATCATCGTCGTCGTGCCGGACAACATCCTTGGGCGCCACAACACGGCTGCCTTGGTAATTGTCAGTGATATCGAGAAGCCCGCTCATGAACAGTTTGTAGCAAGCGATGCCTTCTTCGATAAAGGCGTCGCGGCCGCCGGTGGCGGGTGGCCGCTTGACCACGAAGCCGCCTTTCGATCCTACCGGAACGATGACCGCGTTTTTGACCATCTGGGCCTTCATCAGGCCTAGAATTTCGGTACGAAAATCCTCCGGCCGGTCCGACCAGCGGAGGCCGCCGCGCGCGACCAGGCCGCCGCGGAGATGAATGGCTTCGAAACGCGGCGAATAGACAAAGATTTCCCGCAACGGCCGCGGCAGGGGCAACTCGTCGACGGCACCGCTGTCGAGCTTGATGGAGAGGTAGGATTTCGGCCCGCCACCGGCATCGGTCTGGAAAAAATTTGTCCGCAAGGTCGCCGCCACGCCGTTCCAAAAGCGGCGTAGTATTCGGTCTTCATCGGCGCTTTCCACCTTATCCAAAAGATCGCTCAGCGATTTGGTCAGGCGCGATACCTGGCTGTTCCGGGATTGAATTTTGGGATCGAACCTGGCCGCGAACAGGCGCGCGATGGCCGCCGCCGCTTGCGGATTATTGCCGAGCGCGCGCTCCATATAGTCTTGCGAAAACGGCGCATTTGTCTGGCGCAGATATTTGGCGTAGGTGCGCAGCACCGTGACATCCCGCCAGCCGAGACCGGCGCTCAGGACCAACGCATTGAAGCCATCGCTTTCCATTTCGCCTTCCCAGGTCCGGCGAAATACATCGTGGAAATTTTCGCGCACGGAATCCAGCGACACGTTTCGGCCATCGCGGGTGATAAGACCAAAATCATGGATCATAATGGTAGGCATGCCTGCGCCCTCGGGGCGCACTTCGTGGGGAATTTCGTCGATAACCTTGAGCCCCATGTCTTCCAGCATGGGCAAAACATCGGACAAGGGCAGCGGCGTCCTCGGATGCAGCACCTTAAAACGGAGCGTGCTGCGCTTGGCGCCCGCCGGCCGGTAGAG
>JAYGEH010000127.1:0-3041 GCA_046582475.1 Rhodospirillales bacterium
GGGATGGCCATGATCCAATGGCCCAGGCGCCCGGCGCGCTCGAAGGATGCGGGCGTGCCGACGGCGGCCAGGTAGAAATTGGGGCGCGGCTTTTGCACCGGGCGCGGATGGGTGGTCACGCCCTCGAAGGAGTGGAACTTGCCCTTGGAAGTGACATTTTCGTTTTCCAAAAGCAGCCGGACCTGTTCGATGCCTTCTTCGAAACGCTCCACGCTTTCCTCGATATCCACTTCGAAATGGCGGAATTCCTGGGGCAGGAAGGCGCGCGCGAAGCCGATATCCAGGCGGCCGTGGCAGAACCCGTCGAGCATGGCCAGATCGGACGCCAGTTTGAGCGGCGAATTGAAGGCCGGCAATACGGCGCCGGTGACCATGCGCGCGGTCTTGGTATGCTGCGAGGCGGCCGTCAAAAAGACGATCGGGTTGGGGCTGTAGCCGCCCCAATGGTGAAAATAATGCTCCACCGTCCGAATATGGGAATAGCCGTATTCATCGCAAAGCCCGACCAGGCGCATGGCTTCGTCGTAATATTGCGCCGCCGGTTTCACCGCCTCCGGAATATCCGGAAAAAACTGCATGCCGAACCGCATGGATGACCCCGCTGAAATTCGATTGGTTCCGATTATGCTACCTGCCGGGTAGCCTGTCACGGATTTGCCGTTCCGCATGCCGGGCGGCGCCGGCGCCGGCGATATGGCCCGACGCCATGGCCCAGGCCAATGCAAAGCCGTGGCCGCCCATGAACAAGATCAGCCGCGCATTGACGCCGGCGCCATAGAGGCCCTTGATGGCGCGGCCGTCTTGGCTAAGCACGTTGGTTTTCTCGTTGGTGGCGACACCGCCGCCGGAATTGGCGATCACCCGGCGGGTGGGTCCGAGCAGGTGGAAAGGGCCGTGGCTATGCTTAGCCAAAGATGCCGCCAAGGCCGCCGGTTTGCAGCCCATACGGCGGGCGGCGGCGGCGATGGTTTTGGCCTCGAAATGCCAGTCCCAGGCGCGGCAATCGTCCAAATAGGCGTAGCCGACTTTCGGCGCCGTGCCGACGAACGGCTTGCCGGTCAGCGCCCAGCCGTCGCGTCCCGGGCCGCGGTCGTCGCCGGCCACCGCCAGCTTGGCCGCGCACGCCCCGTCGATGACGATAAATATCTCCTCCCAGCGGTCTTCGAAGCCGGGCATTAGGATCGATTCATCGAGCCTGGTTTTGATGCGCGCGCCTTTCCTGGTGACCAGCCGGGCGCCGGCGGCCACCAGCCCCGGCGACGGCTCCACGTACGGCCACTCGGTAAAGCGCAGTTGCGGCGTGTTGACGCGCGCCATGTTCTGGACCCGGGCGCCGATGCGCAACGCCATGCGGTGGCCGTCGCCGGTGGCGAAATCGCGAAGCGGCATGGCCAGCTTCAATTCCAACGCGAGGCTTTGCACCATCGCCCGGTTGGCGCTGTAATCGCCCGCCGCCAGCACCACGGCGCCGGCTTCGATGAAGCGAGGTCCATCCTCGCTGTCGGCGCGCACCCCGGCGATCCGGCCCCGGTGATCGAGGATCAGGTCCGTCCCCGGCGTGTTTACATGAATGGAAACTTGGGCTTTGGCGCAGGCTTCGAGAAGCACCGCCACCAGATGCCGGCAATCGGGCTGCACCACATGCATCCTCGGCGTGCCGTGCGGGCCTTCCGGGTGCGGGCCGGAGAATTTGAGCCCGAGGGCGATCAGGTTTTCCAATTCCGCCGAACAGACGCGCATCATGAATTTGGTGCTGGCCACATCGATCTTGGCGCCGGCCTGCCTGGCCATGGCCTCGACGTCGGCCAGGTGCCGGGCGTGGCTGTCGGTGACGCCAGCCGCTTTTTGCACCGAGGTTGCGGACGCGGTCATGATGCCGATGGACATGGCGGTCTTGCCGCCGGGATCGCCGGTTTTCTCCAAAACAATGGTCTTGGCGCCCGACCTGGCCGCCGCCAGTCCGGCGCGCAAACCGCCGCCGCCGCCGCCGACAATAACCACGTCGGCCCTCTCGTCCCAGCCCAGATTGGTCATGTCGCCGGGCTCGAGCCGCCGTCGATATTGATGGCGGTGCCGGTCACGTAGGCGCCGGCGTCGGAGGCCAACAGGCAGGCCACGTTGGCATATTCCTCGGCCGTGCCCATGCGCCCCAGGGGAATGCGCCCGGCCAGGACCTCCTGGTATTCCTCGATGGTTTTTTCGGGCGCGCCCCGGTCGCGCATGCTCTCCAACTGATCGGTGACAATCAATCCGGTGCACAGCGCGTTGACCAGAATTCCGTGGGTTGCGTATTCCAGCGATAGCGCCTTGGTGAGGTTGAGACCGGCGGCGCGCGATACGGTGGTCGGCGCCGAGCCGGCGCGCGGCGATTTGGCGCCGGTGTTGAGGATATTGATGATCCGGCCCCAGCCGCGCTGCTTCATGCCCGGCAGCGCCAGGCGGATCATGCGGATCGCGCCGAACAGCTTCAATTCCAGGTCCGTCTGCCACATTTCGTCGGTGATTTCCTCGAACGGCCGGGCCATGGATGTGCCCGCGTTGTTGACCACGATATCGATCCGGCCAAGCCCGGAGACGGCCGCATGGAAAGCGCTTTCGACGCCTTCGGCCGAGGAGACATCGGCGGTGCAGGTGACCACCGTGGCCGATGGCGCCGCCGCCTCGATCTCGGCCTTGGTATCGGCGAGCACGGTTTCGCGCCTGGCGACGATGGCCACGTTGGCGCCCGATTGTGCAAAGCGCATGGCCATCGCCCGCCCGAGCCCCCGTGAGCCACCGGTGATGATCGCGTTGCGCCCGTCCATGCGTACGTCCATTAATGTCCTCCCCGGATGTTGGCTGTGTTGAGGGCGATAGGATGCCGTTAGCGCCCTTTCCACTGGGCCGGGCGTTTTTCCATGAAGGCGCGGCGGCCCTCGATATAGTCTTCGCTGTTGAAACAGGCATCCACCAGTTCCTGGAGCCGCGCGTCGTCGCGCTGGTCGGCATCGAGCCGTGTGGCGCGCACATTGGCCTTCATGGAGCGCACCGTCAGCGGCGCG
>JAYGEH010000582.1:0-9510 GCA_046582475.1 Rhodospirillales bacterium
GCAAATCGAAGCTCGTTTTCACCCAGGCCGGCGTTCCCCGGTCCGCCCACAAGGACATCACCCAGGGCTGGAAAAGCCACTACTGGGATGCCATGAAGGCCTATCTTAAAGCCGCAGAATAAGCACTCGCGGGTTAAACAAGGCCGATTTGGGCTGGCGTTCGATCAACGTAACTGCAAGGAATTGAGGTGTGTCATGACCTGGACTGATAGCGATATTGCGGCTCTTGTCGAACCGGACCGGGCGCACCGGAAAGCCTATGTGGACCCGGAATTGTTCGAGCTGGAAATGGAACGGATATTCGAGAGCTGTTGGGTCTATATCGGCCACGAGAGCCAAGTCAAGAAGCCCGGCGATTATTATTTGGCGCGCGTCGGCCGCCAGCCTATGATGATGACCCGTGACCATAACGGCGAAATCTATGTGCTTTATAACCGCTGCCCGCATCGCGGCTCGCAGCTTTGTTCGGCGCGCAGCGGCAACGCCGGCAAGCGCATCCGCTGCTCCTATCACGCCTGGATGTTCAACCTGGATGGCAGCCTCGACAGCATCCCGGCGGTGGACGGTTACGACGGCACCGGGCGCAGCGTCAGCTCGCCGGAATTTCAGGTGCGCAAGGCGCCGCGTGCCGACAATTACCGGGGCTTCTGGTTTGCCTCGCTGGCCGAAGACGGCCCCGATCTCGAATCCTACCTGGGTTATTCAAAAGCCGCGTTCGACCAGTTGATCGACCGGGCGCCGGGCGGTGAAACCGAGGTGGTGGGGGAATGTTTTCAGATGATCCAGCAATCCAACTGGAAAATATTCCTGGAAAATCAGTTGGACGCGTCGCATCCCGGCGCCACCCATGAATCGTCCGGTGTCGCCGCCATGATGGTCGAACGCGACATGCGCGAAGCCGGCGAAGAGCCGCCGTTGTCCTACGGCTTTATTTCGGACTTCGCCCGTATTGGCATCGAGGGCTGGGGCAAGTTCGGCACCGCCGCCCACCCAAACGGGCACTGCACCCTGGAAGGCTATATGGGCCTGCGCCCCGACGATCCGGACACCAACGAATATGTCAAATGCATGTACGATTCCTACGGCGAGGACCGGGCCGAGGAAATCCTCGGCGTGAACCTGCACCATGTGCTGGTCTATCCATGCCTGTCGGTGCAGCCGCCCTTGCAGCAGCTGCGTGCGGTGCGCCCGCTGGCACCCAACCGCACCTTGACCGAGATCTGGCATTTCCGCCTGAAAGACGCGCCGGAAGCCATCTACCAGCGGGCGCTCGGGTATTATTATCTGGTCAATTCCCCATCGACCATGATCAATGCCGATGATCTGTTCAATTGGTGGAAGGTTCAGCACGGGCTGGAATCCGATGGCGGCGACTGGGTCAACTTTCACCGCAATGCCGGTTTTGATGTGATCGAGGACAACGTTCGCAGATCGCCGCCGGGCTCGATGAGCGAAATGCCCATGCGCCATATGATGCATGTCTGGAAAGACCATATGACCGCCAACGGCGGCGGGAGCTGAGCATGGGCGAAGCCGCCGAAATACTCGCCGCCTCGGATCCCTTCGGGGCGGCCGACGTGAGCACCGAGACCCAATTGTCGGTGGAGCGTTTCCTCAATCGCCAAGCCGAGCTGCTTGACGAAAAACAGTGGGACGGGTGGCTGGCGCTCTATACCGAAGATGGCCATTACTGGATGCCGGCGGCGGAAGACCAGACCGAGGGCGAGGGGGTGCCCAATATCTTCTGGGAAAACCTCGATATGATGAAGATGCGCATCAATCGGAACAATCACCCGCAGGCGCACAGCCAGGCGCCGCACAACCGCCTCTGCCACGTGGTCTCCAATGTGATCATCGAAAGCGAGGACGCGGGCGGCGATATCATCGTGCGCTCGCGCTTTCATTGCGCGGAATATCTGCGCTACGAGGTGCGCAATTTTACCGGCAAATACCGGCACCTTTTAAAAATGTCCGATGACGGCTACCGGATCCAGCTGCAGCGGGTCGATCTGGTCAACCGGGAAGGCCCTTGGGAATACGTTCTCCAGTGGTGGCTGTAGCAACCGCGTTCAAATAGTGGCAACAGGCCGCCATCAGCCGGATTGGCGGCGGCGCGCCATCTTGGCGAGCAGATTGTCGGCCACCCCCGGACGGCTCCACGGGCACACCACCAGGCAGATGCCGCAGGTTTCGTAATCGACGAAATAGGGAATGCATTTGTCGAAATCCACGTACCATTTGGTTTCGCCCCGAACCATCTGCTTGGTCGGAGCGATGGCGCCGGGCGGGCAGGCGTTGGTGCATATTTGGCAACTGGTGCAGAATTCATCGGCGCCGAATATTTCGGGCTGATCGGGCTCCAGCGGCACGTCGGTCAACACCATCGACAGGCGGAAGTTTGAGCCGAACGATTTGTGGATCATCGATCCATGCTTGCCAAGCTCGCCCAGCCCGGCTTCGATCGCCGCCGGTATCATCAGCACGTCCTCGGTCATCGGCCCGGTCTTGGCCGCCGCCTGGTGGCCGTGTTCCTGGATCCAATTGGCCAAATGTTTGGCGCTGTCGCCGGCGCGCCCATATTGTTGCATCACCTCGATATAGGCGGTGGCGGCGGGCGCCTCGAGCATATTCTCGTAGTCTTGCTTAAAAGCCATGACGATGGCCCATTTGCCCGCCGGCTGCGGCCGGTCTTCAAACGACCAATCTTCCTTGTAAGCGCAGATGCCGACATCGTCGGCGCCGGTTTGCAACGCCGCCGCCTTGATTAACGTGGTCCATTCCCCGGCCGGTTTGACCTCGGGCGAACCGGCGATGGCGCTGGTCTCGATGGCGGATGTCCGCTCCCGGTATTTGCGCGCCTCCACGATCTTGGGATTTTCCTTGCTGCGCTGATAGAAGTAATACATCACCGGCGCGTGCGGCGTTGAGCCGTCGGTGCGCCAGAAAACCGGCCGCGGTCGGCCCTTGCCGGTTTCGCTCAATCCGTTGATCGTGTTGCCGGAAATATCCGGCCACAATTCCATCACCGCGGGGTTCGGCTGGTAGGGCGCCGGCGAGTCTGAAATTTTCGGTGCCATCGGGGATCGCTCCTAAGCTGGGACAGCCCTCACTCTAGCATCGGACGCGGCGGCGATCCAATCGCCGCAATCGAAGCGCCGCCCAATGGCGCCGGCCGCGGACAAAATCGGAAGATGCGTCACAAGCAATCCGTTAAGGGAAAATCGCGAAGGCCGGCTCCGGGTCCTGGGTCGGGCTCTTGGGCGCCCGCAGACCCGAGGCGGTAGAATGTCCTCCACCATGCCCCCGATTCGCGGTATACTCGACTTTGCGGGCTGATGGCGCCCTGCAATCAAAAAGGAGGATACGATGAGCGCGGAAAAGGCAGTCATCATTGCGACCGGGGAGGGTCCGTTCCTTGGGCTGCACGCGGGCGCATCGGGCGAGACGCGCCCCCTCGGCCTCGAAGGCAAGGGCCCTGTGCGCGCCGTCATTCACGATCACAAGGAACAGGGGCGCCTCTACGCGGCGACCCTGGCTGAGGGCGTCTGGCGCAGCGACAACGGCGGTGGCACTTGGCGCGAGATCAATGACGGTATTTTGTACCGGCACGGGTTCTGCATTGTTCAGCATCCGGTGACCGGCGAGCTTTACTACGGTTGCGAGCCGGCCTCGGTTTTCAAGAGCACCGACTACGGCGACAGTTGGCGCCAATGCCAGGGCTTGCAACAGCTTACCGAGCGCGACGACTGGTCCTTTCCCAACCCGCCCCACGTTGCCCATGTGCGCGGTCTGGGGTTATGCCAAACCGACCCGGCGGTGATCTTCGGCGCGGTCGAGGAGGGCTGGGTGGTGCGCTCCACCGACGGCGGCGAAACCTGGGCAAACTGCAAGCAGGGCGCCCACTTCGACGGCCACACCGTCACCGTCATGCCCGATGATCCGCAAGTGGTCATCGAGACCGCCGGCTACGGCGCCTTTCGCAGCGACGACGGCGGTGACAGCTTCCAAGAATCGAACCAAGGGCTCGACCATTGCTATCTCGCCCACCTCGCCGTGCATCCCGACCGGCCGCAGGTTTTGTTCACGGCGGGCGCGGAAGTGCCGCCCCCAGGGTGGCGCCGGCCCGAGGGGCCCGGCTGCGGTTTTTACCGCAGCGACGACCAGGGACGGAGCTGGTCGCGGCGCGCCGGCGGGCTGCCGGGCGATATCGGCAAGTCGGCGCCGCGCGCCGTCGCCGGCGATCCGGCGGACCCCGACGGGTTCTATTTCGGCCTCAACGACGGCACCATATGGGCGACAAGTGACGGCGGCGAGAGTTTCTTCAAGGCGTTTGACGGGCTTCCCGCGGTCTTCGCCATCCAAGTCGCGCCGGACGCTTCGGCCTTGGCCGTTTGACTGGTCAAGCTCCGGGTTGGGCCGGCCGCGGTCCTTTTTCAAAGTAAAGGCCGTCATTGGCCATGCCTAAAAACCACCATCTTGGCGCATGGTGAATGGGGTGCGCGACCGCAATTATAATATTCTAACCGCCACCTGTTTGGAGAATATGCTGATTGCTAAATATTCGTAACTCCAATGATACTTCTCGGCCATCTCTTTGAAAGCGCGGAACTCGTCTTCCTGCCACCGGGGGAAACCCAGATATTCATCAAAAGCGATAACCGTGCCCGGGATAATTCGGTCTGCGATCAAATCGAGTACGCACTTGGTCGAACTATAAAGGTCGCAGTCGATATTCATAAATCTAACCGGTCCTTTGTGTGTTTCTAAATATTTCGGCAGGGACTCGTTAAAATCACCCTCGTGCAGGTGGACATTTTTTGGGACCGCGGGAAGAACGCCGCCGGTGGAATAGGTACCGGCGGCCAAATTGTGCCAGGCCTCGGGAAGGCCCTGAAATGAATCGAAGCCATGCACGTCTTGGCGAGCAAGCGCCGATATCTGCCGGATCGACGTCCCTGATCGAACACCAAATTCCAATACCAATCCTTCTACAGCCGAAGATTTGAGCGCCAATCTCAATACTTGAATTGAAGTCCCAAGAAGTTCGTATTTTGGATTTTTGATCGCCATCACGTAGCGCCACGAATCGATCAGATATTCAATGGTCTCTTGCCGCCGGGAATAGGCATCGAAATGGACCCTGGCCTCGCTATTGGTCTCCTGACGATCGCATAAAATGGCTAGGTAAAATTGCGCTTCGACGTGATTTCGATCAAGCCGAAGGGTTTCTTCCAGACATTTGACAGAAGCCTCCATGCCAGGTCCGCCCAATAGACAACCATGCAGATTGAAATAGGCCTCGGATAGATTTGGGTCCAATTTGATTGCCAATTGAAAACTGGAAATTGCCGCATCCAGATTTCCCAGCCGTTCAAATAAGCGACCAAGGGTGACCTGGATTTCTGCGTTTTTTGGATCAATTTCGGCTGCCCGGCGAAGACTTGATAAAGCCTTATCCAGTTTGTCGAGGTCGAAGTAAGTTTTGCCGAGCTGAAAATGTATTTCGGCGAGATCGGGCCGAAGTTTTACGGCATCGAGAAACTTTGCCACGGCCTCATCCGGTCTCCCGAGGCGGTTCAATATATTACCCAAATTAAAATGGGCCTCTGCATAGTCGGGGGCGCAGGATAGGCAATCTAAAAGAATACTTTCGGCTAAATTATAATCACCCAAATGATAGGAGATTAACCCAAGCAGGTGAAGCGCCTCGGGATCATGTGGCTGGAATTCCAAAATTAAGTCACAGCGACTTTTGGCTTGAACAAAGTCGCCATTCTCAACTTCGAGTTTCGCAATTTCGTGCAATCTTTGGATTTTTTGCTGATCAAGATCCGTCATGGAATATTGCCCAGTATGTGCCGGCACCGGTTAAACTGGAGTTTCCTACCATAAAAATCTGAAAAGAAGGTTGATCCAAAGGAATCGTGAAAGATTTGGCACGTCATTGGCTTGGCAAGAGCGGTTCCGAACAGATAGGAATCAATTTGATGGGAACAAATCGGTTTATCGGCCCATCGACAGAAAATTTAAGTCCGGCGGTGGGCCGCATCACGAATTCTCAAATTTTGAATTTTTAAAAACAGCGCCTTATTTACCAAACGCACTTTTTGGCTTCGTAAAAACAGATACCTTTTTTACGGTGTTGAGGAACTAACCGAGCCGGGTGTTATCAGGGATACCTTGGCCTGTAATCTTAACCTCGGATGACGTAACGCGGCTCGCAGTCGATCATTGCCACAATTGCTTGGAGGCCAGTTTTGCTCCCTCGGCCAGGGATTCCAGTTTCGCCCATTGCACATCCGGATGGCAGCGCACGATATTATAGCTTTGCGCGAAGCCGCAATCCGAGCTCGCGATGACGTTTTCCTTGCCGACGACGCTGGCGTAATTGGCGATCCGCATGGCAATGAGTTCCGGATGTTCGACGACGTTCGTGGAGTGGGTTATGACGCCGGGAACGAGAATCTTGCCGTCGGGAAACTTGACGTCCTTCCACAACTGCCATTCATGCTCGTGGCGTGGATTGGCGCCTTCCAGCGAATAGGCATCGGCGTTCACTTTAAGGATAAAGTCGGCCAGTTTGGACAGCGGAATGTCGGTGGTGTGGGGGGCGTTCCAGCTGCCCCAGCAGACATGGTAGCGGATTTTTTCCGGCGGGATTCCTTCCAACGCGTAGTTCAGCAGATCGATGCACATTTCGCAATGTTTGCGCACCTCCGGCTCGCTCATCTCCCCCATCATCCGGTCATATTCATGGGCCAGATAGGCATCGTCCACCTGCAGCAGGAAGCCGGTATCGACAATGGCGTTGTATTCTTCCTTGAGGGCGTCCGCCAAGGCGACATGAACCTCGTCTTCGTTCGGGTAATGGCTGTTGAACCAAAGCCCGCGCGCGCTCATCGGCGCCGCCACGGGAAGAAACGCTTCGGCCACCTGCACATCGGCCAAGGCGATCCGGAAATTATCCAGGTCCTGGTTCATGGCCGCCAAGCCCCGATAGGTGATCGGTCCGGTACAATCCCAGACCATGGTTTTGCCATCGGCTTTCGGGGCCGCGCCGTCGGGGGCCCTGCCGATCGGCGTCTTGGTTTGATCGGGCGGCAGCCAGTCAAGATACATCATCGGGAAATAGGTGGCGTAGAAATCCGGAAACACAGTTGTTTCGCGGGCCAGATCGAAAGGCGTTTTGACTTTCTCGCCGGACCGAATTTCTCTCAGCTCCAACCCGCCCAGCCGTTCCGACAAATACCGGAACCAGCCGGCTTTGCCATATTCGCCGTCGCTGATCACGTCGATGCCGATCTCCGCCTGGCGCCCGACAACGGCTTTCACCTCGGTGCGCAATACCTCTTGAAACGCCGCCTCGTCGTAATCGGTGCCGGTCTCCTTGGCGTCCATGACATCGCGAATCTTTGGTGGCCTGACAAGGCTGCCCACATGGGTGGTGAGAATACGGTCGGTGCTGCGTTGCATGGTGATCACCCGTTGCGGTTTTGGGGAAAGTCTTTTGCTTTGATACCCGGCAGTTCACGGGGCGGGATTTTTCGATATTTTAGAAGATTCCGAAATGATCGCAATCGTTCCGGCAATTATTAAAGGCCGTGCCGGTGGTTTAATCCCCCCAGACTTCGGCGGCCGTCTCGACGATCAGGCTGAGTTTTGCCAGTTCATCGTCAAAGGTGATTTTGTTGCCTCTTTCGCCGCTGGCAAAACCGCATTGCGGACTGAGGGCGAGTTGCTCCAACGGTATCGATTGGGCGGCCTCGTCGATGCGCCGTTTCAGATCCGCCTTGGCTTCGAGGACCGGTGTCTTCGTGCTGACCAGGCCGAGCACCACTTTCTTGTCCGGCGGCACAAAACGCAGGGGCTTGAAATCGCCGGCGCGGGGGGTGTCATATTCGAGAAAATAGGCGTCGACCTGAATTGCGTTGAAGAGCGTCTCGGCGACATGATCATAGCCCCCCTCGGCTAGCCAGGCGCCTTCAAAATTGCCGCGGCAAAGGTGCAGGGCGACGGTCATGCCGGCCGGCCACTCGGCGATCGCGTCATTGATCAGCCGCGCATATCGGCGCGTAAGTTCATCCGGGTTTTCCCCGATGGCCTCGACCTGGGCGCGCAGCGCCGGGTCGCAAAGGTAGGCGAAGTTCACCTCGTCGATCTGTAAATACGTGCAGCCGGTTTCGTCGAGATCGTGAATTTCCTGGCGGTATGCGGCGGCGAGGTCGCCAAAAAAATCCTCTATATCCGGATAGGCGGTCTTATCGACCGCGTCTCTGCCGCCGCGAAAATGCAGAACGGTCGGCGAGGGGATCGTGATCTTCGCCGTTTTCGAGGTCACATCCTTCAGAAAAGCAAAATGACTGACAAATATCGGGTGGCGCCGCTCGATCCGCCCGGTAATCCGGAAGCTGGTCATCTCGCGCTCGATGGTGCCGGCATCGGTGTGGAACTTCGCGGTCATGCCGGTCCGGCCGGTCGCCACATTGGCGAACTGCATCAGAAAATCGGTGTGCCAAAGTTGGCGCCGGAACTCGCCGTCGGTAATAGATTTTAGGCCCAGATCTTCTTGCAGCCGCACGACGGCGCGCACCGCCTGGTCTTCTTCGCTGCGCAACTGTTCCTGGGCAAGCTGACCATTTCGGAATTGCTCTCTGGCTTTCAACAGGCGTTCAGGCCGCAACAGGCTGCCAACATGATCGGCGCGAAATGGGGGCGAGGAAGGATTTGTCGGCATGGTTTTCGGTCTGCTCGGTCGTTTCGACGGTGTGTGCGGCAAATTTCTATGCGTACAGCGAACAAATTTCAAACGGTTGTTGGTCCGCCGTCCCAAGGGTACGGCGTTTAGGCGACGGTCTCGACGGCCTCGCCGTGCGCGGCCAGCAGGGCCGGAAAGCCCTCCGCATCACCGCGCGCCATGCCGCATTCGGTACCGATCCCATCGACCCGTGTGTGACGCATGGCCGCCGCCAGCCGGGCTTGATCGCCGGCCGCGTCGCCGGCATGGATGAGGCCAAGATAGAGCTCGGTTCGGGCGCCAAGTCGCAGGTTTTCCATGGGCACAAAGTAGGCGTCGTCGTTACGCTCCTTGATCACCGGCATATGGAAATATTGGATGTCCCGGCTGACCCCGGCGGCGATGGCGTTGGTCAGCTCAACCATCAGCGCGCTGTCTTTGGGCAGCACCAAATGTTCGTCCTGGGGACTGCCGTAACAAAGATGGTAGCCAAGCTCGATTTCCGCTGGCACCGCGTCGCCGATGGCGCAAAGCACGCCCAAGGTTTCGGATTTGAAATCCACCGGCCCGGCGTCGTAATAGCCTTCCCACGCCAGCACTTCCTGGCAGACGTCCCATTGGATGGCGATGCGGCGGTTGGGCAGGGCAGCGGCAATTTTCTCCACTTCGCCGATGAAATGTCTGGTCAGTTCCGGCAACAGGGCCGCCCGGTCGCCGGGCACCATGTTATTATAGGTGGGGGCGATGGGCGTCGGGATGCTGATTTGGAACTTCAC
>JAYGEH010000066.1:0-14496 GCA_046582475.1 Rhodospirillales bacterium
CGTCGTCGATAAGGCCAAGACCTTCGAGCGCATCAAGGCCAAGCGGGAGAAAGCGCTCGGTGCGGCTTAATATATTTAACGCCAAAGCGCGGTCTCTGTTAGTATGGGCGGTCTGAAGGAGCCGGGCGTCATGGATCAAACAGTCAAGAAAACCGTACCGACATTCTGCTATCAGTGCGTGGCCGGGCCCGATTTGATGCGCGTCGAAGTGGAGGACGGCATCGCGACGCGAATCGAGTCCAACTATTCCATCGGCGACGAGCATCCCGGCGGCGGCCGCGTCTGCGTCAAAGCCTACGGCCTGATCCAAAAGACCTATAATCCGGATCGGCTGAAATCCCCGATGAAACGCACCAATCCCAAAAAAGGGCGCCAGGAAGATCCCGGCTTCGTGCCCATTAGCTGGGACGAAGCCCTGGACACCGTCGCCGGCAATTTGCGCCAGGCCATCGACGATGGGCTTACCGACGCGTCCGGGTATCCGCGCATCGCCGCCAGCTTCGGCGGCGGCGGCACGCCGACCCAGTATATGGGCACCTTCCCGGCCTTCCTGGCGGCGCTCGGCAAAGTGGATTTGGGTTTCGGCGCCGGCCAGGGGGTCAAGTGCTATCACTCCGAACATCTTTACGGCGAGCTGTGGCACCGGGCCTTTATCGTCGCCCCCGATACGCCCCGGGTGAACTACATCCTGTCCTGCGGCCACAACGGCGACGCCTCGACCGGCGTCGCCGGCATCTGGCGCCATGCGGATGCGCGCGTGCGCGGCATGAAGCGGGTCCAGGTGGAACCGCACCAATCGATCACCGGCGCCGTCTCCGCCGAATGGATTCCGATCAAGCCCAAAACCGACGCCGCGTTTCTTTACGGCGTCATTCACAGGATACTCCACGAGCGCGATTGGCGCGCCGACTGCGATATCCCGTTCTTGAAAGACGATACCATCGCCCCCTATCTGGTGGGACCAAACGGCTACTACCTGCGCGATCCCGAAACCAGGAAACCACTGATCCACGATCTGGCCGACGCCACCAACAAACCGTTCGACGGGGACATCGCCGATGCCGCGCTCGAAGGCAGTTTTACGGCGAGTGGCATCGAAGTGGGCGCCGATGCCGACCAATGGACGCACGAAGCGATCCAGGCCAAAACCGCGCACCAGCTCCTGCTCGACCATATGAAGCCCTACAATCCGGAATGGGCTGCGGCGGAATGCGACGTGCCGGCCGAGCGCATCCGCTCGGTTGCCGACGAGTTTATTGCCAACGCCTGCGTCGGCGAGACCATCGAGATCGAGGGCGAAACCCTGCCCTTCCGCCCGGTGGCCGTGCTGTTGGGCAAGACCGTCAACAATGGCTGGGGCGGTTACAATTGCTGCTGGGCGCGAACCCTGCTTTTGTGTCTGGTGGGCGCCTTGGAAGTGCCGGGCGGCATGATCGGCACCAACGTCAAGCTCAACCGGCCCGCCTATGACCGCTTTACATCCGCCGTAAAGGGGCCCGACGGGGTCATGGAATTTCCCTTCAACGCCACCTCCAAAAACGAATGGGAGAGCCAGCCCCATATCCGCAATGCCTATCGGACCTTGGTGCCCCTGGTCGCCGATTCGGCCTGGTCGGCGGCCCTCGGCCCGGCACACCTGCCGTGGCTGTTCCAGAAATCGCCGCCCAAGAACTGGCCCGAGCCGACCAAGCCCGATATCTGGTTCTGCTACCGCACCAATCCGGCCATCTCTTCGTGGAACACCTCGGAAGTGACCGAACGGATGGCCGAATTTCCGTTCACCGTGGCCTTTGCCTACACCTATGATGAAACCAATCACATGGCGGATATTCTGCTGCCCGAGGCGACCGATCTGGAAAGCACCCAACTGATCCAGATCGGCGGCACAAAATTCGTCGAACAGCTTTGGACCCACCAGGGCTGGACCATCCGCCAGCCGGTCTGCGAGACCGACGTGGATTGCCGCGACATGACCGATATCGCCACCGATTTGGCGGTTCGCACCGGCGTCCTCGAGGCCTATAACGCGTCCATCAACCGGGGCGGCCACGGGGTGCGGCTGGCCACCAAGGACTTCGATTACAGCCTCGACGAAACCGTTGCCCACAGCCTGGAAGATATCTGGAACGCGTCCGCCAAGGCCGCCAGCCACGATCTGTCCGGCGGCGAGGAGATCAACGATCTCGATTGGTTCAAGGAAAACGGCTATATGCTGCGCCCCTTCCCGCAACTGGATTGGTACCTCTATCCGCACATAAAGCGCAACCGTATCCGTTTCGAGCTGCCTTACCAGGAACGCATTCTGCGCCACGGCACCCAGCTTGCCCGGCGCCTGCACGGCATCGGCGTCGAATGGTGGGACGTCCAGTTGCAGGAGTATGAGCCCCTGCCCGCCTACAAACCGTTTCCCGATATCTGGACCGAGCAGGTCCGCGAAGCCGGTGGCGATCCCGACGATTATCCCCTGTGGGCGCTGACCTCGCGCTCCATGCAGTATTCCTGGGGCCTCAATGTGGGTATCCCGATGATCAACGAGGTGGCGCAGAACATAGCCGGACACAAGGGGCTGATCATCAACCGGGCGACGGCGGCGGGGCTCGGACTGGCCGAGGGCGATCCGGTGGTGATCCAATCGGTAGCCGGCGAAACCAGGGGATACGCGGTCTTGCGCGAAGGCGTCCGCCCCGACACAGTGGTGATGATCGGCCAGTTCGATCATTGGAAAACCCCGTTCGCCAAGGATTTGCACCTGCCGAGCCTCAATTCGGTCACCTCCATGTCCCTGTCGCTGACCGATTCCACCGGATCGGGCGCCGATCTGGCGCGGGTCAGAGTGCTTCGAGGCGACGGCCCGCCCAGGCCTGAACAATGAGGCCCATCGAATGAACGAAGCCACCCCGCGCTGGGGCATGACCATCGACCTCAATCGCTGCGTCGGCTGCCAGACCTGCACCATCGCCTGCAAGCATGCCAACGACACCACACCGGGCGTGCAATGGCGCGGCGTTATCGATGTGGAAACCGGCAAATTTCCCGACGTGCAGCGCCTGTTCCTGGTCACCGGCTGCCAGCATTGCGCCGAGCCTTCCTGCGTCCCCGTGTGCCCCACCGGCGCCACCAAGCAGCGCGCCGACGGCTTGGTGACCATGGATTACGATCTCTGCATCGGTTGCGGGTCCTGCGCCGTCGCCTGCCCCTACCAGGCGCGCACCATCGTCCATGATCCCGGCTTTTATTACGGCCAGGAAACCGTGCAGGAGCGCGCCGTGGCCCACGATGAACGCATCGGCGTCGCGCAAAAATGCACCTTCTGCATCGACCGCGTCGATGACGGCCTCGCCGCCGGATTGAAACCCGGCATCGATCCGCAAGCGACTCCCGCCTGCGCCGCGTCGTGCATCGCCAGCGCTATCACCTTCGGCGACTTCAACGACCCGGAAAGCCCGGTCTCCAAATTGGCCGAAACCCAAGAATATTTTCAAATGCATGGCGAGCTCGGCAACGATCCTCAAATCAAATATCTCTACGAAACACCCGGCCAGCCGGGCCGCGAGCCCGAGCAGCCGGACCCGGACGACGATGACGAAGAGCCGCCGGGCAGCGCCCTCACCGGCAAGCTGCAAACCTTCTGGGACATGCGCGCCGCCATGAATTTCATCATGGGCGGCCTCGGCTCCGGCGCGGTGGTCTTCGCCTACCTCCTGTCCCTCGCCGACCCGGTGCCGTTCGGCGGGCTGCGCATGATTTTCACCATCGCCGCCGGGATTATGGGCGTCGGCCTGTTTTTCGTCTGGCTCAAGATCGGGCGCAAGCTGCGCGCCGCCTATGTGGTCTTGCGCCCGGACACCTCGTGGATGAGCCGCGAGGTTTACGCGGTGGCCCTGTTCGGCGCCGGCCTGTTCGGCGCCTGGGTGCTGCCGCACCCGGCCTGGCTGGCGGTGGCGGCCCTCGGCGCGGCGGCCTTTCTCTATGCCCAGGCGCGCATCCTGCAAGCCAGCAAGGGCATCCCGGCGTGGCGCACCCGGCGCATGATCTGGATGCTGGTGCTGTCGGGCCTGGCCGAGGGCGCCGGCCTCAACGCCGTCATCGCCGGGCTTTTTCCCGAGATCCTGCCGGCCGGCTTCGCCCTCCCCATTGCCGCCGTCGTCCTGGTCGTGATCGCCGCGTCCCTGTGGCGCGGCTACGTGGATGGCGCCAAGGCCAGCGGCATCGGCGCCGCCGCCCGCCGGGTGCTGATGAAGGCGACGCCGCGCCTTTATGCGTTCGGCCACCTGGCGCCGATCGTCGGCTATTTCGGCCTCATCGCCTGGACCCAGGCGCCGGTCTGGCTGTTCATCCTGCCCGGCGTCCTGGCCATCGCCGGCGGCGCCTATTGGAAAGCCATCGTCATCACCCGCGCCGGCCACTTCCAGGGCTTTGCCCTGGCCAAATATCCGGGCCGCGGCTCGGGCCGCCTGGCGGCGCCCCTGTCGCTGAATTAAATACCGCCGAACACCTCTTGCACCGGTTTGCGCACTTTGCGCGTATCGCCGGAGCGCCAGGTGAGGCCCTGACGGTCAAAATATTCCAAAATCTCGATGGCCAGGTTGCGCCCGATGCCGGCCCGGTCGCGGAATGCGGCGGCACCGAAGCCGGCCGCGCCCGCCTCAAGGGCCAACGCCTCGGCGGCATTGGCCAATTCGAGCAAGGCTTCGGGCGTCAGAAAGCGGTTTTTGGCGACTTGGAAAACCAGGCCCAGCCGGGCGGCACGCACCAGGAACCGCTCCAGGTCCCGCCGGGTTGCGCCCAACTGCTCGGACAAAGCGGCGACCACCGGCGGCTGCATATGGCCATCGATGAGCACCGGCTCCACCTTGCGCCAAAGGGCGGCGTCCTTGGCGGCCAGCTTGGGCTCGAAGCCAGGCAGGCAATAGCCGGAACCCAGATGCAGCAGGCGCTTGGCCGCCACCAGGGCGCTGAGCACATCTTCGAACACCGCCACGGTCAGGCGCACCGGGACCAGGCGGCGCAGCGCATCGGCCGCCGGTCCCGCTTTATCGGGGTTGGCCTCGTGCCAGTGGCGCAAACCGATTTCCGCCGTGTCCAGCAACCCATCCCAATGGGCGGCGGAAAATCCGGTGGCATCACTGCCGGGCCCGGCCGGCATCAACCCGGCCAAATCCCACAAGGCAACCGCATCGCCGGGCGTCAGGTTCCAGGCGGCGGCAAAATTCCTCAGCCCGATGCCGCCGGCATGCTGGTCCAGCAATTTGAGCAGCGCATCCTCCGCCGCCGGCTCCTCCATGGCCTCGATAAATTCGATGCGTTCCGGCTTGGCGCGGCCGCGGATTGGCGGGAACGGATCGATTACCCGGCCGCCGGCGATGGTGCGCCGGGCCGATTGATCGCGGAGGATAAAGCCGTCGCCGCGCAACGCACCGATGCGCCGGGGCAGGACGATTTGGCAAAGCCCGTCGCTTCCCGGCGGGATCGCGGCGGCGCCCAATATGGCCACCCGGCCCGGCACTTCGGCGGCGCCCAGATGCACATGCACCGGCGTCCAGTGACGCAAGGGGCGGGATTCTTCGGCCAACACCTGGAGGCGCGCGTCGAAACGGGCGACCGGGCTGTGAATGGCGGCGTCCATGACCCAGCCGCCCCGGTGCACGTCTTCGCGCTTCAGGTCCGGCCCGGTCAGGTTGAGGGCGCAGCGCTCGCCCACGGTACCGGTGTCGGCCTGGCGGTTCTGGGCGTGAATGCCGCGCACCCGAACCTCGGTGCCTTGCGGCGAGAGGACCAATCGGTCGCCCACATGGACGGTGCCGGAAAACACCGCGCCGGTTACCACCAGCCCGGCCCCCTGCACGGTGAAGCTGCGGTCGATGGCGAGGCGGAAATTGCCGGTGCCGTCGCGCGCCTCGGTCAAATCCATGACCGCCGCCAGATGCTCCTGCATCGCCTCGATACCGTCGCCGGTGATCGCCGAGACCGGCAATATATCGGCGCCGTCCAGGCAGGTGCCGGCCACCAGCGCTTCGATTTCACCCCGCACGGCAACCATGCGTTCGGGCGCAACCCGGTCGATCTTGGTCAGCGCCACCACTCCGTCGGGCACGCCCAACAGGTTGAGGATGGCCAGATGTTCGCGCGTCTGCGGCATCGGCCCGTCGTCGGCGGCGACGATCAGCATGGCGTAATCGATGCCGGTAACGCCGGCCAGCATGTTGCGGATGAAGCGCTCGTGGCCAGGCACATCGACGAAACCGCAGACCAGCCCGTCGGCCATGGGCTGGTAGGCGAAACCCAGATCGATGGACATGCCGCGCTCCTTTTCTTCCGGCAGGCGGTCGGTGTCGACGCCGGTGAGCGCCTTGACCAGCAAGGTTTTGCCGTGATCGATATGGCCGGCGGTGGCGATGATCATGGGCCCGCCCTCATTGCACCCGAAGCCCGCCGAGCTGCGCCAAAAACCCGGCCTCGTCCTCCAGGCAGCGGCAATCGAGAAGCAAGGCATCTTCGTGAACGCGCCCGATGACCGGAATGGCAAGCGCCCGGAAGGCGGCGGCGATACGGCTCAGCGCGGCGCCTATTTTCTTGCCCGCCGGGGCGATGGCGAGGGCGGCGCTGGGCAACCGCTCGACGGGCTGCGAGCCCGACCCGATCTGGCTCTGGCAGGCGATGACGCTGACTTCGAAGCCGTCGCCGAGGGCCTCGGCCACGGGTCCGCGCAATCGCTCGGCGGCGGCGCGGATATCGGCCTCGCCCCGGGCCAGCAGGCGCAGGGTGGGAACCCGCTGCGCCAGCTTGTCCGGGTCCCGGTAGAGGCGCAACACGGCGGCCAGGGCAGCAATGGTGACTTTATCCAGGCGCAGGGCCCGCCTCATTGGGTTCTTCTTGATGCGGGCGATCAAATCCCGGCGCCCGACGATCAGCCCGGCCTGCGGCCCGCCGAGCAGCTTGTCGCCGGAAAAACTGACCACATCGACGCCGGCGGCGACGCTTTCGCCCGCCGTCGGCTCGTGCGGCAGGCCGAACCGAGCCAAATCCACCAAGGTGCCGGAGCCCAGGTCCTCGATCAGCGGCAGACCGTGCTCGCCGGCCAACTCCGACAGCGCCTTGGCGCTCACCGATTTGGTAAAACCCTCGACGCTGTAATTGGAAGTGTGCACCTTCATCAAGGCCGCCGTTTTGGGGCCGATGGCTTCGGCGTAATCCTTCAGGTGGGTGCGGTTGGTGGTGCCGATCTCCACCAGCTTGGCGCCGGCGCGGCTCATGATATCGGGGATCCGGAAGGCGCCGCCGATCTCGATCAATTCGCCCCGGGACACCGGCACTTGCTTCCGGTTGGCCAGGCTGTTGAGCACCAAGAGGACGGCGGCGGCGTTGTTGTTGACCACGGTGGCCGCCTCGGCGCCGGTCAGTTCGGCGAGCAGATCTTCCAAATGGCTGTCCCGGTCGCCGCGCTTGCCGGTGCCGAGGTCATATTCCAGGTTGGCGGCGCCGGCAGCTTCGATCATGGCGGCAATGGCCTCATCGGGCAACGGCGCGCGGCCGAGATTGGTGTGCAACACGGTGCCGGTGAGGTTGAATACGGGGCGAAGGCTGGGCGCCGCGGCGGCTTCCAGATGGGCCGCGATGCGGGCGGTCAGGGCGCCCTCGTCCAACCCGGCCAGCGCCGCCTCGCCTTCGGCCTGGATGGCGGCGCGGCTGGCATCGAGGACGGCGCGCACCGCCTCGGTCGCCGGCTGGCGGCCATGGATTTCGGCGAGCGCCGCGACGCCGCTCATATTGAGCACGCGGTCGACGGAGGGAACGGATTGCCGCGGGGTCAATGGGAATTTGGGGGGGCTGTCGGCCATGTCTGAATCTCACGGATCCGGTCGCGTTTCGGGTGACCCAAGGCTAAGCCCCGCACCTTTGCCCGTCAAGTCGCGCGGTGCCTGGACGAACGACCGCGTGGCCGACCCGCGTTGCCATGGGGGTGAACCAAATGGGTGAGCAGCAAATCGAGGCTCTCTTCCTAAGCATTTCCGATCATGACCGCTTGCGAGCCATGAATGAAGCCGCCCGCCGTCATGCCCGCGCGCTCATAAGCGCGTCATAGTGAAATATCAGAAAGCGTATTGCACACAGCCTTGACCCGGGGCCGGCATCGCAGAAACCGGTGCCAGGACTGCGGCGTCACGGACGAGCCGATTCAGGTTAATTGTCCGGGTTATTCATCGACGACTAATTCATCCCGGTAGCGTTGCCAACGCTTGACGTATCCCTCGGCGTTGCGGCGAAGGCCATCCATTTGCTCGGGCGAGACTTCTTTTATCACTTTACCGGGCGAGCCCATGACCAGGGAATTATCGGGTATTTCCTGCCCTTCAACGATCAACGAGTTGGCGCCAATCAGACAATTTTTACCGATTTTGGCGCCGTTCAACAAGATACTGCCGATGCCGATCAAACTGCCGTCATCGACCTTGCATCCATGCAGCATGCACTGGTGGCCTATGGAAACATTCTTACCGATATTTATCGGGAACCCGGGATCGGTGTGCAGGACACAGCCGTCTTGGATATTGGTATTTTCGCCGATGCTGATGGGCTCGTTATCGCCCCTTAAAACAGCCTGCCACCAGACACTGACATTCGCGGACAAGACCACGCGCCCGATGATATCGGCGCTTGGCGCAATCCAGAATTCCGTTCCATCACTCGTCATTTTATCGTCGTTTAGCCGGTATTTCATGGATGCTGCCTCTCGTTGGGTGCTCCGATATCCCTGAAAGCTAGCTCCAATACCGCCCGGATGCGCCGACGATTGCGTTGAGCAGCCCGAGGCCGATATTGGTGGTGACGGCATACCTGATCTTATTGAGGTTGGCTGCCGCCACCGGCCACTCGGCGCGTGCAATGGCATCCTTGAACCGCGCATAGGGCGCAAACCATAAATGCAGATAGACCAGCACCATCAGCCAGCCGATTCCCTGCATGATGTTCAGATAAAGCGGAAGCTCCGCGAAACCACCCTTGCCGGCGAAGATCATCCAGTAGCCGCTCGCCAATAGCAGCACGATCGACGCCCACACCCAGGGGAAGAACCGGCCAAACACACGGCCCCACAATGACAGGCGGTCAGCCGGCTCAAACGCGACGACGCTTGGCCGCAGCACAAGAACGGCGAAGAACATGCCGCCCACCCATACGACTGCAGCGATGATATGGAGCGCGGATGCAATGGCCATGGTCATGTGAAGTCTCCCTTCGCTTTAATGCTGAACTTTCCCAATTCCGGTCAAGCATGGAAGATAAACTACCGCGCGGATAATAGATATCCAGCACGAAATTGCATTAGTATCCTCCCAGTAAGATGCTCTTGGCCGATCAGCGAGCTGGGCATCGGTTAGTGGCCTGTTGGAGTGGAAATAAGATGGCGGTCTCCGATCGGATTACTTCCGGGAATGCCGAGGTTAACGGCGTCCACTATCATTTTTCCGTCCAGGGCCAAGACGGCGCGCCGTGGGTCACATTCTCCCATGCCCTCGCCAACAACCTGTCCCTTTGGGACGACGTTGCCGAAAGGCTAAGCGGCCGGTTTCGGGTTCTGCGCTTCGATCATCCGGGCCATGGCGGTACGCCCGCCGTGCCTGGCCCCTACAGCTTCGAGATGCTGATTGAAAATGCCGTCGGTCTTTGGGACGCCTTGGATATCGAAACCAGCCATTGGGTCGGATTATCCCTCGGCGGGATGATGGGCTATGGCTTGGCGGCGCGCTTTCCGGATCGGCTGCTGTCGCTCACGGCTTGCGATGCCCGTCCCGACGCGCCGCCCGATTATGCGGAATATTTCCAATACCGGATCGATACGGCGCGCCAATATGGCATGCAAGGTTTGGTCGAGGCGACCGTCGAGCGCTGGTTTACCGCGGCATCGCTGAAAGCAAATATCCCGGCGATCGATAAGGTGCGCGAAATGATCCGCGGCACCGATCCGGTTGGCCATGAAGGCTGCTGCGAAGCCTTGAAACAGCTATCCTTCGGGCCGGTCTTGGTGCAGATAAAGGTGCCGTCGCTGGTGTTGGGAGGCGCCGAGGACAAGGGCGCGCCGGCCGACGTTCTGGCCGCGGCGGCGGCCGAGATTGCGGGCGCCCAACACGCCGTTATTCCGGGCGCCGGCCATATTACCGCCCTCGAAAACCCCAAGGTTTTCCAGAAAGTTTTGGAGAAATTTCTGGCGCAATTTTAGCCGCCGCGCCGGGCAGTTCGGGGCGCCGAATGGCCATGGCAGATTGCAGGCCCGACAAAAACGGCGGCTCTAGCAGGCTGCTGAAAAAGACGGCCGGAGAACCGGCCGCCTTTATTAATTCAGCGCGCTACGAATTTGCTATTTGATCACGTAATCGACCGGAAATTTATGCCCGTCGTCCATTTGCATCTTAATATAGGCGCGCATGATGGTGGGCATGTCGATACCCTTTTTCTTCTTTACCGCTTGGGCGCGCTCGTTCGGCCAATCCTTCAATTGTTCGGCCCAGGCCTTTTTGGCGGCGGGCGAGATTGTCTTGATCTTGACGCCCGCTTCGCGGAGCTTTTGGATGCCCCAACTGTGATCCTTCATGCCGGAGGCCATCGAGTGTATGGTGAATTCCTTGGCGACCGCGTCGATGATCTTGACCACTTCCGGCGGCAATTTCCCGCGGGTTTTCAAGTTCATCGTCAGGGCGATCTGCACCACCGCGCCGAAGTCGGTGATGGTATACCAGCCGCCCTTGGTGGCTTCGTGCAGTTTCAGCTTGTAGTCGGTGTCCGGGAACAACACGATGCCCTCGCCGACACCGGTCTGCAACTGCTGGGCGGCGGTCGGAATCGTGGTGCGCACTGGAATACCGCCCTTGACCCAGGGCAGATTTGGGCCGGCGGCCAGAATCTTATGACCCTTCAGGTCCTCGAACTTGTCCCACTTGAAAGCCGTCAGCAGCCCATAATTGTTAAAGCCGGAGATGCCGATTAACTTTTGATTGTAGCGCCCTACGAAGTCCTTCTGGATGTCCGGGTACTGCTCGATGATCCGGGAAAATTGCTTGATGGTCTTGTTGCCGTCGGGCTCGCCGAACGGGATGAAGTAGTTGAGGTTCATGGCCATGGCTTTGTCGTCGTCGAAGCAGACGCACCAGCCGCCGATGTCCAGACGGCCGTCCTGCACGCCTTCCAGGGTATCGAAAACCTTGACCACCGTGCCCGAATAATGTTCACGGAATTTCAATTTCCATTTGGTTTCCTTGGCGACCCGGGCGACAACCCTGGGCGCGAAGTATTTGCTCATTTCCTTCACATAGGTGATGAACGGCGGGTGGCCGGAGCCCATGCGCAGGGTGATATTGTTGTCTTTGATGGAAACGGCGTTGGCCGAGCTTGCCACCGCAAATGCCAGCGCCGCAGCGGCGCCAACGACACCAAGTTTTAAGATGACATTATTCATTTCGGTTACCTCCCAATCAAGAATTTATGTAGATCATGCTTAGCGAATTCACCCGACCCTAGTGCCGACGAATTCCCGAAGTCAAGGCGATCTTCCGGACCCCCCGGGGAATTCCCTTTTGCGGCGTCCGATTGGCCGAACGTACACCTTTCTGAGAACGCAAATCTAGAGCATCTTCGACGGCAACCAGGTCGCAACTTCCGGGAACGCCCAAATGATCAGCATGACCACCAGCATCAGCATCCAATAGGGCACCGAGCCCTTGAATATTTCGGCCAGGGTAACGGATTTGTCCTCCACGGCTCCCTTCACGGTGTAGACCAGCAAACCGAAGGGCGGCGTCAGCAGGCCCGCTTCAATGACCAGGATGCCGAAAATGCCGAAGGCGATGGGATCGAAGAAGCCGTCGGTCAACGGCGCGAAGATCGGCACGGTGATCAGGATGATCGAGATGGAATCCAGGATCATCCCCATAATCAGCCAAATCAGGATGATGACCACGACGATGCCGACATTGCCGAGCTGGTAGGTGACGAAGGTTTCCCGGATCAGTTCGGACATGCCGGCCACTTCCATAAATTTTGCGTACATGTTAGCGGTCAGCAAAAGAAACATGATGGGGGTGACCGCCTTGGCCGCATCGACCACCGCAAACGCAATTTCCTTGATCCGCATGCCTTTGATAATACCGAGGATCATGGCGCCCATGGCACCGACGCCGCCGGCTTCGGTGGGCGTGAACAAGCCGCCCCAGATGCCGCCCAGGACCAGGAGGATCAAGGCGCCGATCCCCGATCCGCTGGCGATCTCGGCGCGGGTCAAGCCCTCTTCATCGGAGGCGTCCACGAATTTTGGCGCCAGTTCGGGCTTCATGGTGGTCTTGATGCCGATATAAATCATGAAGAAGGCGGCTAGGATCAAGCCGGGAATGGCGCCGGCGATGAACAGTCCGGCGATGGA
Organism: Rhodospirillales bacterium; assembly: GCA_046582475.1. Classification (GTDB taxonomy): domain Bacteria; phylum Pseudomonadota; class Alphaproteobacteria; order Rhodospirillales; family UBA2165. The sequence goes on from JAYGEH010000066.1 coordinate 12,410, forward strand.
TTGTTCGGCGACGATGCCCCAGACGATCAACAGGACGCTGGGCGGGATTATCATGCCCAGGCAGGCGCTGCCGGCCACCGCGCCGAGGGCGAAGGTTTTGTTGTATCCGTGATGCCGCATCTGCGGATAGGCGATGCGGCTGAAGGCGGCTGCGGCGGCGATGCTGACCCCGGTGACCGCCGCGAAGACCGCGTTTCCGGCAACCGTGGCGACCGCGAGCCGGCCGGGGATCGCCTTCAAGCCGTGATTGATGAGTTTATAAAGATCGCGCGCCGAGCCCGATTTGTTGACGAAATCGCCAAGCAGCATGAACAGCGGAATGGTGGCGAACACCTCGCTCCGCAAATACTCGTAGGCGACGCTGCCGAGGCCTTTCAAGGCGATGTCGATCCCGTCCGCGAATTCGCCGTCGAGGGCGCCGAAAACCAGCACGTTGCCGATCAGCGCCGTCATGGCGAAGGCGAAGCCGATATGAACGCCAAGGATGATGCCGATGAACATAATCACGAACATCAGGAGCATCAGGGTGTTTTGGTCGATTTCCATTTACCTGGTCCATGCCCCTTGCGCGCCCGGCCCGATCCTCGGCATGCTGAATCGTTTGATTTTGGCTGCCATCGGTAAAATCGAGAGTTTGATCGGTTCGGAAAACATTATTCGTCAATCGGTTCGGTGCCGTCCAAGAGGTAATCCTGCGGCCGGGTCAAAGATTGGTAGATTAGTAGGCAACACACGCCAACCGAGATGATGCTGACGAAAACGACCAGCGAGCGAATGGGATAAACCGGAATGACGATGATGCCCGAACCTTCCTGTTCGAGAATCTGCCAGGCCTCGACCATGTTGGGCCAGCCGCCGATGGCGATGCCAAGAAACAACAGTCCGGCCAGGATATAAGACAGCGCGTCGATCACCCCCTTGCCCCGGGGTCCCACCATGTCGAACACGATCGTGGTGCGCAACGAATTGCGCTTTAAAATCGACAGCGGCAGTTGCAGAAACAGGATCGAAAGCACCGAGTTGGACACGATTTCGTTGGTGCCGTGAAACGGCGACGCAAAAAATTCGCGGCCGACGACATCGTAGAGGATGAGCAGCGCCACGGAAAACAGCCAAGCGGCCGAAAAAACATTCAACCACTTTGAAAACGTCTCCACGATTCTCTCGGTACGCGCTTCCACGGTGTTAATCTGACTGGCCATGTTCTGCCAAACTCCGAATGGTATTTTCGGGCCGGTTCATCTGTTTTACAGATTGCACGGCGTCCAAACGAATGCAGCCGGTATATCGGATGCCGGCCTCGGGTGATTGATAAGGCTTAATTTAGGAATTTCCAACGTCTATTCGCCGGCGGGCTCGACGGCTGCCGTATCGAGACGTCATTTCACCGGCGCTCAGCAGACGAGATGGCGGCGGGGAAGTTCCAGCGCCGCCACTTCTTGCATCCATTGCCTTTCCCGGTCGCTAAGGGTTTGGTCTTCCAAGATACCCTTTTGGATCCGTGCCGGATCGTAACGGTTCCTGCCAGCGGCCGGATTTTCGTCCGGCCCCATGTCCCAACCGGTCAGCCAGCCGATGGCGGCGGCCAGAATAATGACCATGCCCAGGAATAATAATAATGGCGCGGCGATCATTGGCGGCTCTCTCAAGACCAGCATGGGTCCGTTGACGATATGGAATAGAAATTAAGTATACTGTCGTGAAATAGAAATTCACATGGTCTGCTTCGTTCCCCATTGGAAAACGCCCTGGACCGGGAGCCGGCATCCGCGGTCTTTTGCGTTTCGATTGCGAACCCTCCAACATGGTCTAGAATGACCGCCGGGACAGCCGCCGCCGGGGAGGACCAGGCATATGTGCGTTGATCGGGGCAACCGGCCCATCGTGCATTTTGTCGGCAGCATTCCGCTGCCCGATTCCGAGACCGTGTTTCGCGATTTGTGCGGCGCCGTCGGCCAGCACATCACGCGCCTGCCCGACGGCGAGACCGGCATCCGAAAATCCTGGATCCGCTTCTTGCAGGACGTCCTCACGCAATCGCCTGCGATCGAAATTGCCGAAGGCGTGCCGCCGTTTCTGTTCACCCA
>JAYGEH010000083.1:0-7531 GCA_046582475.1 Rhodospirillales bacterium
GTCGTCGATGGCGACGGCGACGCGGTGGCGCTCACATCGAGTATCGAAAATGCCTTTGGATCGCGCCTAATGGTGCGCGGTTTCCTCCTCAACAACCAATTGACAGACTTCGCCTTCTCGCCGCTGGACGATGACGGTCCCGTCGCCAACCGGGCGGCGCCGGGCAAGCGGCCGCGGTCCTCCATGAGCCCCACATTGGTGGTCGATGGCGCCGGCAAGCTGGTGTTGAGCCTGGGCTCGCCGGGTGGATCGAGCATCATCGGGTATGTGGCCAAGACCATCATCTCCGCCTTGGATTGGGATATGGATATCCAGGCGGCGATCGATCTGCCCCACTTCATCAACCGCAACGGCGCAACGGATCTGGAAAAAGACACCAGTATCGGCGCCTTGAAGTCCGATCTAGAAGCCGCCGGGCACCAGGCGCGCGAACGCCGGATGACCAGCGGGCTGCATGCCATCCGGGTGCGCGGGGGCGCGCTGGCGGGCGCTGCCGATCGCCGCCGCGAAGGCGTCGCCCTCGGCGATTGAATGAGCCGCAATCGCCGTTTCGCCAATTTCTTGGATACGGAACCGCTCTAAATCCAGAAGCGGGCGCCTTCGCGCACTTTTTCCGGAAGTTCCAGGCAAAATATCGTGCCGTCTTCGCCGGTCTCCATGAGCGCGATATCGCCGCCATGGGCGCGCATGACATCGCGCACGATGACCAATCCCAATCCGGTGCCGCCGGTCCGGGCCGAGCCCATGAATGGCGTGAACAGATTGTCGCGGGCCTTCGCCGGCAACCCCGGCCCGTCATCCGCCACTTCGATACAAATGCGGTCATTGATGAATTTGCAGGCCACCGACACGGTGCCGGCGCCGGCCTGATAGGAATTTCGGCTGACATTTATCAGTGCCCGGAAAAGCTGATCCCGGTCGGCCTCGATCATCATATGGCGGTCGATCTTATTGGTCCAGGTGATGCCATTCACACCCACATCGGAATTTTGCACCGCCTGGCCGACCTCGTCGATCAAATCCCGCAGCGAAAAGCAGCTGGGCGATAATTCAGGGGAATCTTCGGACGCATAATTTAAGGTCTGCGAACAGAGCTCGACGGCGTGGTCCATGGCGTTTAACAATTTGGGCAGGACTTTCTTCACGTCCGGATCGCTGCTCGCGGCCAGGCGGTCAGACGCCAGCACCGCGGTCGAGAGCGAATTGCGAAGATCGTGGTTAATCTTGGCGACGGCGGAACCGAGGGCCGCCAGCCGCCGCCTCTGGCGCAGCGCCAGGCGCACGTCTTTTTGCATGATGCCGAGCTCGCGCTGGGTAATGCCAATCTCGTCCGAGCGCTCGGTGCCCTCGATATCGGCGCTTTCATCCGCCGGATTGGCGCGGAACGCAGTCATGCTTTCGGTGATCCGGTGCATCGGGCGGACCATCAGACGGTGCAGGCTGACAAAGACCAGGCCTGCCGCGATCACCGATATGATAATGGAAAGGCCGAGAATGCGCGCCGAGAAATCCCACATGGCTTCGCGCAACGGGCGTTCGTCGAGCATGACCTCCACGGAAACATCCGGCGCGTCAGGCGCCGTTCCGATGATGCGGATCACCCGATTGCCTTTTTGCGCCAGGGTGCGGGCGGCGTCGGCCATTAATGCGATAAAGGACGGATCGCGGATATCGAAGCTTTCGGTGACCGGCGGCACTTGGGCTAGTCCGGAGACAAAGATACTGCGCTTCGGCAGGCGCAGAACAATATTGTAGGATTTCGACTGGCTGAGCAGTTTCCGGTGTAATTCGTCGGTGATGGCGCGCGCCGGCAATAATTCAAAGGACAGCGCCGCCAGGCGCGCGGCGGCGATGCGATCCTCCAGGTAGGATATGCGGAAGCGCGCCACCGACGGCACATATATCAAAACTTCGCCGATCATCACAAAGATGATGGTCAACAGCAGAAGACGCGCCGAAAGGCTGCGGCGAAGCGACTGCAACGACAGAGTTGGAATGCTCATTCCAATATCCTACACCGTCTGACTGGGAAGGGAAACCTTCAACCGGTCAGGTCCGCTCTTCAAGGTGGTCTGCTATCCAAATCGTGATAGAAAGCGGACCAGGGCGCGCGCCCTTGGGGCGAACAGGGACGGCGTGAAATATTCGCCCGCCGCCCGTTTGTTGGCCTCGCCCAAGGTCGGGTAGGGTGCAATAAAGTTGGCGACTTTGCCGATTTTGAGCTTGGCGCTGATGGCCAGCCCCCAGCTTTGGATCAACTCCCCGGCGTGGGGTCCAACGATGCCGGCGCCGAGGATTTTTCCGCCGTGCCCAATTACCAGCTTGATCAAGCCCTCTTTAAAGCCCTCGGCGATGGCGCGGTCGTTCTCGGCGAACGGCCAGCGCACGACGCGGACATGGGTGCCCGGAAAATTGGCCTTGGCTTCGGCCTCGGTAAGGCCCACCTGGGCCAGTTCGGGCCTGGTATAGGTGACCCGTACATAGGCGCGATGGTCCCGTTTGGCGGGAATGCGGAAAAGGGCGTTGCGGAGGAATATGCCGGCGTGATAGGCGGCCACATGGGTAAATTGCTGATCGCCGGCCACATCGCCGAGGGCATAGACGCGCCGGTTGCTGGTGCGGAGGCTGGCGTTGACCTGGATGCCCTGGGGCGTGGTTTTGATACCGGCGGCGTCCAAATTAAGGCCGTCGAGGTTAAGCCGGCGGCCAGCGGCCACCAGAAGATGACTGCCCTCGATGTCATGGGCGGCGCCTTGCTGATCGAATTCGACTAGGACGCCGGTATCGGTGCGCCGCACCCGCTGCACCCGGGCGCCTTCCAAGATTTCGACACCATCGTTGGCGAGTCGCGCCTTTACCACCTCCACCAGTTCCGGATCATCGCCGCTTAAAACCCGCATCATCTCGATCACATGTACGCGGGCGCCCAGCAATCGGTAGGCTTGGGCGATTTCGATGCCGATGGGGCCGCCGCCGATGACAAGTAAATGATCCGGCACTTCGGTCAGTTCGAACAGGTTTTCGTTGGTGAGGTAGGGAACTTCGGCCAATCCGTCGATGGGCGGCAGCATCGGGCTGGAGCCGGTGGCGACGACGAAGCGGCGGGCGCGGATGCGCGTCTCGCCGGCCGCCACTTCCCTTGGCCCGGTAAAGCTGGCCGCGGCCTGGATGACGCGGACGCCGTATTTTTCGAAACTTTCGACCGAATCGCGGGAGGCAATCTGGGCAATAGCGCCCATAACATGGGCCTGCACGCCGGCACCGGAAATCTCCGGCTCCGGCACCGTGATGCCGAAGGCGCCGGCGCCGCGTATGTCGGCGGCGCGGTGGGCCGCCGCCAGCAATGCCTTCGATGGCACGCAGCCGGTATTCAGGCAATCGCCGCCCATGGCGCCGCGTTCGATCAAGATGGTATCGGCGCCAAGCTGGGCGGCGACGGCGGCAACCGTTAGGCCGCCCGATCCGGCGCCGATAATGCAAATATCGGTCTTGATAATATCAGTCATTGTCGGCCAGTTTGTGGGTCAAATTTGGGCCCTTGAAATGCCGGTAAATTGCCGGAATCAGGGCCAGCACGGCAAGCAGGATCAAGGGCACCAGGATTTCCGCGTTCCAGATCAAACCGAAATCAAATTCGCCGCCCCGGTCCAGGATATGTCCGATACCTCCGCCGAGGCTGGCAAAGACCAGGCTGCCCGGTATGATGCCGAAAAAAGTACCGAGCACAAAAATCGGTATGGATATGCCAAGAACGCCGGGCACGATATTGACCAGCCAGAACGGGAACAGCGGGATCAGGCGCAGGACCAAAAGATAGCTGAGGGCGTTTTTGTTGAAGCCGTCTTCCATGCGCGTGACCCAGGGGCCGGCCTTGTCACGAAACAAGGCGGCGAAGGCATATTTGGCGGCTACGCACACCGCCGTGGCGCCGATGGTGGCGCCAACCACAACCAACGCTCCGCCATAAAAGGTTCCGAACAGAAATCCGCCGATGACGGTCAGCAAGGCCGCCGCCGGCAGGCTGATGGCAATGGCGATGGCATAGGCGGCCAGGAATATCACCGCCGCCAGAAGCGCGTGATCGTTCCGCCATTGCAGCAACTGGTTCCGGTGACTGCTCAAATTCTCGATCGAGACATAAGTGTCGAAACCGAACAAAAACACGCTGCCCAGCGCCAAAACCAATAGAGCAACCGGCATGAATTTCAATAGACCGGACCGCTTCGGCACTGTTTGGAGAGACTGACCGTCTGTCATAATCGTTGCTGATGGTTGTAATTTCGGTAATTCGCTAAAGCTTGGGGCCGGCATTTTTGGCGGTATTGGATGGCGAAAGCCAGAATTTAATTGGCGCGGTGCAGTCACCATTGGGTGACCGGATTATATCTATCATGGCTCTGCCCCGGCGGTCACGATATCATGACTGCCCGGGTGCGCCTGTATCGTTGACTTACCGGGGCCGGAGCCGTATACAGCGGGCCTTGCCGGAACGGCGCCGTTTTATATTCGGAGTAAATCAGTGAAACGCACATTTCAGCCGAGCAATCTGGTCCGCAAGCGCCGGCATGGTTTTCGCTCGCGCATGGCCACAACCGGCGGACGGCGCGTCCTTGCCAAGCGCCGCGCCAAGGGCCGTAAACGCCTGTCGGCGTAACCTGCCGGCTTAATCTTTAAGGAGGGGCGATGGTGAACCCGCGTCTCGTTCACCTAAAGAAACGCGGGGATTTTCTCCGGGTGGCATCCGCCCGGAGGAAATTCGTGACTCCCAGCCTGATCCTGCAGGCGCGCCCGCACGATAAAAGCGAAGCCGGCGAGACGGCGCCCATTCGGGTCGGCTTCACGGTCTCGCGCAGGGTCGGCAACGCCGTGGTCCGCAATCGCGTGCGCCGCCGTCTGCGTGCCGCGGCGGAGGCAATCCTGCCGGAATTCGCCGCCGCGAACAGCGATTTCGTGATCATCGGCAGGCCAGCGGCACGGGACCAGAAGTATGCCAGCCTGACCGGTCATTTGAAGTCGGCGCTGGTGCAATATGAAAAGCAGAACAAGAATCAGAAATTGATTGCCGAATAAATGAACCCATTTTCCCTTATCATCCGGGCGTTGGTCCGCTTCTACCAATTGTTCCTGTCGCCGGTCCTGCCGGGGGTATGCCGGCACGCGCCAACCTGTTCGGAATATGCCCTGGAAGCGGTGTGCCGCCATGGCCCGCTGTCCGGCTCCTGGCTAGCGCTGAAAAGGATCGGCAGATGCCAGCCCTGGGGCACGTCCGGCTATGATCCGGTGCCGCCGGCGAAATGTGACCCTCACCCTGCAACGGTGCCGGGCGGCCCCGGCGCGCGCCATAGCCGAGGCTGAGCCCGTGGATACCCGCAACATGATTCTCGCGGTGGTGCTGTCGGTCTCGATCATGATCGGCTATCAGGTGTTTTTCGCGCCGCCGCCGCCGCCCGTCGATGCCAATGCACCGGTCGCAAGCGGCGCGCCATCGGCGCCGTCAACGCCGGCCGCCCCGGCCCAGCCGGCGGCGCCCTCCGCCGCATCCGCGCCCGGCGTCCCGGCGGCGCCCGGCATCAGCCAGCCGGCGCCGTTGCCCGGCCAAAGCATCGTACCGGCGGGCAGCCCGGCGGCGGCGGCGGCAGCCCGAGACAAGGTGCTGCGCTCGGTCAAGCGGGTGCGAATAGAATCGTCCAGATTGTCAGGTTCCATATCCCTGACCGGCGCCCGCATCGACGATCTGACCCTTAAAGATTACCGCGAAACCATCGAGCCCGGCAGCGACTTTATCAAATTGCTCAACCCGATCGGCACCGGCAGCGCCTATTACGCCACCTTCGGCTGGGCGGCTGCGAACGGCGCCAAGAACCTGGTCCCGCCCCGGGACGCCGTGTGGACCGCCAACCGCGCGACATTGACGCCGGAGGTGCCGGTCACGCTGAGCTGGACCAGCCCCGAAGGCATCACTTTCCGCCAGCTTTTCGAGCTTGACGCAAACTACATGTTTACCGTGACCCAGAGCGTCGCCAACGCCACCGCCGCGCCGGTAACCGTATTTCCGTTCGGCCAGGTGCTGCGCGAGGGCACGCCGGAAACAACCGATTTCTACATTCTCCACGAAGGCCTGATGGGCGTCTTTGACGGTGTCTTGAAAGAGATCGATTACGACGATATTCAGGAATCCCGGGTGGTGAAGCAAAAATCCACCGGCGGCTGGATCGGCATCACCGATAAATACTGGCTGACCGCGCTGATCCCCGATCAGGGCGCCGCGATCAATGGCGAGTTCCGCGACGATACGGTCAACAAGTCGGACAATTACCAGGTCAATTTTATTTCCGAGGCGGTCACCATTGCCGCCGGCGGCGCCGCCGAAACCCAAAGCCGCCTGTTCGCCGGCGCCAAGGAAGCCAGGTTGATGAACGCCTACCGGGACGATCTGAAAATCGCCCGGTTCGATCTGGCCATCGACTGGGGCTGGTTCGAGTTTCTGACCAAACCGATCTTTTTCGCGCTGGAGTATTTCAATCAGTTCCTGGGCAATATGGGGCTTTCGATCCTGCTGCTGACGGTGCTGATAAAACTGGCCTTCTTCCCGCTCGCCAACAAATCCTACAAGACGATGAGCAAGATGAAGATGCTGCAGCCGGAAATGATGAAGCTGCGCGAGCGTTTTTCGGATGACAAGGCGCGCCTCAATAAAGAGATGATGGGTCTCTATAAGCGTGAAAAGGCCAACCCGGCGTCCGGCTGCCTGCCCATCCTGCCGCAAATTCCAGTGTTCTTCGCGCTCTATAAGGTTGTGTTCATCTCCATCGAAATGCGCCACGCGCCGTTTTTCGGCTGGATCAAGGATCTATCGGCGAAAGATCCGGCTACCTTGCTGACCGGCTTTGGTTTCTTCACCTGGGACATGCCGGAATATCTGGAAATCATCGATATTGGTGTCTGGCCGATCATCATGGGGGTGACCATGTATGCCCAGCAAAAGCTTAATCCGCCGCCTCCCGATCCGACCCAGGCCAAAATTTTTATGTTCCTGCCGTTCATCTTCACCATCATGCTGGCGCGCTTCCCGTCCGGTCTGGTGATCTATTGGGCCTGGAACAACCTCTTATCGGTGGCCCAGCAATATGTCATTATGCGCCGCGCCGGGGTGCCCATCGGTGGCGGTCGGGCCAAACCCAAGGCGCCGGCCAAAACCAAGGCCAAAACCAAGGCCTCGGCCAAAAGCCGGGCGCCGGGCGAATAACCTAGAGCGGTTCCGGATAAATATGAACCATTTGACCGGGATGATTTTGCCCCCACCTTGGTCCCATGTGGGCGAGGAGCGCGTCGCATGGCGATGCATGGCATCGGCAAAGATGTGCGACGACGTCCACGCATCGAAAGCACCCGGCCTGCGGTGGGCCAAATCGGCTCTCCGGGGGCGTAGCGGCACTGGCCCGATGGATCCGCATCGCGCGGCGCACCGCGCCTACCCGGAAAACCGATTTGTTCCCATCAAATTGATTCATATTTATCCGGAACCGCTCTA
>JAYGEH010000087.1:0-3973 GCA_046582475.1 Rhodospirillales bacterium
CCAGCAACTCCAAGGCCCTCAGCCGGGCCTGATCGGTGTCGGCCTTGGTACTGAGGGCGTACAGTTCCCGCTCGACGTGATGACGGAGGCTGAGGCCGGTATGCACTGCCGCCTCCTCCTGACGGGCTTGTCCGGTACGTATCCTAGCGGCGACCACGGGGTGCGCAAACAGCTTTGATGCTTCGTTCCAAACCGTACTGTCGCTCATGTTTTCAACGTTATAGGCCCCCCGATATGCGTCACTTTGGGACAAGCCCTTTAGGACGCCCCGAACAAACGCCGACTGCTTGCTGGTCAGCTTCCCCTCGCCGGGCTTCGCCGCGCCCTTGATCGAAATGACATTACTGGCATCGTCTATTGGTCCATCAAGCATTATCACGGTCCTCCTTCACTACGTTCAGTCCGGTCCGTTGGGTGTCGGGGGCGGGGGAGGGAACGAACAAACGTCATACAATCAATCATACATTATTATGCCATAATATTCTACCTGACAGGCGTATGGAATTTGTTCGGCAACCCAGCTTGTTGCCATGTTCTTTATATAGAGTTTTGCTTTGTTGCCATCAGGCCCCTCGTTCATTCCATGCCAATCCGGTTAACGCAGACAGCCACCAGATTTAGTATTTGCTCATCATGACTGCTATGGACATCCACCAGCGCAACGAACTGATTTTCCCTCAATCGCTCCCTGAGTTTCAGCGGCAGTTCCCCAATGGTGCGGCGTGCGCTGCCTAACAACGAGGTTCGGCTCCAGCTTCACGCCCTGACCTACAATCTGGGCAACTTCATGCGGACGGCCGCGCCGTGCATAGCGGTGATACCGGCACTTGCCAATCCTAACGGGGTCTCAAAAAATCCAGAACCGAGTTCATCACTTCGCACAAAACGGGAGTGTGCATGGTTACCTCCGGCAGGCCTCTTTCCGTTTCGCAGGCGGCGACCAGAAAATGGTTTGCAGCTGATTAGTGGTAAGCTTGGCGGGCCGCCTCGTTGAATTTGAGTTGGAAGCAACGCTTAATCGATTATTGATCTTCGAACAGAGATAGAATGGTGGCAGCGGCGGCAAACAGCTCCGAATCCTGATTCATGAACCCCAAAAGCTGCAGGCCAAGGGGCATTCCGTCTTCGGCGGTGAGCACGGGCAATGACAAAGTCGGCGCGCCAAGCAGCGATCCCGGTACCACGAAGCTGGGATCGCCGGTCCATCCGAGCCCTTTTGGCGCCGCCCCGGGCGCCGCGAGAGAAGCGCACAAATCGATGCCGTCCGCGAGACTGGCGTAGAGTTCCCGGATACGTTCGCGCTCAGCAAGAAGTCCCTGGTATTCATCCTGATCCATCTTTTCCGCCTGGGCCAACCGGTTCTGCGCACTTTCACTGAGGCTGGCCCGGTCCATGTCCCGCGAGTAGGTATTCAGCGGCCATCGACCTTCCCAAGCATTGATACTCATGGAGAGCGTCATCGCATCGACGATCGCGCTTTCAACCTCCGCCACGGTCGCATCGGAGGTCTTGTCGACGAACTCAATACCGTTTGACGACAGAAGCTTGCGACCCTCCATCAACGCCTGTTTTGCTTCATTGTTGGCCTTTTCCCAGCCCGCCGTCTCAAGCAACGCGATGCGTCGCGGATATTTCGGTGCCGGCGCCTTGAGCGGGCCGGATATTCCCGGAAAGCCAGGATCGCCGCCCGCCCGAGCGCTGATCTCACGCCCGACGCTCCAGGTCTCTTCCAGTGTGGCAGCGAGAACGCCCGAACTGCTCTGGCTAAATTCGTCAAAACTCCCACCCCGGTTGATGCCGCCGATGCTCGGTTTATAGCCGAAACATCCGCAATAGCTCGCTGGGCGAAGGATCGAGCCTATCACCTGGGTACCAAGGGCTGCCGGCAACATGCCGGCGGCCACCGAGGCCGCGGATCCGCTGCTTGATCCGCCGGGGGTGCGTTCCAAATCCCAAGGGTTTCGGGTGCCGCCCGGGTGGGTCGCAGCGAATTCCGTTGTCACGGTCTTGCCCACAATAACCGCGCCCGCTTCGCGTAAAGCGACAACGGCGGCGCAATCACGCCCGCCTTTCCAGCCGGTGAACAAAGGGGACCCTTGTTCGGTCCCCATGTCGGCGGTTTCCATGATGTCCTTGATCCCGACGGGCATCCCGTCGATGGCCGATAGAGTAGATCCAGATTTCCAGCGCTCGCTGGCCTCATCCGCCACCTTGCGAGCCGCATCTAGATTGGTCGCCACAAAGGCGTCGATGCTTGGGTCCTGCGCCTCAATCACCGCGATACAGCGCTCGAGAAAATTCCGGGGATCGTCCTTGCCGGTCCTAAATGCCGCGGCCGCGGCAAAATACGAGCACAATTTGGGGGGGTGCGTATCTGGCATCTTATGTTCTGACATTCAGCATATGGCATTCAATTTCCGGGAGATTGTACAACAGGCTCACTCCATACTAAACGGCTAAACGTCCCGTTGTTGGCCTCGTCCTTGTCCTCAACGACGTCGTCGTCGATGTCCAATACCTTGCCGCCGATGGTTGGGGGAAGCCCAGATGCGAAGGGACTAGCGAGCTCAATTGGAATTGTTTGGAAAGGGACCCAACTTCCCCTCAAAACTGACCCTGCGGATATCCTAATCTTTGACCTTTGGGCGGCGGATGAACTCCGGTGTCGCCAGGGTCATGACCTTGCGGCGGGTTTGCCCTTTGGCCCTATAGTCTTTCCATTTGAAGGCGACGCCCTTGTCGGTGCAAGAGATCAGGCGGCTGTTGGCGATGGCAACGCGGTGGCTGTAACGGCTGAGATAGGCGAGCACCGCCTCGGGTCCGGCGAAGGGGCGCTTGGCATAGACCACCCAATCGATGTTGCGCAAAGGGCGGAGATAATCGGCGAAGTCTCTGGTATCGGCAAGATGGCGATGACCGCCGAAGAACTGCAGGTGTCCGGCCTCATGGGCGGCGATGAGCTTCTCCAGAGACACCCGGCGGAACAGCTTTGAGAGCACGCGGACGGGCAAAAACAACCCGGGCCGGCAAGAGACCCATCGTTTGCCATCGGGTGCGATCCCGCCGCCGGGCACGACACAGTGGAGGTGAGGATGATGGGTCAGCGCCGAGCCCCATGTATGCAACACGGCGGTCAGGCCGATATGGGCGCCGAGATGCTTGGCATCGGCGGCGATGGTGATCAGGGTCTCGGCGGCGGCCTTGAACAGGATGGCATAGATCGTCGCCTTGTTGTGATAGGCGATGGCGCTGATCTGTGCCGGCAGGGTGAAGACCACATGATAGTATGCCACCGGCAACAGCTCGGCTTGGCGCGCCGCCAGCCAGTCCTTGGCCACCGCTCCCTGGCACTTCGGACAATGACGGTTGCTGTAGGCGATATGGATATGATCACAGCCCTCGCATGCCGCCACATGACCACCGAGTGCCGCCGTGCGGCAGTGCTCAATTGCTGACATCACCTTCAGCTGGCCGAGGCTCACACGACCGGCATTGGCGCGCCGCCAGCCATGTCCATGGACGCGGAAGATGTCCGCGACCTCCAAACTGTTCCGGGGCATGATGCCACTGGGTCAGGTGGGCGGTAGCTTCAGATGATCGCATGTGAAGCTGATAGCGCCGCAAGTCCTCCCCATCCGCCTGATCCGGCGGGCGGCCCAGAAAATCCGTGAAATTCCTGACCGCCGCGATGTATCCGCGCTGGGTGCCCGGCGAGAAACCGCGCAACGTCCTGTCCTCGATCATACGTTGGCGCAATTGGCTGGTGGCTGTGTCGGCCATGGTAAACTCCTGTCTCTAGGGTTGAGGTTCAAAACCTCGCAATCCTATAGACAGGCAGCCACGCACGTTATTGTTCCGGCCCCAACGGTCTGCTCACAATACCACGCGAGCGGTTTAGTCCAATGACCTTTTGCGGACTCTCGACGCCTCATGCAATTTCGTTGCGACTTCTCGATCTTAGTCTAATATCGCG